>JANNCT010000116.1:0-7453 GCA_031386895.1 Polaromonas sp.
ACCAGAAGGTGCGCGACCTGTTTGCGCTGGCAGCGGACTACGACAAGTCAGATCACACGACACAGACGTTTTTTGCCACGGTGCAAAACCTGCTGCTCTACGCGGTGACACAAAAGACGGCAGCGGAGCTGATCGTCAGCCGCGCCAACCCCGCCGACCCTCACTTCGGATTACTTAGCTGGAAAGGTGCCCTGGTGCGCAAGCAGGACATTGTGGTTGCCAAAAACTACCTGACCGAGGACGAAGTCGACACCCTGAATCGGCTGGTGGTCATCTTCCTGGAAACGGCGGAGCTGCGCGCCAAGCGGCAGACCATCACCAGCATGAATTTCTGGCGAGACAACGTGGGGCAGATCGTCGTGTCCAACGGCTTTCCACTGCTCAGCGGTGCCGGTTCGGTTAGCCACGCCCGCATGGCACAAAAGCTGGAGCCGCTGTATCTGGACTTTGACCAACGCCGCAAGCTAGAGGAAGCCCGCGCGGCCGACGCGCAGGATGAGGCCGAATTGAAGGCGATGGAAAGCACGATTAAAAACCGCCCCAAACCATGACACCCCAAAAACGATTTACCGTTACCGCAAAGGACACACCATGGTCTTAGACAACAAACTTAATCTGACAGGCCAGGTCGAGCTCAACCGGGCAGAAGAAAAACTGAGCAAGCAAAAAGCCAAGCAGTTGTTTGAAAGCGGTGACATTACGCAAGTCGAAGTTGGCACCTTTGCAGGCTTGGCAAACATTCATGCTTATCTGTTTGGTGAGGTGTATGCGTTTGCCGGGCAGATACGTGACGTGAACTTGGCCAAAGGCAATTTTCGATTTGCACCTGTCATGTACTTAGAGCAGTCGTTGAGCCACATCAGCGCCATGCCGCAGCAGAATTTTGACCAGATCATTGAAAAATACGTAGAAATGAACGTTGTCCATCCGTTTCGCGAAGGCAATGGACGCGCCACGCGCATTTGGCTGGACTTGATACTGAAAAAAGAACTCCAACAGGTCATTGACTGGAACGCGGTGGATAAAGCCGAGTATTTGTCGGCCATGGAGCGCAGCGTTGTCAAAGACTTGGAAATCAAACATCTGCTCAAAAGTGCCTTGACTGACAAAGTTAATGACCGCGAGCTGTATATGAAAGGCATTGACGTGAGTTACTACTACGAAGGCTATAGCGAATACCGGGTAGAGGATTTGTAACTCATGACTGAACAAAACCAAAAAAAATTAGGCAGCACCCTTTGGGCCATTGCCGACCAACTGCGCGGGGCCATTGATGCGGACGATTTCCGCGACTACATGCTGTCCTTCCTGTTCTTGCGCTACCTGTCTTACAACTACGAGGCAGCGGCCAAGAAGGAGCTGGGCAGTGACTACCCCAAGTTAGAAAAAAAGGATGACAGCAATGCGCGCCCCGTGCCGCTGGCGCTGTGGTACGCCAACAACCCGGCTGATGTGACGGCGTTTGAAAAGCAAATGCGCCGCAAGGTGCACTACGTGGTGCAGCCGCAGCACTTGTGGAGCAGCATTGCCAATATGGCCCGCACCCAAAGTGATGAGCTACTCAACACGCTGCAAGCGGGCTTCAAATATATCGAGACCGAGTCTTTTGAGAGCACGTTTCAGGGCTTGTTTTCTGAAATTGACCTGGGTTCGTCCAAACTGGGCAAAGGCTACCCAGAGCGCAACGCCAAGCTGTGCAACATCATCAAAAAAATTGCCGATGGGCTCGCGGAGTTCTCTGACAAGTTGGACACGCTGGGTGACGCCTATGAATACCTGATTGGCCAGTTTGCTGCGGGCTCAGGTAAAAAGGCGGGCGAGTTTTATACGCCGCAGCAAATCTCGGACATCCTCTCAGCCATCGTGACGCTGGACAGCCAGGAGCCCAAGACAGGCGTAAAACTGCGTCTGGATAGTGTGATGGACTTTGCCTGTGGCTCGGGCTCGCTGCTGCTGAACGTGCGCAAAAAGACCAAGGAGGCTGGCGGCACCATTGACAGAATTTACGGGCAAGAAAAGAACATCACCACCTACAACCTGGCGCGCATGAACATGCTGCTGCATGGGGTGAAGGACACCGAGTTTGAAATCTTTCACGGCGACACGTTGACGAACGACTGGGACACGCTGCGTGAGCTGAACCCGGCCAAAAAGCCCGCGTTTGACGCCATCGTTGCCAACCCGCCATTTAGCTATCGCTGGGAGCCGACGGAGGCAATGGGGGACGACGTACGCTTTAAAAACCACGGCCTGGCGCCCAAGTCGGCGGCGGACTTTGCCTTTTTGCTGCATGGCTTTCACTTTTTGAAAGACGAAGGTGTGATGGCCATCATCTTGCCGCATGGCGTGCTTTTCCGGGGCGGGGCGGAAGAGCGAATCCGCACCAAGTTGCTAAGGGATGGGCACATCGACACGGTAATTGGCCTACCGTCCAACCTGTTTTATTCCACCGGCATCCCCGTGTGCATCTTGGTGCTTAAAAAATGCAAGAAGCCCGACGACGAGCTGTTCATCAACGCCAGCGGACCGGAGCATTTTGACAAGGGCAAGCGGCAGAACTTGTTATCACCGAAGCACATTGCCAAGATCATCGAGACTTACCAGTTTCGCAAAGAAGAGGCGCGCTATTCACGCCGCGTGGAAATGGCAGAGATTGAAAAGAATGATTTCAACCTGAACATTTCCCGCTACATCAGTACAGCAGTGGGCGAGACAGAGATTGACCTGAAGGCGACGCACGGCGAGCTAGTGGAGATTGAGAAAGCTATTGCGACTGCAAAGCAAAAGCACAACGAGTTCCTTAAAGAGCTCGGTCTAAGCCCGCTGCCATAAAGACTGCTATTGAATAAATAGCTGCTCGTGCACGTATCTATTGGCTCGGAGTCCTAAATTAAAGGTAAAAACGCGTCGAGAGAGGTCAAAAACAGCGGTTTCGAGGGTTTGCCAATGCTTCGGCCATTGTTAAAGTTGCCAATGTTCGCCCTGCATGGGCCTGTCACGCACGGGCCACACAGGGCAAAGCATTTGCACAACTTCCATCAGGCTCAACCATTGGGCGAAGGGATCGACACCAGACGTCGTGCCCGACTGCGGCTGAAAAGGCACACCCGCTTCGCGCGCCAACACTGCACCTGCATCGCCGCTGTTTGATGTCGTTCCAGCCGATGTATCGATGCTAGCTGGGAAGTTCATCGAGGAGTTCATTGAGCAGTTCTGGTTTGTCGAATAGGGCAAAGTATTCATTCAACTCATCCATGTTGAGTGATGTACGGTGAACTTTCAACAGTGCCCGAATGTCGTCAAGATCGCGCGTTCGCGTTGCATCGTTCACAAAGCCCTGTAGTTTGAAACCTATCAACCCTTCGACACTGATGATGCGCATACGGCCCATCGGGGTCTCACGCTCTGATGCCTGGGCCAGCAGGCGGCGCGCAAGGGGGCGGTGCGCGTAAAGCAAGTCCAGCCCTTCTGCTGCGCGAACATAATTGGCGGCGTCTTCACTGCGGTAAAGGCACTGGTAGCCTAAATCCAGCAGCGCATCATGCACCCTGTCTGCCGCTTCGGCCTCCAGCAGAAAATCCACATCCTGGGTGGCACGCACCACCTGATGCGCAACTACCGCCAAACCGCCAATCAATGCGGGCTCGGTGTCGTTGCGCGCAAACATCGACAGCGCTTCGCTAATTTGTTCGGCCAGGTTGGGCATTTTTGCAGCGTGAAGTGATGGGTGAGAACATCATAGCGAGGGTCGGGCCTTTATTCCTCTGTCAGCCCTTCCTCGCGCAGCGTCCCCGGCAACTACTCCATCTGATTGATAGCCGCCGGATCGAGTGAGCAACGAGAAAGCCACCACGATCAGGTCTTGCAAAGGCGCATCAACTGACTATTAAATAAGCCTTTAGCCGAATCGAATCAAGCGCAAGCAGCTCCTGATTGAGGAGCAATGTGCTCTGGAGCAGGGCCGCGTGATGTGGCGGGTTGTGTGCCGCGCTATGCCCCTTGTGATGTGCCCACCGAAGATGCCGACCCGGCCACGGGTACTGCTGACTTCCTTTTAAGCCCGAACGCAATAAACAGCATCACGAGCATGCTCAAGCCCAAGGCAAGATACGCGTGGCCAAAGCCTGTCAGCCCGCCGCCTTCAAAGTCAGCAATGGCGCTGATGCAGGTAACAGCCAACAGCGTGCCCACGGCATTGAAAATATTGATCAGCCCCTGGGCTGTGCCGCGCAGGGCCGGCGGCGCTTCATCAATCGCAATTGAGCGCAGCGCGCCGCTGACCACCACACCCAAGCCAATACCCACCAGCACAGACGCCACCACGAACGCGGTAAAGCCGGTTTGCGGCACTGCGCTTTGCAGGTAGCCCAGCGTTAACAGGCCGAAACCAAAGATCACCATGTTGCGGGCACCCAGACGATTGAGCAGCCGCCCCGCCGCCATGGACCCCAACATGGAGCACAGCACCAGCGGCAGCAGTGCCAGCCCCGCGTACTCGACGCTGACCCCATATGCCAGCGTGGCGATGGTGGTCAAAAACACAATGCCACCCATGGAGAACCCCACGCCCAGCGTCAGCACATACGCATAAGCCAGTTGCCGGTTTGCAAACAGTTCAAAGGGAATCAGCGGTTGCGCCTGTCGCTTCTCAATGGCCACCAAAGCGGCCAGTAGTGCGCCACTGGCAGTCAAAAACCAGGGCCACAGCAGCATCCCGGTGGCCGAGTCTGGCAGGCGCGAAATACCCAGTACCAGACACAGCAGAAACAACAAAGTAACGGTAATACCCGCTGCATCAATGGGCCCTGGTGCCGCGTCGGTGCGCTGGCCTGGCAAGCTGCGGGCACCCAACCACAGCACGACGAGAGCGACGGGAATATTCACCAGAAACAGCCAGCGCCAGCCCAGCGTGGATGTGAGAACGGTAGCCAGTGGCGGCCCCAGCACAAAGGCCATGCCGTGGGTGGCACCAATCAGCCCCAAAATACGGCCACGCCGCTCGGCTGTGAACACATCCCCAATCACGGCACTGGCCACCGGCGCAATGCCCCCTGCGCCTATGCCCTGAATGGCGCGGCTGACCAGCAGCAGGTCAAAGCTGGGTGCAGCGGCGATGCACAGCGAGCCGACGGCGAAAAGCGCCACACTGGCCAGATACACCGGACGGCGTCCATGGCGGTCGCTGAAGTAAGCCATCAGCGCCGTGCTGCACATCGAACTCAGTGCAAACACGGTAGTAAGCAGGCCTGCGGTGCGGTTGTCGATACCAAAGGCAGCACGCAATGCAGGCAGAACTGGCCCCACGATGGCTGAATCAAGTGCCGCCATGAAGACACCAACAAACAACACCTGCACCAGGCGGCGTTGTACTGTGTCAAGAGCAGGCAAAGTAGTGGAAGGTTGGGTCTGCTGGCTCATCAAAGTGGCTGAATTAGGATGATCATTTTTTAGCTGTCTGCGCACAGACGTTTGAAGTACTAAAAGCCGCAGCCTCATCAGGCTGCAGCAGTGCGTTAATGCGCCTGAAGTGGCGCCGGGTAGAACATACCAAACATTATTGACTGGAATGTCACCACGGTCATCAGCCGGGCAGCGCGTTTGCCAATCCCCATATCCGGGCAGTCATTCCGGCAAGGCGTCAATCCGCACAGATGCGCGCAAGAGCCATGGCTACTTCAAACGCTTTGAACAAACTTTCTGCAAAGACAACAAAACGCCCACAAGGCGGACACGAGGCACAACCGGGCGCTACTGGCATTCGATTTGTCAGTAGCGTTGATCAGGCGGCAACTGGCACCTCCAAGGGGTCATGTCCTTGCAGTACTGCCAACCATTGCCCTTGATTACCGCCTTTGCGGTACGGGTAACAGGCCGCATAGCTGGCGCGTGCCATGCGCTGGCGCAATGCGTCGTCTCGAATCAGTCGGTCGAGCTCAGCTGCAAATGCATTCAAGTCGCCGGCCGGAACCAGTTGGCCAGTCCGGCCGTGCTGAACAATTTCGGCCGGTCCATAGCGGCAATCGAAGGCGACGATTGGCAACCCTTGTGCCATGGCCTCGATCAGCACCAGGCCGAACCCTTCAAATCGGGAACTCAGCGCGTAAATACTGGCTGATGCGTAGTGCGAAAAAACCGCTGGCGTGGCAGGAATCCATTGCACGCAATGGTCCAGGCCAAGCTGTGTGCTCAAGGCCTTCAGCGCGTCTCGCTCTTCACCTGACCCCACTATCCGCATAACCCAGTCAGGGTGACTGGTTGCAATGATGGCCCAACTCTGCAATAGCAGGTCAAAACCCTTTTGTTGGCACAAACGCCCAATAGCCAGAATGACCTGGTCTCTGTGCGAATCAGGCAATGGCGCTGGCGGCTGGGTTTGTATGCAATGCGGCACCACCACCAATTTGGCGAGGTTTCCAAAATGTGCGTGCCAGTCCCGCTGGTCGGCCTGGGTCAGCAGAACCACTTGATCGGCCCAATGCACCGCGCAATAGCGGCCAAGCCGGCGCATGCAACTGCCCAGATCCGCCCGGAGGTGAAAGTTTTCCCAGGCGACGTGCCGTATCCCGCTGCCAGTCAGCGCTATCGTGCTGTACGCCGTGAGCGACGTTTCAGCGTCGACCCAGGCATCAAAGGTGTTTTGCTTTAAAAACCGCCGCATGCGCCAGATGGTTTGTGCGACTCGCCAGCGCATTCGAACCTTGCCTGGCCACACATGGCGTAGAGTGACCATGGCAGGCAAATCGAAGTAAGCGGGCGAGCCAGCGTACATGCTCAAAATGGTGACCTGCCAGCCGGCGCTTACCATCGTCTCTGCAAGCGTGGCACAGGCACGCTCGGTCCCGCCACCCAGGGAAATATCGCCGATAAAAAGGCACAGTTGACGCGACCGGGCAGCCTTTTCATGCAGAGCTGCCGCGTGGGGAACTAATGACTCGTCGTTTGATGGATGTGCCATGAAGCTTGATTAGAAGCAAATCAGTGTTCGAGTTGTGAAGACCATACAAGGAGCCAACCTTGTCAGTTATTCACGCTGCGGACTCCCGCCCCAGCGATGCAAGCGTGGGTGCAGTTGTCGCCGCGTATAACTGACCTTCAACCTTTGCCTGCAGAGCCAGGGCGCCTTAGCAGGCTGGATCAGGGCAGGGGCATCGGCAGTGCGCTGCCCAAATCGGTCACCCTGATTTCCAGGGCGCTTTCGGCCTCTGGGTTGTTTTTGGTGAAATCTTCTCCATTGACGTTGACCCATATCGGGGTTGTTCCAGTGGGCAAAGTGCCTGTACTCAGTTGAAATACGCGGCTGGAATTTAAAGTACCGCTGGCGACGCTTGCATCAAAAACCTTGATCGTCCCAGGCCCACCGGTTGGGTCCGCTATGGTCTTGAAGGTCGAGATAAACACCGTTTCGGTAGCGGGCACCATAGACCGGATGATGTCTGCCCCGGCGCTGTTCAGT
>JANNCT010000135.1:0-1906 GCA_031386895.1 Polaromonas sp.
GACTGGCAATGGCGACAAACCCAGCCAGGTTTGCTGCGCCGTAAAGTTGGCGTTGTTAGCCTTCAATTTGCGCACCAGAAAGTAGCCCCACGGCAGCAGCACCATGCCAGCGCCCACAAAGCGGCACAGCACGATGTCCAGCGGCGTCAAGCCTTTGAGTGCCATGAGGCGGGCGATGACAATAAAAGAAGTCCAGATAACAATGGTGACGACGGCGGCCGTGATGCCGACCGTTTTTGGGGAAAAGCGCATGGGCTGATTATCGCGGGCGGTGGAGTTTTTTCGCGGGTTCGTGGGTTCGCGGGTTCGGGGGTTTTGCGGCTGCAGCCAATTCCGCTATGTATACACAAGCTAGCCTGGTCGGTGCAGTGCAAAATACAGTGCCAAGCAACTTTTAGTTGAAAGCCCCATGCCAACACCCACCACAAATCCGGCCTCAACTATTGAGCACGACGCGTTCATGTTCAGCGATTATTTGCGCCAGCACATCCGCACGGTGCCCGATTGGCCAGAGCCCGGCGTTCAGTTTCGTGACATCACACCGTTGCTGCAAAACCCGAAAGTATTCCGCGTTTTGATTGATGCATTTGTGCACCGCTACATGACGCCATCGCTGCGGCCCGATGTGGTGGCCGGGCTGGACGCGCGTGGTTTTATTTTGGGCGCAGTGGTTGCGTACGAGCTGAACGTGGGCTTTGTACCCATTCGCAAAAAAGGCAAACTCCCTTTCAACACGGTGCAAGAAACCTATGAGCTGGAATACGGCAGCGCTACTGTAGAGCTGCACACCGACGCGGTAAAACCGGGTGATCGGGTGCTGCTGATTGACGATTTGATCGCCACCGGCGGCACCATGATGGCGGGCAAAAAGCTGCTCGAAAAGTTGGGCGCCACCGTGATGGAAGGCGCTGCAATTGTTGATTTGCCAGAGCTGCACGGCTCAGCCAAACTCAGGGCCGCTGGGCTGCAATTGTTCACGCTGCTGAACTTTGAAGGGCATTGATTCGGCCTATGAATTCGCCGCTTAAATTTGCCGTGATGGGCGCGGGCGCAGTGGGCTGCTACTACGGCGGCATGCTGGCGCGCGCTGGCCACCCGGTGGTGCTGATTGCGCGGCCCGTGCATGTAGACGCCATTGCAAGCGCGGGGCTGCGGCTGCAAACGCAAACTATCGATCAGCAAATTCGTGTTGCCGCCACCACAGACGCCAGTGCGGTTGCGGGCGCAGACGTTGTGCTGCTGTGCGTCAAATCAAGCGACACCGAAGCGGCAGGGCGCTTGATGCAGCCTTACTTGCGGGCCGACGCGCTGGTGATGTGTTTGCAAAACGGCGTTGACAATGCCGAACGGCTGCGCGCGGTTCTGCCCGGCCAGGCGGTGTCGGCGGCGGTGGTTTATGTGGCCACTGAAATGGCTGGGCCCGGCCATGTCAAACACAACGGGCGCGGGGAGTTGGTCATTGAGCCGCCACCCGCCGGGCTGGCCTTGGCGCAAGCGCTCATCGCGGCTGGCGTGCCGACTGAAGTATCAGGCAACGTACGCGGCGCACTCTGGGCAAAGCTGATTTTGAACTGCGCGTACAACGCCGTATCGGCCATCACGCAGTTGCCGTACGGCAAAACTTCAGTGGGCGTTGGCGTACAAGACGTGATGCGCGATGTGGTGGCCGAGTGCTTGGCTGTTGCCGAGGCCGATGGGGTCGAATTGCCTAGCGACATACACGGTGCAGTGCAAAAAATCGCGTTGACCATGCCCGCACAATTGTCGTCAACAGCGCAAGACCTGGCGCGCGGCAAACCCACAGAAATTGACTACCTCAATGGCTTTGTGGTGCAGCGCGGGCAAGCGCTGGGAATCGCCACGCCAGCCAACCGCGTGCTGTGGGCGCTGGTGAGGCTGCTGGAAG
>JANNCT010000140.1:0-1934 GCA_031386895.1 Polaromonas sp.
TTGACCAGGCAGCCAATGTTGCCGTCCAGGCTGATGTAGGCCAGGTCAAACTTGCTGGCTTCGACTTCAGCTGCGTCTTCTTCGTCCAGGTCACGATACGCGACGATGTCTGGGTGCCGGAACAGCGCGTTCGGGTCAAAGTTGAATTTGGCGTCGAGCGCCATCACTTCACCTTTGCTGTTGCGATTCAGTGGGTTGATCTCCACCAGCGACGCATCGGTGTCCATGTAGCACTTGTAGAGCTTTTGCAGAATGTCGACAGTTTGCGCAACTGAATCGGCTGGCATGCCAATACCAGCGGCCAGCTCCTTGCCCTGCGCGTCTGTCAGGCCAACCAATGGGTCAACGAACAGCTTGATAATTTTCTCGGGCTGGCTGTGCGCCACTTCTTCAATGTCCATGCCGCCTTCAGACGACGCAATAAACGCGACTTTTTGCGTGGCGCGATCAGTGACGCAAGACACGTAATATTCTTTTTGAATGTCAGCGCCGACTTCAATGTATAGGCGGCGCACTTTTTGGCCAGCGGGGCCGGTTTGGTGCGTGACCAGCTGCATGCCCAAAATTTCACCCGAGATGCGTTTGACGTCTTCAATCGTTTTGGCCACCTTCACGCCACCGCCTTTGCCGCGGCCGCCTGCATGAATCTGCGCCTTGACCACCCACACCGGGCCGCCAAGTTTCTGGGCAGCTTCAACTGCCTCTTGCACCGTGAAAGCCGGAATGCCGCGCGGCACGGGCACACCGAATGCGCGCAAAACTTCTTTGCCTTGGTACTCGTGAATTTTCATAAGGAAGCTTTCATACGGCTAGGGAAAAATGAGGGGCGGGGAAAGGCGTGAGAATCAAGCAGTTTGCGCCATGCACAAGCTCAAAAAATCTAGCCCTAAACTGTAGCATGCTGCAATGCACCAAACTTTTGTGCAGCTTACGCGGCAATTCGTTCGCCCACCATCAAGAAAGCCTTGGATAAACACCATGCCTAAAATTTTTATTGACGGAGAAGCTGGTACCACCGGCCTGCAGATTCGCGAACGCTTGAACGCCATGCCCGCCACGGAACTGGTCAGCATCGCGCCTGAGCTGCGCAAAGACGCCGCCGCCAAACTGGCCCTGATGGCCACGGTAGACCTGGTCATTTTGTGCCTGCACGACGACGCCGCGCGCGAGTCCGTTGCCATGATTGACAGCTTGCCAGGCAAAAAACCAAAAATCATTGATTCATCGACCGCGCACCGCATCGCGCCGGGCTGGGTCTACGGTTTTCCCGAACTGACCCCAGACCAGCGCGCGCTGGTGTCTAAAGCCGACCGCGTGGGCAACCCCGGCTGCTACCCCACGGGCGCAATCGCACTGATTCGCCCGCTGATCGATGCCGGCTTTATTGCACCTGACTTTGCATTGACCTTGCCCGCAGTGACGGGTTATTCAGGCGGTGGGCGGCAAATGATTGAGGCGTACCAGGCAGGCAAAGCCCCGTTGTTCGAGCTGTACGGCCTGGGCCTGGCGCACAAGCACCTGCCAGAAATCATGAAATACACAGGCTTGAGTCGCCGCCCGGTTTTTATCCCGTCTATCGGTAACTTCGAGCAAGGCATGCTGGTGCAATTGCCGCTGCACCTTGATTTGCTGAACGGCAAACCCACAGCCGCCCAGCTGCACGACGCACTAGCCAAGCACTACGCAGGCAGTGAATGGGTGACTGTAGAAGCCGCCCATAGCGACGGCAAGCTGGACGCGCTGGCGCTGAACGGCACCAACAAAATGGAACTGCGCGTGTTCGGCAATGAAACCTATCGCCACGCCGTGCTGGTGGCCAGGCTAGACAACCTGGGCAAGGGTGCGTCGTGCAGCTGGGCGGCTGTGGGTTTGCCGTTCAGCAAATCAAGGTGCAGCGGCAATTGCACCAGCATGCCTTGCTCGAAGTTACCGAT
>JANNCT010000148.1:0-1831 GCA_031386895.1 Polaromonas sp.
CGGGAATTCGCGGGTGCCAAGGTTTGTTGAAAAACACTGCGTGATCGCTGAAGTTGCAACGCAAAAAAGTTAATGAAGTGTTTCCAAAAAGACATAGCAAGGTGGAACCATGAAAACAGTCATTCTTGAAGTTAGCTCCCCCGAAGATTCCATGGCCAGCTTTGTGCAGTCATGGAAGTCCGGCAAGCCAGAACGCATCACGCGAATAGCGTTCGCCACGCCTGAGCTGCTGTGGCAAGTGCTAACAGCCAAGCGCTGGGAACTGCTGAAAGCGCTGTGCGGCGCTGGCCCCATATCCATACGCGAAGCCGCCCGCCGGGTTCAGCGTGACGTGAAAGCGGTTCACGCAGACATTACAGCGCTGCTCAATGCAGGCGTGATCGACCGCGATGAAGGCGGCGGTATTGTTTTCCCGTTTGAAGCGCTCAAGGTTGAGTTTTTGCTTGAAGCGGCTTGACGCAGAGATTCGGTAGGTCGGTAAGGGGGAATGAATTTCGGCTGAGGTCTGGGGGACGGATTGGAGAAATTTGGAGGTAAAAATAGCGATTTTTATCCCTAAAAATAGCCTTTAGGCCAATTGATACGGTCGTAAGCAGCTATTTAATTAATAGCGGTTGTCCTCAAGCCACGAGGGCATCCAGCGGGCTAGCCGTACCGCCCGCAGCCACCTTCAACACATGCGTGTAAATCATCGTCGTGCTCACATCACTGTGGCCCAGCAACTCTTGAACAGTGCGAATGTCTGTACCCGATTGCAGCAAATGCGTGGCAAAGCTGTGGCGCAAAGTATGCACCGATACAGGCTTGACGATTCCCGCCAGCGGCACGGCCAGCTTCAAAGCACGTTGCAGCCGCTCCTCATACAAGTGGTGCCGACGCTCAATGCCACTACGCGGGTCAACTGACAAAGTAGGCGCGGGGAAAAACCAACACCAACCCCAAGTTTGCCCAAGGCGCGGGTATTTCACCTCCAGTGCATCGGGCACCTGCACCCCGGCACGCTAGACTTGACGATCGGCTTGCCATATTGCGCGGGCTGCCATCATCTGCTGCCGCAAAGCTGGAGCCAACGAACGCGGCAGCATGACCACCCGATCTTTGTTGCCTTTCGCCTCCCGAACAATGATGACGTGTCTATCAAAATCAACATCTTTAACGCGCAAACGCATGCCCTCCATCAGCCGCATGCCCGTGCCATAAAGCAAACGAGCCAGCAAAGCGGTGACACCTTCCATGGCTGCTAGCAACCCAGCAACTTCGTCTTTGGTTAAAACCGACGGAATGCGGCGCACTTGGGTAGGCCGGTTTATGTCTGTCAACCAAGGCAAATCTTCTTCGAGTACCTCACGATACAAAAACAGCAATGCACTCAAGGCCTGGTTATGGGTGGACGCAGACACTTTGCGCTCAGTCGCCAGCATGGTTAAAAAAGCCTCAACCTGCTTGGACCCCATGTCGCGCGGATGCGTCATCGTGCCGTGGCGGCCATGCCAACGGACGAAAAAACGGATCCAATAGAGGTAGGTTTTTTCAGTACTCAGGCTATAGTGAAGGTAACGAATTCGCTCCCTGACCTGGTCAAGCAAGCGCAAGGATTGCAAAGGCGGGTTGCGGGGTTTCATGAATCTTTTATAACTGTATAAAATTACAGTATATAGCCTTGAAGCCCAACAGACAAGCCACTTTCAGGAGATTTTGATGCCCGGATTATGTTGCAGCGCCATTTTTATACTGCAGGTCTTGCGGTATACATTACGTTAAATGGCAATGCGGACATTCTTAAAAATGGTTGGCGGTGCGGGTGCTTGTGTAGTTGCACTCGCACTTTTTC
>JANNCT010000174.1:0-7310 GCA_031386895.1 Polaromonas sp.
GGTGATTCGGCAGAAGCTGGGAGGACTTGGGTATGAGTTCTGAGTGGCGTTCTGGCAAGCTCGGTGACTTCATTGAATTGAAACGTGGTTACGACTTGGCGCAAGCCAAGCGCATTCCTGGCCCTTATCCGTTAGTGTCATCCGCAGGTGTTAGCGACTGTCATTCCGTACCAATGGCAAAAGGCCCTGGTGTTGTAACAGGTCGATACGGCACTATCGGACAGGTCTATTTCGTCGAGCAAGATTTTTGGCCGCTAAACACTACGCTGTACGTCCGCGACTTCAAAGGTAACGACCCAAAATTCATTAGTTATTTTCTAAAAACCTTAGATTTTCATGCGTACTCAGACAAAGCCGCAGTTCCTGGGGTCAACAGAAATCATCTCCACGAAGCATTCGCGCAAATTCCTGATCTAGATACGCAACTGAATATCGCCGAAGTATTGGGTGCCCTCGACGACCGCATCACCCTCCTGCGCGAAACCAACGCCACGCTCGAAGCCATCGCCCAGGCGCTGTTCAAGTCATGGTTTGTCGATTTCGACCCCGTGCGCGCCAAGCTGGAAGGCCGCGCCCCCGAAGGCATGGACGAGGCCACAGCGGCGCTGTTTCCCGATGGGTTTGAGGAGTCGGAGTTGGGTTTGGTGCCGAAGGGGTGGCGGCTTGGGACACTTGCGAATTTGGCTGAGTTTCAAAATGGATACGCTTTCAAGAGTAAGGATTGGGTCGATGTTGGGCATCCTGTCGTCAAGATTGGGGACGTGAAGCCCGGAATTATTGACTTCTCCGGTTGCTCTTTCGTTACTCCTGAAACGACTTCTAGACTTGATCGCTTCCGGCTAAAACGTGGCGATCTTTTGGTCGGAATGACGGGCTATGTCGGTGAAACGGGACTGGTCGCTGAAGTCGAACCAGCTGCTTATCTGAACCAGCGAGTTGGGCGCATCACCACGGCGAGCGGAATGCAGGACGGTGGTTTTGTTTATTGTTTGGTACGACATGCCGATTTCAAAGCCTATGCAGAGGCGCAATCGCAGGGAAGTGCCCAGGCCAACGTGAGCGGTTCAGCTTTGTTGAATTACGGTTCGATCTGGCCTTCTGCCGATGTTTATTCGAAATTTAACGAGTTAATGCATCCAATTTTGGAAGCCATCTTGTCGTATCACGAGCATGCCCAAACCCTAGCCACTCTCCGCGACACCCTGCTCCCGCGCCTGATCTCGGGTGCTTTGCGATTGCCGGAAGTCGAATCTCATATCGAGGAGTCTGTTGTATGAGCATCCCTGATATCGCCCAACTGCTAACGCTGCTTGACCGGTTAGACGACGGCATTGCTGACGATCTCGAAAGTCAGTTTCTTGATTTCAAACCATGGCAGGGCCCCAAGGAAGATTTGAAGCTGGCCTGCGAATACGCGGTCTGCTTTGCCAATGCGTCGGGTGGCGTGGTGGTGTTTGGTGTAGCCGACAAGGTGAGGGGAAGGGGCCAAGCCATTGAAGGTGCGAAAGGCTACGACTTGGACATTTTCCGGCGGGGCATTTTCGATGGCACTCGCCCTGGCATTGAAGCTGAAGTTGAGGAAATATTGGTGCCGGAAGGTACGGGAAAACTGTTGGTGGTGCGGGTCCCTTCGGGGGTCAGAAAGCCTTACGGCACATCTGCGGGGCTTTTCAAACAGCGGGTTGGTAAAAACTGCATGCCTCTGGATCCCGTGGTGTTCCAGCGGGCACAGGTCAGCACCGCAGCGTTGGACTGGAGCGGCGCGCCTGCCATGGGCATCGGCCTGAGCGATCTTGACCCGTTGCAGATCGAGAGAGCGCGCCAGATATTGCGCAGCAAGAGCCCTTCGTCTGGTTTGATAGACCTTCCCGAGCTGGAATTTTTGCAGGGCCTGGAGGCGGTACGGGCTGGCCGTGTCACGCATGCTGGCCTGGTCTTGTTCGCCCGGCGTGAGGTTCTGGCACAGCATTGCCCGCAGGCCCAGTTCCACTACGTCTTGCATGACAGCGAAATTAGCGTCGCACGCAACGACATTGAACGACTGCCGCTACTTGAGGTTGTAGAACGCGTGGAGCAGGTTTTTCTGGGTCCGCTGAATCCTGAAAAAGAGATTGAACTGGGCTTGTTCAAGTTAAGAATTCCGCAGTTTCCAATCGAGGGCGTTCGCGAGGCTGTACTAAATGCGCTGACACACCGGGATTATCAGAATCCGGGTGAAATTTTAGTCAGGCATTCCGTGCATGAGTTGGTGGTAACCAGCCCCGGTGGATTTATGGACGGGATTACGCCCGAAAACATTTTGCGGCATGAGGCTGTGCCGCGAAACCGGACTTTGGCAAACGCATTGGTTAAATTGCGATTGGTAGAGTCGTCAGGCATTGGCCGCAAACGGATATTTCGGTCTGCGTTGATTTATGGAAAACGCCGCCCCGTTTACACAACCGACGGGCTGTCGGTCACTTTGCGAATATTCAATCAGGGAGCACATGAAGCGCTCGCGAAACTGGTAGCTCGGCTGGATGCAGAGGGCGCCGAGGTCGGGCTGGATCAACTCCTTGTATTGGACGCAATGATTGAACAGGATTTTATCGACGTCGGCCAGGCGGCTGATGTACTGCAACTGTCGAAAGAAGACGCTCGTCGAGTGCTGGAAGCCATGGCTGTGCCGCCGCTGAGCCTGATTGAGCGTAAAGGGCATACGGCTGCCGCTACGTTCCACCTGGCTAAAGGCGTTGCCAAGGAGTTAAAGGGAAAGGCGGCCTACACCAAGACTCGAGGCCTGAATCCTGTGCGTTACGCTGAAATGGTTCGGGAGTATTTGAAGGATCATCAAAAAATTAGAAATGCTGAGCTTCGAGAACTACTAGGTTTGGGTGACTCGCCTTCAGCACAGGTAGAGGCATCGCGCTATCTGAAAAAATGGAGCCAACCAGATGGGTTTCTGGAAAAAAATAGCGTCGGTAATGTCTATTACATCTTTCGCAAGAGCGCTTAGCATTTGCTTAACAAAACGGGTTTGATAAGCGTGGCGTGAATTAGTCTATTTAAATCAACAGGTTAGCGCGGCGGGTGCTAAACGAATTGTTAAGGCGCTGCAATCGGTTTGCATGCACTGGCCCCTCCGGTCTTAAATTTGTTCTTGCGTGGATGGGTGCCTGTTTCGACCGTTGGACTGTAAAGATTCTTTAACAGTAGCGTTTTCTATTAAAGAATGCTTTAATAAAATTTCCATCTATTCAAGAGATCTTTAACACCATGCGCAACACTGGCAGCTATGTCGCCACCACAACCCTGGGTGAGTCCGTTCAGGCGTTTGTGCCGCATGCACTGCCACCGCGCAAGCCTGTGCTGGCGCCTGAATCTTTTGTTGAAGCCAACCGTGTTGCAGAACTGGCGCTGGCTCGCTTGTCGGGTGTGTCAGGTCTGGTGTCTTCGGCGGACTGGCTGCTTTACAGCGCTATTCGCAAAGAAGCGCTGCTAACCTCGCAAATCGAGGGCACCCAGGCCACGCTGGTTGACCTTTTTGACAGCGAAGCAGGTTTTGCAGTGAGCAATACCGACGATGTGGAAGAGGTCGCCAACTACCTGCGCGCCTTCAAGCTGGTACGAGGCCACCTGCGAGACCCGGCTGGTTTGCCCATCAGTGTTCGGCTGCTCAGCGATGCACACCGTTTGTTAATGGACGGGGTACGTGGTGCTGGCAAGCAGCCGGGTGACTTGCGGCGCTCGCAAAACTGGATAGGCGGTACCCGGCCAGGCAAGGCGGTTTTTGTACCGCCGCCGCCAGAGCGCGTTGGCCCGCTGCTGGGCGACATGGAGCGGTTCATTCATGCTTCATCAGATTTACCCCCGCTGGTCAAAATCGCGTTGGTGCACGTGCAGTTTGAAACGATTCACCCGTTTCTGGACGGCAATGGCCGCATTGGCCGCTTGCTGATTACTGCGATGCTGGAGCATTTTGGTTTGTTGCCTGAGCCATTGCTGTACCTGAGCGGCTACCTGAAGCAATACCAGTCTGAATACTATCGGCGCTTGTCAAATGTGCGTACTGAGGGCGACTGGGAAGGCTGGGTGGCATTTTTTCTGCAGGGCGTTACCGCTGCTGCAGTTGATGCCGCGCGCGGCATTGTGGCCATTGCCAGCCTGGTTAGCACTGACCGACGCCGCCTGCTGGATTCACCCAAAGCGGGTTCGGCCAGCTATCGCCTGTTTGAAATGCTGCCGATGATGCCGCGCTTTTCCGTTGAGCAGGTGCGCAAAAAGTTAGGAGTCAGCTTTCCGACGGCCAATGCGGCGGTGAAGGTGCTAGTTGGTCTGGGCATTGCGGTTGAGCTGACTGGGCAAAAGCAAAACCGCAGCTACAGTTATCAGTCGTACATAGAGCTGATGGCGGATTGACTTCATCATGTTAAAAAAACCGGCTATTTTTTTCATGACGCGGTGCTCATGTAAAAACCTTGGAGGTGATGAGTGACCGAAGACCAACTCGAACAAGAAGCCCTGGGCTGGCTGGCCGATATTGGCTACAGCTTGGTTTATGGCCCCGACATCGCGCCCGATGGCCCGGCGCCTGAGCGTGACAACTACCGCCAAGTGATTTTGACCAGGCGCTTGCGCGCGGCGATTGACGGGCTGAATCCTGGCGTGCCCGCTGCGGCACGTGACGATGCGCTGAAACAGGTGGTTGACTTGGGCATTGCCGCGCTGCTGACGGCCAACAGGCGTTTTCACCAGTTGCTGGTCACCGGTGTGCCGGTGCAGTACCAGAAGGACGGTGAAACGCGGGGTGACTTTGTGCGGCTGATTGAATGGGCAAATACTGCCAGCAACGACTGGCTGGCGGTTAACCAGTTTTCAATCAAAGGCCCGCACCACACGCGTAGGCCAGACATTATTTTGTTCATAAACGGTCTGCCGCTGGTGCTGCTGGAGATCAAAAACCCGGCAGATGAAAACGCCAACGTCTGGAAGGCCTATGACCAGATACAGACCTACAAAGAGCAAATCCCCGATGTGTTTCAGACCAACGAGGTGCTGGTGATATCAGACGGCACCGAGGCGCTGATGGGGTCGCTGTCGAGCGACTTTGAGCGCTTTATGGCCTGGCGCACGATTGACGGCGTGGCGCTGGACCCGCTGGGCGAGTTCAATGAGCTGCAAACGCTGGTGCGCGGCGTGCTGGCCCCCAGCTACCTGCTGGACTACCTGCGCTACTTTGTGCTGTTTGAAGATGACGGCGCGCTGCTTAAAAAGATTGCGGGCTACCACCAGTTTCATGCGGTGCGGTTTGCCATTGCCAAGGTGATTGAAGCATCGCGCCCTGGCGGAAATCAAAAAGGCGGCGTGGTGTGGCACACGCAGGGCAGCGGCAAAAGCATCACCATGACCTGCTTTGCCGCACGCGTGATGCAAGAACCCGCGATGGAGAACCCAACCATCGTGGTGATAAGTGACCGCAATGACCTGGACGGGCAACTGTTTGGCGTTTTCAGCCTGGCGCAAGACCTGCTGCGTGAGCAACCTGTGCAGGCGCGCACCCGGCAAGAGCTGCGCACGTTACTCGGCAACCGGCCGTCAGGCGGCATTGTGTTTGCCACTATTCAAAAGTTCATGCCGGGGGAGGATGAAGACATCTTTCCTATCCTGTCGGAGCGGCACAACATTGTGGTGATAGCCGACGAGGCGCACCGTACACAGTACGGTTTTGAGGCTAAATTGAGGCTTAAAAAGGCATCAAATAAGCCTCTAGCGCAATCAATATGGGCGCAAGCAGCTCCTAATGTTGTAGCGACTGGCGATGGTGTCGTTACCCCGCACCGGGTGGAGTTTGAGCCGCCGGCGTACAACGTAGAACACTACCAGGCAGGCTACGCCCAGCACCTGCGCGACGCACTGCCCAAAGCCACCTTTGTGGCTTTCACCGGCACGCCCGTCAGCAGCACAGACCGCGACACGCGCGCCGTGTTTGGCGACCACATCCACGTGTACGACATGCAGCAGTCCAAAGAAGACGGCGCGACCGTGGCGATTTATTACGAGTCGCGCCTGGCCAAGCTGAGCCTGAAAGACGCTGACTTGCAGCAGCTTGATGATGACGTGGACGAGCTGACCGAAGAAGATGAACGCAATGACAGTAACCAGCAAGCCGCGCTGAAAAGCCGCTGGGCAGCGCTTGAAAAAGTAGTGGGCGCCGAGCCGCGAATTGCCAGCGTGGCAGCTGACCTGGTGGCGCACTTTGAAGAGCGCAACAAGGCACAACCCGGCAAGGCGATGGCAGTCAGCATGAGCCGCGACATTTGCGCGCACCTGTACAACGAGATCATTCGCCTGCGGCCCAACTGGCACGACGCTGACCCTGAAAAGGGCGCTATTAAAATTGTGATGACCGGCTCAGCCAGCGACAAAGCATTGTTGCGCCCGCATATTTACAGCAGTCAAGTTAAAAAGCGGTTAGAAAAGCGCTTCAAAGACCCGACCGACCCGCTGCGAATGGTCATCGTGCGGGACATGTGGCTGACGGGTTTTGATGCACCCTGCGTGCACACGCTGTATGTTGACAAACCCATGAAGGGCCACAACCTGATGCAGGCGATTGCGCGGGTCAACCGCGTCTTCAAAGACAAGCAGGGCGGCTTGGTGGTCGACTACATCGGTATTGGCAACGAGCTGAAGCTGGCCATGAAGGAATACACCGCCAGCCAGGGGCGTGGCAGGCCGACGGTGGATGCACATGAAGCTTTTAGCCTGTTGCTTGAAAAGATGGACGTACTACGCGCCATGCTGCATGGTTTTGACTACGGCGGCTTTTTAACCGGGGGCCACAAAACATTGGCAGGAGCTGCCAACCATGTGCTGGGCCTTGGTACCGGCAAAACCCGCGACGGTAAAAAGCGCTTTGCCGACAACGCATTGGCCATGAGCCAGGCCTTTACCCTGTGCTGCACGCTGCACGCTGCACGCTGGACGAGGCCGAAGAGGCGCGCGAAGAAGTGGCTTTTTTACAAGGCGTCAAAGTCATTTTGACGAAGAAGGAATTGACCGCGAAAAAGCGCACTGACGAGCAGCGCGAGCTGGCCATCCGCCAAATCATTTCGTCGGCTGTGGTGTCTGAAAGCGTGGTCGATATTTTTGACGCGGTGGGCCTGGACAAGCCGAACATTGGCCTGCTCAGCGATGAGTTTTTAGCGCAGGTGCGCAACCTGCCTGAGAAAAACCTGGCCGTTGAACTGCTGGAGCGCCTGCTGCAAGGCGAAATTAAAAGCCGCTTTGCCGGCAGCGTGGTGCAAGACCGCAAGTTCTCTGACATGCTG
>JANNCT010000175.1:0-3327 GCA_031386895.1 Polaromonas sp.
TAAGCAGCCTGATGCGGTGCTGGCATGCGTCGGTGGCGGCAGCAACGCGATGGGTATTTTTCACCCGTACATTGCGTATGAAAACACCCGATTGGTCGGCGTTGAAGCCGCAGGCGAAGGCATGGACAGCGGCAAACATTCCGCGTCCCTGCAGCGCGGCTTGCCCGGCGTGCTGCACGGCAACCGTACTTATGTGCTGCAAGACGATGATGGCCAGGTCACAGAAACCCACAGCATCAGCGCCGGCCTGGACTACCCCGGCGTCGGCCCCGAGCATGCGTTTTTAAAAGACATTGGCCGCGCTGAATATGTTGGCATCACCGACAGGGAAGCGCTAGACGCGTTTCACTACACGTGCCGCACTGAAGGCATCATCCCCGCGCTTGAATCAGCACACGCCATTGCCTACGCCATGAAGCTGGCTAAAACCATGCGCGCTGACCAGTCGATTCTGGTCAACCTGTCAGGCCGGGGCGACAAAGACATTGGCACGGTAGCTGACTTGAGCAACGCCGATTTTTATTGCCGCCCGAGCTGCAAGGGGCAATCTGTCAAAGGTGGTGAGCACGCGCTTGAACAAGTCATCGAGTTTGCCAAATGAGCCGAATTGACGCCGCCCTTTCAAAACTGAAAGCGCAAAGCCGCACGGCGCTGATCCCGTACGTGATGGCCGGCTTTCCCTACGCCGACGTCACGCCCGATTTGATGCACGGCATGGTCAGCGCCGGGGCCGATGTGATTGAACTCGGCATCCCCTTTTCAGACCCAAGCGCCGACGGCCCCGTGATTCAAAAAGCCGGTGAAAAGGCCTTGGCGCTCGGCATTGGCCTGGCCAAGGTGCTCTACATGGTCACCGCCTTCAGAACGCAAGACAAAACCACCCCAGTCGTGCTGATGGGCTACGCCAACCCGGTCGAGCGCTATGAGATCAAAAATGGCGCAGGCAGCTTTATCAAGCACGCCTCAACTGCAGGCGTAGACGGCATGCTGATCGTCGACTACCCACCCGAAGAATGCGAAGCTTTCGCCGCCTCCTTGCGCGCCCACAACATGGACCTGATCTTTTTGCTGGCCCCCACCAGCACAGACGAGCGCATGGCCCAGGTCGCCCGCGTGGCCAGCGGCTACGTGTATTACGTGTCCCTCAAAGGCGTGACAGGCGCAGGCAACCTGGACACAGGCGCTGTCGAAGCCATGCTGCCCAAAATCCGCCAGCATGTCAGCATTCCCGTCGGCGTAGGTTTTGGCATACGCGATGCAGCAACGGCCAAAGCCGTGGGCAAGGTAGCCGACGCGGTGGTGATTGGCAGCAAGATCATTCAGCTGATCGAAAACGCACCGCGTGACAAGGTGGCGGGCGTGGCGCACGACTTCCTGGCAGAGATTCGGGTGGCGCTGGATTCTTGAAGTGTTTGCTGTTGAATCACTATGATTTATATAGCTGCTTGCGCCCATATTTGTTCGGCCAGAAGCCTAAAATATGCCTGAAATCGGATCAAAAAAAGACTTCTTAGACGTTTGACTGCTCCAAATTGCCGTGGGGATGTCCGAAAGGGCTTAAAACCCACCGTCTTTAGATATCAAAAGTTCCTGCGAGGTAAGAGATACGTGCGCTAGCAGCTACGTTATTGATAGTTAATTGGGGAGCCCGTGTAGTCCTCACCGTATGTCGAAATCTCGGTCGAAGTGTTGTTGCTTTGCAAGACCTGACTCCGCTGCCCTTCCCCGAGGGGTGAGCCGTCTTCACCGTAACTCATTGAGTGAAATGACCAGCGCTCCATGCTCAATGGGCTGATCTTCACAGGCAATAGCGTATCTGATTACCAGATCCTCGGTCGGCTCGGGGCGCGCGGGAATGCCCAAAGTCAGACAGGCAATCTCATGCGCCATTCCCGGATGGAGTGCGAAGTCCATTCCTCCTCCGTACGCCCACTGTAAGCCAGCGTTGGCCGCGCGGAGCCAATTCATACCCTCGTTGCCGTTTCCGTCAAGACCGTGTCGACTTCTCTGCAAAGGGCCGTCACTTTCAAAGGCGAAAAACATTGGCCGCTTAGTTGCGCGGCCAATGTTCCTGAGGCCGATATGAACCTCCGCGGTACTGTACTTTCCTAGCACCCGATGAAACACCGTAAGTTTAGGTCTCCTGCGTTCACCAAACATGTCAGCAATGTCGTAATGCTCCATCTTGTAAAAACTGTCGCCTACCCGCTTGTAGTACCGGTTCTCTCCCAGCTTGGCCCTATGCGGCCCCGTGTCGCTCTCCGGAACAAGAGTTACCGCGAAGCCTCTGGATCCACTCTCTATGATCGCGCGGTGTTGGACCTGGTTGATAGTCGGATCGGTTGCCTCGCCGGTGAGTGAGTTCAGTCGCGAAAGAAAGGCTTGAATGTTCTCAATCGGTCGGAGTTCTGCCGCGCAGTCCACCCCTTCTGCATTTTTCCTGGCGTCTAAACCCCAAACGATCAAGCCTCCTGACGAGTTTCCAAAACCGGAAAGCGCGCACGCCAAGTTCTTTCGATCATCGAACGAGGCGAGTCCTGCGTCCTTCACCGTCTTGAAATCAAGATGGATATTTTCCTCTTGGCCTCGTGTAACGTAGTCGATGACACCGGGGAGATTTAGGGCTTCGAATTCAGCAAGGTGGTTCATAAGGCATCAAAAGTTCAAGCTAAGCAGGCGACGACGGCAGGTCGGCAGGTTGGGACTGGAAAATGTGCCGCGTTCCCTAGCAGCGGGGTCAGGTCTTTCAACATCGCTTCATTACCGTTCATCCCTCGCACTTCTGGCGGTGTCAAGCCGCCACCAACTCCACATTCACGCGCTTGCCCAAGGCCGCAGCCGCGCTTGCCAGTGTCGTGAGCGTCAGGCTTGTGTCTTTGTCGTCCAGCAAGCGGTTTAGCGCAGCGCGGCTGGTGTGCATGCGCTGTGCCATCGCTGTTTTTGTCAGGCGCTGAGCCTGCATTTCTTCTTCAATTTGAAACGCTAATACCTTTTTGATGGCAGCGGCAGTTGTAGTTTCAAATGTGCCTTCTTCTTTCAAGAAGTCGTCGAATTTGCTTCCGATGGGCATGATGTTGGCCTTTCTTTAAAAATCAATCCGGTTTTGAGCTAGTTCAATGTCCTTCATTGATGTAGCTTGCGTCTTTTTGATGAACCCATGCAAGAGCACCATGTGCTTTCCTTTCACAGTGAATAGGACGCGGGCAATTCGTGTTGGCAATTGCGTTCGCACCTCCCACACCTTGCCAGTCAATTTACGCACAAGCGGCATACCCAAAGGCCAGCGAAACTGCACCGCCTTGATGTCTTCACCAATGGCCTGCCGCT
>JANNCT010000196.1:0-4120 GCA_031386895.1 Polaromonas sp.
TGTTGACGAAGACCTGTACGGCGGCTTCATAGGCAACGCCGACCGCCGCCGCTTGACCCAGTTGCGAGAGCTGTCTCCAGCAGAGCTTGCAGTGAGCCGTGTGGGTTTTGACGACGACCGCTTGGCAGAACTGGTTTTCAGATACCGCGCGCGTAACTTCCCTGAAACACTGAGCGATGCGGACGCAGAGCGCTGGCAAGCCCGCCGCGTTGAGCGATTGCTTGATGGAGGAGGCGGCGCGCGCAACGTGGATGCATTATTTGCGCAAATCGACGAGCTGCAAGAAACCGCGGATGAGCGAGGTGAAGCGATTTTGGGGGCGCTGTATGACTATGCGGAGTTGATTGCGCCTGAGGCTGATTAGGCCGAAATGTGCAAAAAGTAGGGCTATAGCGCAATAAATACGGGCGTTAGCAGCTCCTATATTCATATTTCTGAAACGATCAATCTGGTATGTCATTCAAGCAAGCCTACCCACAACGAGCGTGGTTCAAGTAAGGTCGTTGTCGGGTACACACCGCGTGGTGAGCATCGCCACATCTCTAGCGTGAGGAAAACAAATGAACGCGAAAAAGCCCGAATTGCCCCGTTCCTTGAAGTCTGACCTGGTGCGTGTCGACGCCCATGTCGTGAATAGAGCCGAATACGACGATTTGCCCGAGCTGAACGAAACCATGCTGGCACACGCCACCGTCAAACGTGGAGGGCGACCTATTTCAACCAATCCACGCAAGCTGCTGTCCATCCGGCTGCCTGCCGATGTGAATGACCGCTGGAAGCAAACCGGGCCGGGTTGGCAGACGCGTATGGCTGATCGGCTTTGTTCAGTTTGAGTTGTCAATGTTTGGGCTTTAATGAGCGCCTATGAAGATCGCTTGGAACGCTTTCTCGATCCCGAGATAGTCAAACTGGACTTGGACTTGCCCCGTTTCCACGGACAGTTTAGAGCTTCTCCGAAAGATTGAGGTCTGGTGGGTAGTGAACGTTGAAATCCCCATCAATCCTGACTATTCGAATACAGAGATTGACGAGGAAGATATTGTTCCAGGAGCCATCCTATGCCTTTAAATGCTTTTAAAGGTTGCGGGTGGGAGCACCGAGCTGTTGGAAGCTTGGCGAAAGGGACGTTCAAATCGACGTCGCTCTGCGTAGTAAGCATTGAAGCTGAAGCTCAACAAGTACGGTCGCAAGTAGCTCCTAAAAGCGTAGCGTTTCTAAACTGTATGCTGCCAAGGCAGATACTTCGCCATCACGCTTTCAAACAACCCACTGGCCTCAAACCGTGCCAGCCAGGCATGCAACTGTGGCCAGGGTTGAGCTGCAAACCAGGCGGCATCGGTATGCGCAAACTGGCGCACGAAGGGCAGGGTGGCCATGTCTGCAATGCTGGCCTTATAGCCGACTAGCCAGCCTTGACTTAAACGCGGCTCTAACGTTTGCAGCCAACTTCCGGCTCCAAAGCGCTGCGCCATTGCAAATGCCCGCGAATCACCGCCAGACTCCAGCGGATAGCGATTCGGGTATTTGTAGCGGTCTAGCGCATGTTTGAACTGGCCGTCGTTGCCTGCGATCAACGCCAGCATGTCGCCCAACGGGCCGACCGTTAACCAACCTTCCGGGTCGTTCTGCACAAGCGCCCATTGCATGATGTCCAGGCTTTCGTCGATGACTTGGCCGCTTGGCAGCACAAGCACAGGCACTGTGCCTTTGGGGGATAGAGCCAGCATCTCAGGCGGTTTACTTTTTAAAGACACTTCCCTTAGCTCACAGTCAACGCCACTGACAGCCAGCGCCAGCCGCGCTCGCATCGCATATGGGCAGCGCCGAAAGGTGTACAGAACAGGCAGGGCTGCGGTCACTGTTTTTGCGACGTACTTTGAACGATACCGATATGCGCCTGCTTGCGCACTGCAGCCAAATCAATCTGTTTTTGCCGCTGGCGGTAGCCAGCTTTTTGCTCGTCGGTTGTGCGGGCATGGCAGCCGGGGCAGCTCACGCCGCGCTCGTACAGGGGCGATGCTTTGGCCTCAGACGTGATCGGGTCGCGGCATGAGCGGCACAGTTCCAGGCCGCCTTCCAGCAATCCGTGGCCGACGGAGACCCGCTCGTCAAACACAAAGCACTGGCCTTGCCACGCGCTTTGTTTTTCTGGCACGGATTCAAGGTATTTCAGTATTCCGCCCTCAAGGTGAAAGACTTCGTCAAAGCCTTTGGACTTTAAAAATGCGGTGGATTTTTCACAGCGAATCCCGCCTGTGCAAAACATGGCAACGGTTGGTTTTACACCGTCTACTTCGGCTAATTTGCCGCCGGGTTGCATTTGCGCAGCGACCCAGGCGGGCAGTTCTGAAAAGCTTCGCGTAGCGGGATTAATCGCGCCGTTGAAGGTGCCGATCGACACTTCATAGTCGTTGCGGGTGTCTACCACCACCACGTTTGGCTGGGCGATCAGTGCGTTCCACGCATCGGGTTTCACGTACTGCCCGGCCATAAGTGCAGGGTGTACGTCAGGCACACCCAGGGTAACTATTTCTTTTTTCAGCCGCACTTTCATGCGGTAAAAAGGCATCGCGCTGGCCCATGATTCTTTGTGGATCAAATCAACCAGGCGTGTGTCGCTGCGCAAATAATCAAGCACCGCGTGTACGGCGACCGGACTGCCGGCAATGGTGCCGTTGATGCCTTCAGCAGCCAGTAAAAATGTGCCTTTGATGTTGTGCGTTTGGCATTGCGCCAGCAGCGGAGCTTGCAGCTCTGCAAAGTCGGGCAACTCCACAAATTTGTACAGTGCAGCAGTTAAAAACGGGTGCATGGCTCTATAACTCGAATGCGCGTTGCAAGAACCACCAGCTGGCCAATACCGCCACCACCAGCGAGCCAAACGTCAGCACGCCGACGCGGTAAAACCTGGTGGCCCGCAGCCAGAAAGCCAGCGGTAAAAACACCGCCACAATCGCCAGCTGGCCCAGCTCTACGCCAACGTTGAATCCGACCAGCGCCAGCACCAGCGCGCCCTGCGGCAACCCTAAGTCAGCCAGCACCGACGCAAAGCCGAAGCCGTGAATCAAACCAAAAATAAACGCCAAGACCCAGCGGCGCTTGTCGATAGTGCCGCGCAGGTTGTTCAGCGCGGCCAGCACGACCGACGCGGCGATGACTGACTCCACCAGGCGCGACGGCAGGGTGACGACTTGCAGTGCTGCCAGGCTTAATGTGATGGAATGTGCTGCGGTAAATGCAGTCACTACTTTTAGCGTTTCAATCGCCGCGCCGCGCAGCGTGGATGCGGGCTCCCACTGGTTGGCGCGGCGTACCAGCACTGCGGGCAGCAGCAGCGCCAGCAAAAACAAAATATGGTCGTAGCCAATCCAGATGTGCCAGACGCCTTCTATCACGTACTGGCGAAACGTTTGCCACCAGCCTGTCGCTTCAAAGGGCAGCGACTGGCTTGCAGATTCAGTGCTGAAAATCAGCGCCTGTGAGGTGGGCGTATCGCCTTTTGCGCCCGGCGCCTGCCATTGCACCAAACCGCGGTGGGAAGGGTCCACATCAAAAAATAAACTGTAGGTAACGCTGATGTTTTTTGGCGTGCTGAGGCCTTGCGGGCACTGTGCAGTCAAAGACAGCACCGCATAGGTGCCGTCGCTGTGCTTGTCTAATGCCATTGGCGCATTGACGCCCCACGGGCAAGCCTGGTTGTCAGCGCTGATAAGCAACGCGCCAGTGGCCAGCTTGGTGATGTCAGCTTCGCGTTGGCGCGTCTCGCCCCAAGTCAATTCGCCGCTGCCGTCGCGGTCAAGTTGCAGCACGTAGTCCAGGTCGCGCAGGGCGATGTCCCAGCGAGCAGTGATGGCCTGACCGCTGGTTGCGGTTGCGGGAGCCGTTGCAGCCAGCGTCAAATAGCTGTCGCTGGGCTTGTGGGCGTGTACGGCGGTGTGCCCAGCTAGCAAGGTTGCAGCAACCAGCAGCTGGGTGAATCCAGATGCAAGCCGCATCATTTTTCAGCTCCCAAGCCAACTAGCTGCGTTGCCAGGCTGGAGACTGCCGGGTCTTCGTAGCGCGACGAACGCCACCAGGCAACGGCTGGCTTGGCCGGCGCAGCTTGGCCGGCGCTCAGAGC
>JANNCT010000202.1:0-5290 GCA_031386895.1 Polaromonas sp.
TATGGCTCCTGGCCCGAACGGCCCCTACTGGAAGCAGGGTATGCAAAATGGTTATCAGGACGTTGGTTCGTGGACGTTTTTCAAGGACCACGATGCAAACAAAGTGGCAGCGGCGTGGTTGTACGCGCAGTTTGTGACTGCCAAAACCACGAGCTTGAAGAAAACCATGGTTGGCCTGACACCCATTCGGGAAAGCGACATTCGCTCACAAGCTATGACCGACATGGCGCCTAAGTTGGGCGGCCTGGTTGAGTTTTACCGCAGCCCAGCTCGGGTGGCGTGGACACCGACTGGCACGAACGTGCCCGATTACCCAAAGCTGGCGCAACTGTGGTGGAAAAATGTCGCCCAAGCGGTGACGGGCGAGAAAACACCTCAGGTTGCGATGGACACATTGGCCGAGGAAATGGACCAGGTGATGGCACGTCTTGAGCGCGCTGGCATGGCTAAGTGCGCACCCAAACTCAATCCCAAGGGCGACCCAGCAAAATACCTGAGCGACAAGGGTGCGCCATGGGCGAAGCTGGCGAATGAAAAGCCACAAGGTGCGACCATCAACTATGACAAGTTGCTGCAGGCCTGGAAAGACGGCAAGGTCCGCTAGGCGATTGACGCAATGCGTTGCGATCTGGCACATCGCGGCGTGTTCGGCCAATGGAACGGGGAGCTCAATCAGGCGCAGAAGTGGCGATGTTGGGCTCCAGTTGGCCATAAGCTCCGCACTTTTAAGCGTTTGAATTCATCGTTGAGCAATGTTTAAGGCGCCCGGGAAATGATCCCAACGCAAATTGAAACTACTTCGCCCAAGGCAACGCTTCGCCAGGAGTTGATCGCGCGGCTGGCGACAACCCACCATTGCGACGTCGCGGTTATCGGTGGCGGCGCGACTGGCCTGGGGGTTGCGCTGGATGCGGCTGCCAGGGGGTTTTCAGTGGTGCTAGTGGAATCGCATGACTTCGCCAAGGGCACCTCGTCTCGCGCCACCAAGCTGGTACATGGCGGAGTGCGCTACCTGGCGCAGGGCAATATTTCTCTGGTGCGCGAGGCGCTGCATGAACGGACTACGCTGCTTGCCAATGCGCCGCACCTGGCGCAGCCGCTGGCGTTTGTCATGCCGTCGTATAAGTTCTGGGAAGCACCGTTTTACGGTGTGGGGCTGAAGATGTACGACGCGCTGGCAGGCAAGGCCGGGTTGGGTGCGACGGAATTTTTAAATCGCGATGAGACTCTGAGATTGCTGCCGAACAGCAAACATTCTGGCCCAGGCGGGCAGTTAAAGGGCGGTGTGAAGTACTGGGATGGCCAGTTTGACGATGCCCGCCTGGCGTTGGCGTTAGCCCGCACGGCTGCAGTTAAAGGCGCGCTGCTGGTCAACTACTGTGCAGCGACCGGCTTGATACACGAGGCGGGCAAAGTTACTGGTGTTCACGTCAAAGACGTGGAAACAGGCAGGGCGTATGACGTCAAGGCCAAGGCGGTCATCAATGCCACAGGAGTGTGGGTTGACCAATTCCGGATGGAGGATGGCCAGGCAATTGGCCGCGATATCAAAGCCATGGTGGCGCCCAGCCAAGGCGTGCATATTGTGGTGGACCGCTGCTTTTTGCCGGGCGGCCACGCCATGCTGATTCCTAAAACGGCCGATGGCCGCGTGTTGTTCGCCGTGCCCTGGCTGGGTAAAACCATTTTGGGCACCACAGACACGCCCAGGGATGACGTAGTACGCGAGCCGCTGGCGTTCAAAGAAGAAGTCGATTTCATACTCAATGAATCGGCCCGCTATTTGACCAAAGCGCCGATCCACTCGGACATCAAGAGCATTTGGGTGGGCTTGCGGCCACTGGTCAAGCCTGCCGACGATGATGGTGACAACACGAAAGGCCTGTCCCGCGAACACACCGTTTTGGTTAGCAAGACTGGGTTGTTAACGGTGACAGGCGGAAAATGGACAACGTACCGCGCGATGGCTGAGGACGTACTGGACAGATGTTTTGCGGCAGATTTGCTGCCTAGTCGGCCTGGCGGAGTAACGATTGGCTTGAAGCTGGTCGGTGCGCAGAAGATAAAACAGTACATCAGCGATGCGCCCGGAATACATCTTTACGGGAGCGACGCCAAGTCTGTGCTGGCACTGCCGGGTGCTGATGTACCAATGGGTGGAAATGCAACGGGCTTGACCGAGGCCATGGTGCGATTTGCGGCCCGCTTTGAATACGCCAGAAAAGTCGAAGATGTTCTGGCACGCCGGTCACGCCTGTTGTTTTTAGACGCAGCGTTGGCTAAATCGTTAGCAGTTCAAGTTGCGGCGATTCTGGAGCAAGAAACCGGGGTTGACCCGGCTCTGAACTCGTTTTTGACGCTTTGTGACCAGTATTTGCAACTGCGCAGCGACGCTTTCTGATTTTTTGCAACTTCATGGGGGTTTTGCACGCGATTGTGTTGACAGCGCCAAAGACTTGAGTGATACTCATGGGCTTCGCTCGAAAAAGTGAAGATTCGGACAATAGCCTAATGGAAGTTTTGCAAGTGGTTTGCAAAGCGGACGACAGGCCCAAGACTGACTGGCTTGACAAAGCTCCTCGACGAAAAGTCGAATGTTTTTACTGCTGGTGCAAGTTGGGAACAAATTTAAATGATTCAAACGCAATCCAAACTCGATGTTGCTGACAACACGGGTGCCAAATCCGTGATGTGCATCAAAGTGCTGGGCGGCTCCAAACGCCGCTATGCCAGCGTTGGTGACGTCATCAAGGTCACGATCAAAGAAGCCGCTCCCCGGGGCCGCGTCAAAAAAGGCGAGGTGTACAGCGCTGTGGTCGTTCGTACCGCCAAGGGCATTCGTCGCGGCGATGGTTCGTTGGTTAAATTCGACGGCAACGCAGCAGTGTTGCTTAACGCCAAGCTGGAGCCTATCGGTACCCGCATCTTCGGACCAGTGACGCGCGAGTTGCGTACTGAAAAGTTCATGAAGATCGTGTCCTTGGCTCCTGAAGTTCTGTAAAAGGCAAGCCATGAACAAAATTCGCAAAGGCGACGACATCATCGTCATCACGGGTCGGGACAAAGGCAAGCGCGGCAAGATCACGCAGCGCACCGATGATGCCTATGTGTTGGTCGAGGGTATCAATACGGTGAAAAAACACACCAAGCCCAACCCACTCAAAGGCACAACCGGCGGCATCGTTCAAAAAAGCATGCCGATTCACCAGTCCAATATCGCGATTTTCAACGCAGCATCTGGTAAGGCGGATCGGGTGGGTATCAAGCTGTTGGCTGACGGTAAAAAAGTACGCGTCTTCAAGTCCAGCGGCGACGAAATCAAAGCTGCCTGAATAGGTAATCACAATGGCTAAAACAGTAATTCAACAAGCTGCTACCCAGGCTCGCCTGCAAACGCAGTTCCGCGAAAAAATCGCGCCCGCCCTGATTGAAAAGTTTGGCTACAAGTCGCCAATGCAGGTTCCCCGCATCACCAAGATCACGCTCAACATGGGTGTGAGTGAGGCCGTTGCCGACAAGAAGGTCATGGACAGCGCCGTCGGCGACATGACCAAAATTGCTGGCCAAAAGCCAGTCGTGACCAAGGCCAAAAAGGCAATCGCTGGTTTCAAAATCCGCGAAGATCTGCCCATTGGTTGCATGGTTACCTTGCGCGGCGTGAAGATGTACGAGTTCCTCGACCGTTTTGTGACCGTGGCTCTGCCCCGCGTTCGTGACTTTCGCGGAATTTCTGGCCGTGCCTTCGATGGCCGTGGTAACTACAACATCGGCGTGAAAGAGCAGATCATTTTTCCTGAAATTGAGTACGACAAGGTTGATGCCTTGCGCGGACTGAACATCAGCATCACCACAACGGCCAAGACCGACGAAGAGTGCAAGGCTCTTTTGACTGCTTTCCGTTTCCCGTTCAAGAACTGAGGCTCTAGCATGTCAAAACAAGCATTGCTGCAACGTGAAATTAAGCGCGACAAATTAGTCGCCAAGTTTGCCAAAAAGCACGCAGAACTCAAAATGACGTCTAACGACTTCAAACGCACTGATGACGAGCGCGCTCTGGCTCGTCTTGAGTTGCAAAAGTTGCCCCGCAACGCCAACCCTACCCGCCAGCGCAACCGCTGCGCGATCACGGGTCGTCCGCGTGGTACGTTCCGTCAATTCGGCTTGGCTCGTGCCAAGATTCGCGAATTGGCATTTGCTGGTGATATCCCTGGTATCACCAAGGCAAGCTGGTAAGCATAGGAGAACCGCAAAATGAGTATGAGTGATCCTATCGCCGACATGCTGACGCGCATTCGGAACGCACAAATGGTTGAAAAAGCCATTGTTCAAGTGCCGTCGTCAAAAGTCAAAGTTGCAATCGCACAGGTGTTGAAAGACGAGGGCTATATTGATGGCTTCTCCATCAAGACTGACGACGGCAAGTCCCAACTGGAAATCGCCCTGAAGTATTACGCAGGCAAGCCCGTGATTGAGCGCATTGAGCGCGTCAGCCGCCCCGGTCTTCGCGTTTACAAGGGCCATGGCGCCATCCCTCAAGTCATGAATGGCTTGGGTGTGGCAATTGTCACAACCCCGCAAGGCGTCATGACGGATCGTAAAGCGCGCGCTACCGGTATCGGTGGTGAAGTGCTTTGCTACGTAGCGTAATCGCGGCATTTAGGAGTAACTGAAATGTCCCGTGTAGGAAAAATGCCAGTGTCCGTGCCAACCGGTGTGGATGTGGCCATCAAACAAGACCAGATCAATGTCAAGGGCGCTTTGGGCGCATTGGCTCTGGCTCAAAATGCGCTGGTGACGATCACGCAGGATTCTGACAAATTGAGTTTTGCTCCTGCCAACGAGTCACGGGAAGCCAATGCCATGTCGGGTACCATGCGCCAGCTGGTCAATAACATGGTGGTCGGCGTGACCAAGGGCTTTGAGAAAAAACTCAGCCTGGTAGGTGTGGGCTACAAAGCCGCGGCTCAAGGCGCCAAATTGAATTTGACAGTGGGGTATTCGCACCCTGTTGATTTCGTGATGCCAGCCGGTATCACCGTGGCAACGCCAACGCCTACCGAAATTGTGATCAAAGGTTCTGACCGTCAACGTGTCGGCCAAATCGCCGCGGAAGTTCGTGCTGTTCGCCCTCCTGAGCCATATAAAGGCAAGGGCATCCGTTATGCGGATGAGAAGATCACGATCAAAGAAACCAAGAAGAAATAAGGAGCTGCACCATGTTGACCAAAAAAGAGCAGCGCCTGCGTCGTTCACGCCAAACCCGGATTCGCATCGCCACGCAAGGTGTTGC
>JANNCT010000204.1:0-5025 GCA_031386895.1 Polaromonas sp.
CATGGCTCAGATACTTTGCATGAACGATCCCAACTGAGTTGGACGCGGTAGTTTGAAACCGACGCGCTCGGTGTTGCACCAGTATTTCGCGTGGCAGCAAGGCAGTCAAATACTCAATGTCCATCGCAAGCAATCCGCAACATACGGGCAGCTTGTCTTTGGCTTATCCCAAAGTATCGTTCATGATGTTGGTTGCCCAAGCCATGGCATACAGCGCCTCTACTTGCGACGGAGCCGGTGACAAACCGCCAGCGCCTTGCACTGCCACCATCGCTTTTTTCTCGGCATCAAAGCGGTGTACCGACGCTACGTGAATCACTTCACTTTGCGACACGAAGCTGTAGCAGGTGTTGGCAATAATCGGGTCAACAGGAACGGGTTGGCCAACGGACAGCGCAGCAATGGCGCCAGCACACACCTTGGCTTCCTGGTTCGCCATATGGCCCGATTTGGGCATACCGGGTGATCCGGCAATCGAATCGCCAAGTACATGAATATCTTTGTGACGAGTGGATTCATAGGTCAGAAAATCGACACCGCACCAGCGATTGCCCACCGTTGCCAAGCCTGCGCGCCGAGCAATGGCACCGGCTTTTTGCGGCGGAATCAAATTGATGACATTTGCTTTGTGTTTGCCGTGAACCTTGAGCTCAAGCGTCATGCTTTTGGCGTCCACGCTTTCTACTTCTGCATTCGGTACGTACTCAAGCAGGCCCGCGTATTTGCTTTTCCAAACCGCTTCAAACAAACCCTTTTTAGACTGAATTTCAGGATTGCTGTCGAAAACCAATAGTTTTCCTTTCGGGTTTCTGCTTTGCAAATAATAAGCAATCAAGCTCGCACGCTCATACGGCCCGGGGGGGGCAGCGGTAAGGCACTTTGGGAATATGCATTGCAATGGTGCCGCCTTGCGGCATCGCGTAAAGCATTTCTTTGAGCTGCTGCGTTTGTGCCCCGGCTTTCCATGCATGTGGCACCAGCTTCTGAGCGCTCTCAGACGCCATGCCGCCAATGCCGTCGTAGTCGTATTCAACTCCCGGCGAAACGATCAGTCTGTCATAAGGCACGCGTTCTTTGCCGACCCTGACCACTTTTTGCTCTGGATCAATGTCATCGGCCATTGCGCGAATCCATTTAATGTCGTGCTTCGTCACAAAGCGGTCGTAGGGCGTGCTGATGTCCTTGAGTGTGATTCCACCATAAACCACTCGGTTGCTCATTGGGCACATCACAAATTCTGTGTTTGGCTCAATCAGCGTCACCCGCAGCGCCGGGTTAAATCGTTTGAGGTATTTCGCTGCAGTAGCGCCCCCAAACCCGCCGCCAATCACAACAATGTTTTGACCGGTTTGTGCGCCAGCTAAAAAGGGAGCTCCCAGCAGGGAGGCAGTAGCTGTCTTAAGCAGTGTTCGTCTTTGCATCATCACAGCACCTTACTTGAACCGAGAAAACTGGTCAGCGATGCGTTTTAGCTGCTCGTCCGAATACCCCCGAGCATGCTGGTTCATCACCGTGCCTGTTCTTTTTCCAGTCTTGTATGCAATCAGGCTGTTGTAGAGATCGTCAGCAGTTCGCCCGCCAATCGTCATTCCCGTTCCCTTGGCTTTGCCTTCAGTTCCATGGCAAGCCATGCAGCTCGATGCCCAAATGGCAGCCTGAAAATCTGCTGGCGGAGTTTTGGCTGGCTGCGCCCAAGCTTGCGTCAGGCCAAACCACAAAGTAGCCACCAGACACAACGACTTTTTGCACATGAATTGACCATTTAGTGATGACAAACAGTCTCCAGTTCTTTGTATTTAATATGATGTTTGAAAAACGTAAGTATATGTTGGCTCAATGTCTGGGGCATTGTTACCCGTTAGCTCACAAAAAGGTGCCAACGGCTACGAGCTGTGAAACGGTGGCTTGCAAACTTTGCAAATTGATGGAAACCGAGCCGCACTTTCAAAGCGCAATTCTTATGCTCTTTCGCTCGTCTGCACTTTCTGTAGCTTGCAACATTGCGGAAGGAGCAAAACTGAAAAGCTTCGCGATCAACAATGCAGGAAATTGCGCTTGCGCGTCGTTGTAGTCCCGCACAGCATCGTTAAACGCCTGGCGGGCGAAAGAAACCTTGTTTTCGGTGCTGGTCAGCTCTTCGCTCAAGTCGCTTATGGTTTTGTCGGCTTCTAAATCAGGGTACGCCTCATTCAATGCGAACAGTTGCCCCAAGCTGCTGCTCAAGGCTTGCTCGGCAACAGCAAAAGCCGTGACAGCTACAGCACTGGTTGGCCTGGCGCGGGCGGCGTCGCTGGCGGATTTGGCCTGGTTGCGGGCAGAGATCACTGCCTCTAGGGTCTCGCGCTCGTGGCTCAGGTATTTCTTTGCGGCTTCGACCAGGTTGGGAATCAGGTCGTAGCGGCGTCTGAGCTGCACGTCAATTTGCCCGAACGCATTGGCAATGGTGTTTTTCAAACGAATCAAACGGTTGTACGCGCCTACTGCCCAGAAAATCAAGACTGCTACTGCGCCGATCAACACGATGGTGATGGTTTCCATGTTTCCCCCCTGTGTGCCGATTTATACCGCACTCTCTTGTTCAGTAAGACTTGCTATGTTATTAATAGCTGCTTGCGCCCGTTTTTATTGCGCCAGGCCTCGAAAACACGTAAAAAAAGGCCCTGTACCTCGGTGTGAGGTGCAGGGCCTTTGGCTTGAGCCAAAATTCAGGCTTGTCAGGTACTCAGGCTTCTAGATTACTCAGCGGTTGCGCTTTCGCCGTCCACGCCTGCAGGCATGGCTTCGAGTTCAGCTGCTTCCGCATCCGCAATGGCGCGGCGCTCAGCGTCGTCCATCAGGTCTTTGGCTTTGCGTGCCTCGTGGTAGGCCATGCCGGTACCGGCTGGGATCAAACGGCCAACAATCACGTTTTCTTTCAAGCCGCGCAACTCGTCGCGCTTGCCCATGATCGCTGCTTCGGTCAGAACCCGCGTCGTTTCCTGGAAGGAAGCGGCAGAGATGAATGAATCGGTAGACAGCGATGCCTTGGTGATACCGAGCAGCAAGTTGGTAAACGTTGCTGGCAGTTTGCCCTCAAGACGCAGCGAATCGTTCATGTCGAGCATGACCGAACGCTCAACCTGCTCACCGGCGATGTAGGCCGAGTCGCCCACGTTGTCGACCACCACGCGGCGCAGCATCTGGCGAACAATCACTTCAATGTGCTTGTCGTTGATCTTCACGCCTTGCAAGCGGTACACGTCTTGCACTTCGTCGACGATGTAGCGAGCCAGCTCTTCCATACCCAGCAAACGCAAGATGTCTTGTGGGTCGGCCGGGCCGTCCACAATCGATTCACCTTTGTTGACCACCTGGCCCTCGTGCACCAGAATGTTCTTTTCCTTCGGCACGAGGTCTTCCCAGACTTTGCCTTCAGGGTCGGTGATCTGCAGGCGAATCTTGCCTTTGGTTTCTTTACCAAACGACACCGTACCGGTCATTTCAGCCAGTGTGCCTTTGTCTTTTGGCGTGCGGGCTTCAAACAGCTCGGCAACACGCGGCAAACCGCCGGTAATGTCGCGCGTCTTCTGGCCTTCAATCGGAATACGGGCCAGCACTTCGCCGGGGCCCACGTCCTGACCGTCACGCACCTGAACCAGCGCGCCGATCTGGAAGCCAATCGTCACTGAATGGTCGGTGCCGGGGATTTTGACTTCGTTGCCAGTAGCATCGATCAGCTTCACACCTGGGCGGATGACCTTGGTCGCGCCGCGACGTTTCGGATCAATCACCACCAGCGTTGACAAGCCAGTCACATCGTCAACCTGGCGGGCAACGGTCACGCCTTCTTCAACATTCTCGAACTGTGCCTTACCAGCAAACTCGGTAATGATCGGGCGGGTCAATGGATCCCAATTCGCCAAAATCGTACCGGCCTTGATGGCTTGGTCCGCCTTGACGGACAAAATCGCACCGTACGGCACCTTGTGACGCTCGCGCTCGCGGCCATGCTCGTCGTGAATCACGATTTCGCCTGAGCGTGCAATCACCACCAGCTCTTTTTTGCTGTTGGTGACGTAACGCATCGGGGCGTTAAAGCCAATCACGCCGTTGGATTTGGACTCCACGCTGGACGCGATAGCAGCACGCGATGCCGCGCCACCGATGTGGAAGGTACGCATCGTCAGCTGCGTGCCTGGCTCACCAATCGACTGAGCCGCAATAATGCCGACCGCTTCACCGATGTTGATCAGACCACCACGGCCCAAGTCGCGGCCGTAGCACTTGGCGCACAAGCCAAAGCGGGTCTCGCAATTGAGCGCGGTGCGCACTTTAACTTCATCAACGCCAGCGATTTCCAGCTCTTCAATCAGGTCCTCTTCCAGCATGGTGCCAGCAGGCGCCAAGATGGAGCGGTTCTCAGGGTGCAGCACGTCTTCAACTACCGTACGGCCCAGAACGCGGTCACGCAACGATTCAATCACTTCGCCACCCTCAACAATGGCGCGCATGACGGACCCGTTTTGTGTGCCGCAGTCGTCTTCAGTCACCACCAGGTCTTGAACCACGTCGCACAGACGGCGGGTCAAATAGCCAGAGTTGGCGGTTTTCAAAGCCGTGTCGGCCAAACCTTTACGCGCGCCGTGGGTGGAGATGAAGTACTCCAGCACATTCAGGCCTTCGCGGAAGTTGGCGGTAATTGGCGTTTCAATGATCGAGCCGTCAGGCTTGGCCATCAATCCGCGCATGCCGGCAACCTGGCGAATCTGCGCAGGTGAACCACGAGCACTGGTGTCGGCCATCTTGTATATGTTGTTGAACGACTCTTGCTCGACTTCTTTGCCGTGGCGGTCAATGACTTTTTCTTTCGACAAGTGACCCATCATGACTTTGGAGACTTCGTCGCCTGACTTGCCCCAGATGTCGACCACCTTGTTGTAGCGCTCACCAGAAGTTACCAAGCCCGAGACATACTGCTGCTCGATTTCTTTGACTTCTTTTTGCGCACGTTCAATGATGGCGCCTTTTTCTTTCGGCACCAGCATG
>JANNCT010000007.1:0-46524 GCA_031386895.1 Polaromonas sp.
CCTGGGCGGGCCCACGCCGGCGGCAGGTTGACGACGGTTTCGCCGGGCCGCGCCGCGCCATCGCGTGTTTCGAACAGGTAGGGGTAGGGCGGCATGATCGAGCCCGGCGTGTAGGCCCGCGGCTGGTACAGATGGCCGAGCTGCCAGTCGCGGCTGGGCTGGCGCGCGCCGATATTCAACAGGTCGGGCCCGGTGCGCATGGTGCCCAGCAGGTGCGGCGTGTCGTACGCATAGTCGGCGGCAATCGATGCCCGGCCCCAGCCGCGCAGCGCGTCGGGTGCCTGCTTGATGTCGCGCGGCTGCTGGGAGTGGCAATACACGCAGCCGTTGGCAATGTAGACCTGGCGGCCCGTTAACTGCACGCTGGTGTAGGGCTTCAGGCCGGCAGGCGGCTCGATATTTTTCAGCAGCAAATAAGGCATGGCCACCATCAATGCCGTAGCAGCGCTCAAAATCACCATGGCACCGGAGACAATGCGCAGCTCGTCCATTTCCCAAAAACTCTTGCCCTCGCTCATGCTGCTGCTCCTTTGCCAAGCCGCCGACCAAATACGGTCGAATCCAGCAGTGCTGCGCCCAGGCGCTTGGGGCCGAACTTCCAGCCCATTGCAAAAAAGTGCGCTGCAAACACCAGGTGCCCCAGCGTCATCAAGCCGCCGCCAATCGAGCGGGCTTTCAGGTACGGCAGCGTCAGCGCAACTGATTCCATGAACGGCGTTTTCTCATCCAGCATGGCCAGCCCCTGAAACCAGCCACCAATCGACAGGCCAAAAAAGTAAATCGCAAAGCCAACCAGCACCAGCCAGAAGTGCAATGAAATCAGGCGCGGGAAGGGCCATTCCCAGTTCATCACACGCGGCATGATGAAATAAATCGAGCCGAACATCACCATCGTGAAAAAGCCGTACAGCCCCAGGTGCGCATGCGCCACCGTGTAGTGGGTGAAGTGGGTGAGTGTGTTGACCGAGCGCAACGCCTGCATGGAACCCTGCACCGAAGCTGCGGTGTACATCATGGCGCCCAGCACAATAAAGCGCAGCGTGGGCGAATAAATCAGCGCCCTGAAATTGCCCAGCACCGTCATGTGCTGGTTAACGGCCACCGCAAACACCGGAATCAGCATCATCATGCTTTGCACAATGGAGATGGTGATAAGCCACGAAGGCACTGGCCCGCCAATCAGGTGGTGGCCGCCGACCTGGCTGTAGAAAAACGCCAGCGACCAGAACCCCAGCAGCGACAGGTTGTATGAATGAATGGGCTTGCCCAATACTTTGGGAATGAAGTAGTAAGACGCTGCGAGTGCTAGCGGCGTGAACCACAGGCCCAGCACGTTGTGGCCAAACCACCAGTTCACGGTGGCTTGCTGCACACCAAAATGCAGGCCCGGTACGTTGGCAATTAAAAACAAAATCGGAAACCATAGCAAACCTGCAGCGATGTACCAGACCGACACGTAAAGGTGCTTGACCTTGCGCTGCAGCAGCGTCAGCCACAGCGGGAAACCCACCAGCGCGCCAGCCACCACCAGCAAAATGTCTATCTGCCAAGGGTATTCAAGCCATTCCAGCCCATTGGAGTAACCCATACCTATCGCCACGGAGCCAGCGGTCACGCCAATGCTCCATAGCGCGCCGCCCACCAGCGCGTACTTGGCCCCAACCAGCTCGGTTTTGAGCAAACGCGGAATCAGCCAGATGGCCACACCAATACCCGCCAGCGAGCACCAGCCGTAGCCGACCAGGTTCAAATGGATCGGCCGGATGCGGCCAAACGTCAGCCATTCATATTGCACCCACCAGTCGGGCGCGTGCAGTTTGATGGACGAGATCAGCCCGGCAAATGAAGCCAGCACCAGCCAGACCACAGCCAGCGTCAAGCACACGCCTACCACAAGTGATGTAGATTGGTCTGCCCTGCTGCGGGAGTCTTCCTCGGCCTGCGTCATGGGGTTTGCAGCGTCGAGCGGGCCCATCGCTTTTTGCAAGCCGCCCTTTTGCGCGGCGGTGGCGGCGGGGTCTTCGATTTGGCCCAGTTCATTGGGGGCAAAAATCTCTGTAGCAGCGGCGGTGCCATCGCCAAACAACCCGGTGGACATCGACCAGATGAAAATGAACAGCGCCAGGATCGACAGCAAAAACGTGCCGAGCAAAACACCTACCGTGAAATCCATACGTCAGCGCCCCAAGTAGTTTGCCAAAGTGTATGCGTCAACAAACCGCGCCGCCGGCAAAAGCAGTATTGGTCACATCAAGTGCGCGGGTATCAGCCGCGCGCACGTCACCGCAGAAGCCGGATTGCCTGTAACAGCGAGTTTGCATTAGGCAAAAAGCAGTTAATAAGATACCAGCTGGCGAGGTGCTTCAAGCAGCTACCACCACCGGAACGCGCTGCGCCAAGGCGCACATCAGCTCGTATCCCACTGTGCCTGCAGCTTTGGCCACTTCGTCAATCGGCAACACCGCGCCGCAGGTTGATTTGCCCCACAGCGTTGCCTCGCTGCCGATGCCTGCGCCGGGAACGGGCGTCAGATCTACCGTGACCATGTCCATGCTGACGCGGCCGACCAGCTGGCAGCGCACCCCGTCAATTAGCACCCGCGTACCAGTAGGGCAGTGGCGTGGGTAGCCGTCTGCGTACCCACACGCCACCACGCCAATGCGCATGGGCTGCGTAGCGGTAAAAACGGAACCATAACCGACTGTGGCGCCCGTATCAATTGCTTGTACTGCTATTAATTCAGATGCAAGCGTCATGGTAGGCTGCAAACCCCAATCGGCGGCACTGTGTTCGGGGAAATCTGGTGCGCTGCCGTACACAGCAATGCCGGGGCGAATCCAGTCGCTGCGCCCGGTCAGCTCAGCAGCATGGCGCAGGTTGGCGGCGCTGTTGCTTAATGAACGCTCGCCCGGCAAGTCGTGCGTGACCGCGTCAAACGCGGCCAGTTGCGCTGCAATGCCCTTGGGGCCATCGGCGTCTGAAAAGTGCGTCATCAGGCAAATCTCATCGACCTGCGTCAGCCCGTTCAGGCGTGTCCAGGCGGCGCGATAGCGCTCAGGCGCAAAGCCCAGGCGGTTCATGCCGGAGTTCATTTTTAAAAACACGCGGTGCGGCAGATTAGTTTTGTGCGCAGCCAGCATGTCGATTTGCGCATTGCAATGCACCACATGCCACAGCCCCAGGCGTGAACACAATTCCAGGTCGCGCGCGTCAAAGCAGCCTTCAAGCAGCAAAATTGGCCCGCGCCAGTCAAGCGCGCGCAGGCGCGCAGCCTCTTGCAAGTCAAGCAGCGCAAAACCATCGGCGGCGCGCAGCCCGTCAAATGCGCGTTCGATTCCGTGACCGTACGCATTGGCTTTGACAATCGCCCACACCCGTGCATCAGATGCGCTGGCGCGGGCGGTGGTCAGGTTTTGCGCAAGCGCTTGGGTATGGATGGTGGCTTGAATGGGACGTGGCATGGTTTGAATTATTGCTTGAGCTGCGCAATAAGCCACGACGCAAGCACGTTTTTCAGGGTTTACACGACATGGCCGCGTGCTATAAACCAGCATCGTTTGCAAGTCTTCCCCACGGCCCCCACCCTTTTTAAGCGCCTGCACCGCAGGTGCATTTTTGACGTGATCATCTCCTTCTAATGAAGCGCGGTTTCTACACCATCATGGCGGCGCAGTTTTTCAGCTCGCTGGCCGACAACGCGCTGTTTGTGGCCGCTGTTGAGTTGCTGAAAACCACTGGCGCGCCCAAGTGGCAGCCCGCTGCGCTGGTGCCCATGTTCGCGCTTTTCTACGTGATACTGGCGCCGTTTGTGGGGGCGTTTGCCGACTCGCAACCCAAAGGCAAAGTCATGTTTGTCAGCAACGCCATCAAGGTGGTGGGTTGCCTGATGATGCTGTTTGGCACGCACCCGTTGATGGCCTACGCCATTGTGGGTTTGGGTGCGGCGGCTTATTCCCCGGCCAAGTACGGCATCTTGACGGAGCTGCTGCCCTCGTCGCAACTCGTCAAGGCCAACGGCTGGATTGAAGGGCTGACAATTGCGTCGATCATCTTGGGCGTGTTGCTGGGTGGGCAATTGGTGGGCCGTGCGATTTCTGGACAACTGCTGGCGTTTGATTTTCCGCTGATTGAAACCACTATCAACACGCCGCCAGAAGCCGCGATCAGCGTGCTTATTTTTCTGTACGCCATTGCGGCGTGGTTTAACACGCGCATACCGAGCACGGGTGTTGAAATGCGCGCCATGCCGCGCAACAAACTGGAGCTGCTGCCCGACTTCTGGAACTGCAACGCCGCCTTGTGGCGCGACAAACTGGGGCAAATATCGCTGGCAACCACCACGCTGTTTTGGGGCGTGTCGGGCAACCTGCGCTACATCGTGCTGGCGTGGGCCGCAGCGGCGCTGGGCTACAGCACCACGCAGGCTTCGTCCCTGGTCGGCGTAGTGGCCATTGGCACCGCAGTAGGCGCAGTGCTGGCGTCAATGCGCATGCGGCTTGACCAGGCCACCAGCGTGATACCGATGGGTATTGGCATGGGGCTGCTGGTGATTTTAATGAACTTCATCGACAACGTCTGGGTGGCCGCGCCGTTTTTGATTTTGCTGGGCGGGCTGGGCGGGTTTTTGGTCGTGCCCATGAACGCGCTGCTGCAGCACCGAGGCCACAACCTGATGGGTGCGGGCCGATCGATTGCCGTGCAAAACTTCAACGAGCAGGCCTGCATTTTGGCGCTGGGCGCGGGCTACAGCTTGTCGACCGCGATGGGTTTGTCAGCTTTTGCAGCCATCACGATTTTTGGCGTAGTGGTGGCCGGGTTTATGTGGGTGATTGGGCGCTGGCACAAGAGCAATTGCATCAAGCACAAAGAGCAGGTTGAGCATCTCTTGAGCATTGCCCGCAGCGACACATCCCACTAATGGGCGAATCTATAAATCCATTTTTCGGGCGAATTGCGGCGTTGCGCGGTGCTCGGAATCCTCACGCACACAAGTGCATTCCGGTGTCCTGCGCTCCGTGCGCCTTGCACTTCATCCCGAAAATCTGAATTTCTAGAAGCGCCCAAGATCGCGTAATGTCAAAGGTTAAATTTGCGAGCAACAACCTGGCCGTTATTGCGCTGATTACCAACGCTCTTGTATGGGGCGTGTCGTGGTGGCCATTCAGGCAACTGCAAGCCCACGGCTTGCACCCGCTGTGGTCCACCGCGCTGCTGTATGTGTTGATTTTTGTTTTGATGCTGGTGCTGCGCCCCAGCAGCTGGCGCGGCTTTGCCAACAACCCGGTGCTGTGGGCTCTGGTGCTGGCCGCAGGGCTGACCAATGTGGGTTTTAACTGGGCCGTGACGGTGGGCGATGTGGTGCGCGTGGTGCTGCTTTTTTACCTGATGCCTGCCTGGTCGGTGCTGGTGGCTTGGCTACTGCTGGGTGAAAAACCCACCCGCGGCTCACTGCTGCGCCTGGCGTTGGCAATGGCAGGCGTTCTGATTGTTCTGAAAGCACCAGAAGCCGCATGGCCCGTGCCGCAAAGCACACCTGACTGGCTGGCGCTGATGGGCGGCCTGAGCTTTGCCGTGACCAACGTGCTGCTGCGCAAAACTGCCCACACCCCGCCCGACTCCCGCATGCTGGCCATGTTTGGTGGAGGCGCGGCCCTGGCAACCGCAGCGGCGCTGCTGGGAATGGGCCAACAAGTGGTACCCGCGCCCGCGCTGGCTTTGGCGGGCGTCCCGATGCTGATTGGCCTGTGCATTGCATTTCTTGTCAGCAACGTAGCGCTGCAATACGGCGCCGCACGCCTGGCCGCCAGCACCACAGCACTAGTAATGCTGACCGAAATTTTATTTGCCAGCGGCTCAGCAGCGCTGCTTGATGCAGCTGAGTTTCCACCGCGTTTGCTCATTGGTGGCGGCTTGATTGTTGCTGCCGCTTTGTTGGCTGCATTGGCACCCGCAAGCAACAAAGCGCAAACGCACTGAATGTCGCAAAATCGAAATTTCACCACTGAGAAAGCACCAACCCATGTCAGACAAAACCATATACGACTTTGAAGCCAAATCCATCAGCGGCAAAGACGTTCCCTTAATCGAATTTAAAGGCAAGGTGATGCTCATCGTCAACACGGCCAGCAAATGCGGTTTCACGCCGCAGTTTGGCGGGCTGGAAGAGCTGCACAAAAGCTACGCTGGCAAAGGCCTGGCGGTGGTGGGGTTTCCGTGCAACCAGTTCGGCTCGCAAGACCCCGGTGCGGACGGGGAAATTGCGGAGTTTTGCCAGGTCAACTACGGTGTGAGTTTTCCCATGATGGGAAAGGTTGACGTGAACGGCCCTGCCGCGCACCCGCTCTACAAGTGGCTGAGCGCCGAAGCGCCTGGCCTGTTGGGCAGCAAGTCGATCAAATGGAACTTCACCAAATTTCTGGTCGGCAAAGATGGCCATGTCATCAAGCGTTACGCGCCGACAGACAAGCCTGCCGACCTGGCCAAAGATGTTGAGGCGGCGCTGGCAGCGTGAAAACCAGTCGGATCAGGCTGTAGCCCTATGAATACGGGCGCAAGCAGCTATTAAATTTATTGCGCCTCGCCTGATGTGGCGCAACCAGATAACTCGATGATCGAACTTCACTACTACCCCAGCACTGCGGCCATGGCGCCGCACATTTTGCTGCACGAACTCGGCGTGCCGCACCGTTTGGTGTTGGTAGACCGCACGCAGAACGCGCAGAAAATGACGGGCTACTTGAAGCTCAACCCGAATGGCTTGATTCCTGTTTTGACAGATGCAGACCTGGTGCTGTATGAATCCGCGGCGATTTGCCTGCATTTGTGCGACACGCACCTAGATGCCGGACTAGCCCCGACGCTGGGCACAAAGGAGCGGGCGCATTTCTGCAAATGGCTGATGTGGCTGACGAATACTTTGCAAGCGACTTTGATCGTGTATTTTTACCCCGAGCGCCTGGTGAACGCTGGCAACGAAGCGGGCACGCTGCAAGTCAAAGCCCAGGCCGAACTGAAAATCGGCGTGCTGCTTGACCAGCTGGACGCAGAGCTGGCGCAGCAAGCGCAAACGCACGCACAGCCGTGGCTGCTGGGCGAAAACTTTTCAGCCGTCGACATCTACGCACTGATGCTCTGCCGATGGACGCGCAACTTTGCGTCCAAACCCGCCAGAGATCGGCCTCAGCTCGGGCCGTATTTGCAACGCATGCTGGCGCGGCCTGCGGTGATCAAGGCGTTTGCGGCTGAGGGCCTGGAGCGGCCTTGGGTCTAGCGGGCAGCATGGCTTTATTGGCCCAGAGTTGATGCACCCCTGCCTTGCGCAAGAAGTTGGCCAGCGTTTTACTGGTCGCATGTTTAAAGTCAACCTTTGACACCTCGCAGGTGTGAATGCGGCCTGACCGAACGGTCGGCCAATCAGGCAGCAGTGCTCAACCGGACACCCCGGACACGTTAGACGACTTGAAAAGGGCAGTCTGCGTGGCGCACAGAGCTGGTTTTTAGGTGTTTTCAGGTATGTTTTAGGGCTGTAGCCCAATAAATATGGGCGCAAGAAGCTACTAAAATCATAGTAAATGTGTGCTGATAACCTTCTCGTGAAAGTACGCCAACTGCGCGTGCAAGGCCTTGCATTCAGCCAGGCATCACGCCTGCACACCAATATGAATCTCAACCTTCTCAAGGCCCAGGTACGCTTCAAAATCAGTGGCATAGCGGCGCTGCACGCCGGGGTTGGTTTGAAAGTACTGCCAGACCAGCCCCCAAGTTCGCAGCACTGTTTGCGGCATCGGCTCGGAGGCGCTGAAGACCAGGTATTGACCGGCTTGCAGTGTCAGTTGACCTTGGGGCTGCGACGTGGCGACGCCCGCGGTGACATCAAACGCGCCCATGTAGTCAGACTCGTAGCAGGAATAAACACCATAAACCGGCGGGTCGACAAGCTTGCCAGGCAGCGTATCAAACAACCCTTCACTGAAAAACCGCGCCCACAAGCCTGCGATTTTTCCAGTGGCAGGGTTGAACTGCGCTGCGTTGGTGGTGCGAACGCTGATGCCTGCGATGGCTATTGGCTTTGAGATTGTTTGCCGAGTGGGCTGCATATCGCGCTCTCTCATATTGATTTAGCACCATTTTCAGCCGGGCTGCTGCCAGCGCCATATCCGCAAAATATCAATAGCGGGTCAAGCCTGCCAGTCTTCAAGCAGCAAACCTTCTACGCGTTGGAACTCCTCGGTGTTGTTGGTCACCATCGTCAAGCCGTGCTCTTGGGCGGTGGCGGCTATCAGTAAATCGTACGGGCCAATCGGCAAGCCGCGCCGCCGCAAGTCTGCCCGGACTTGGGCGGCTCGGGCAACGATAGAGGAGTCGAGCGGTAGCTTGGTCAGCAGTGCAAGCAGGCGTTCAAGTACCGGCCTTAATTTAAATTGCGGGTTGTACGCGATTCCGTAGAGCAGCTCATGCTCTGTCAGTACGCTGATGGCCAAGTCCGCTGGCGACAAAACTTGTATTCGGGCGATGACGTGCGCATCTCTTTTAGCCCAAGCCGTGATGGCATTGGTGTCGAGCAGGTACCTCACTTGCTTGGGGGCTTAACTCGAAAGATTTTCGAGCTGGGCATCGGAGCGAGATTGCCAGTTATTGTTGCCTTCGATTCGCATTGCGTCGAAATCCGGCAGGCCAAGCGCATCTCCCGAATCTGGCGGCAACCGCATCCAGGCTAAAACATCGTCTGGCCAACAACTTCCAGCTTTTTGCGCCAGATAACTCTCAACCGCCTCACGCACTACACCGCTGCGGCTTATGTTGTGGCTCTTGGCAAATTGGTCCAAGTTAACCAGCAATGGCTGGGGCAGGTGGATGCTGAAGTTCATGTTCGCTCCAAAACTAAATACATAACATATTATGCCATGTTAGCTATTGGCGTCGAGTCAGAGGATGTAGCAGTGTCCAAAGCCTCATCCAGCACCTCAACCCAATGCCGCACCGGCGTTGCCGTGCCGCTTTGCAAATGCGTGATGCAACCAATGTTGGCTGACACGATGACCTCGGGTTTCATCTCATTCAAATTACCCAGCTTGCGGTCACGCAGCTCGTAAGCTATTTTGGGTTGAAGTACCGAATACGTGCCTGCTGAGCCGCAGCACAAATGTGCTTCACAGCTGGCGGTTTTGATCTTGAAACCGAGTGCGCCCAAATGCTGCTCGACCCCGCCGCGCAGTTGCTGGCCGTGCTGCAATGTGCAGGGCGGGTGAAAGGCGATTTGGCCTGATTTGGCGGCGACTTTTGGGCGCAGTGTTTCAACCAAATCGGGCAACAGCTCGCTCAGGTCACGCGTTAGTGCGCTGATGCGCTTGGCCTTGGCTGCGTACTGCGCATCGTCCGCCAGAATGTGGCCGTACTCTTTGACCGTCACACCGCAGCCTGAGGCGTTCATGACAATCGCCTCAACACCACTTTCAACAAGCGGCCACCACGCGTCGATGTTGCGGCGCATTTCGACTTTGCCGCCTTCCTGGTCGTTCAAATGGAACTTCACCGCGCCGCAGCAGCCAGCCTTTTGTGCGGTGACTACTTCAATGCCTGCAGCATCCAGCACACGGGCAGTGGCCGAATTGATGTTGGGCTTCATCGCCGGTTGCACGCAGCCCTCGAGCATCAGCACCTTGCGTGCGTGGGTGCGCGTGGGGCGCACGCCGGCTGATTGCTTTGCGGGCACTTTGTTTTTGAGTGACGCGGGCAGCAAGCCGCGTACCGCCTGGCCCACCGCCATGGCCGGCTTGAACAGGGGCGACGGCAGGCCTTCCTTTAATGCCCAGCGCATGGCTTTGTCAGATGCGGTGCGGGGTACGCGTTCATCGACCAGCTTGCGGCCAATGTCGATCAAGTGGCCGTATTCGACGCCGCTGGGGCAGGTGGTTTCGCAGTTGCGGCAGGTCAGGCAGCGGTCCAGGTGCAGCTGGGTTTTGCGGGTGGGTACTTCGCCTTCAAGCACCTGTTTGATGAGGTAAATGCGGCCACGCGGGCCGTCAAGCTCGTCCCCCAGCAGCTGGTATGTGGGGCAGGTCGCGGTACAAAAACCGCAGTGCACGCACTTGCGCAAAATGGCTTCGGCTTCCAGACCTTCGGCGGTGTTTTTGAATTCAGGGGAAAGATTGGTTTGCATATTTTCTTCAAGGCGATTGGTGCGCTGGCTCGGCTTTGCGGCGCTTGATTCGATTGAGGCGGCGCCAGTCTGAAAACAGGGGTGGCAGGGAAATAGCGAGCAAAACCAGCGCGAGCGGCACCACCCACACAAAACCAACGTACTTGAACCCCAGTGCCCCAACCAGCCCACCGCTGATGAACATGCCCAGCAAAGTGGCGTACAGACGCAGCTTGATGCGGTTGGCCCGCACCCGCGATTCAGGCGTGCCGCCGGTGCGGTTCCAGTAAAACAGCTTGCCCAGCTCAATGCCCAAGTCGGTGATAACGCCGGTCATGTGCGTGGTGCGGATTTGTGAGGCTGAAATTTTGCTGACGAGCGCGTTTTGTAGCCCCATGGTGAAAGCCAGTACTAGCACAGTGAGCGGCACGGCAAACGGTGTTTGGCGGGACAGCGTTGCACCCATCAACCCAAAAATCAGCAGCAATACCGCTTCAAGCAGCAGCGGCAGCGCGTATTCACTGCGCAGCCAGTGGTGGCGCGACCAGTTAACCAATATCGCCGTGACTGCAGCGCCTGTTGTAAACGCCAGCAGTGCGCCAAGCGCGCCTAACACGAGCTGCATGTTGCCCAGCACCAGGTTGTCGGCCAGCATCGAGGCGAACCCGGTCATGTGCGAGGTGTACATGCTGACGAGCAAAAAACCGCCCGCATTGATCGCCCCGGCATTGAACGCCAGCATACTGCCCAGCAGCCGGTTGGTGGCTGCGGTGCGGTGCTGGCCAGTCAGGTGGCTGAAGTGGCGAAGGCGGCGCATGGCAGGCGTTACCAGTCGGCTGACATGCGCTGGCGGTTAAAAATCCCAGCCGGATCGAACTCACGCTTGAGTTCGCGGTGAATCGTGTCCAAAGGCGGTTTTAAGGCATCAAATCGGCCTGTAGCCCTTACTTTACAGGCGCTAGCAGCTATAAATAATGTAGCGTGCCCGCCATGTGCAACGGCGGCTTCACGCACGCGCGCTGCATGTTCAGGCGTGGCGCGCACCCAGCGCAGGCCGCCGTGCCATTCAATCAAAGGTGCGTCTGGCAGCGCAAGCTCAGGCGTGGTTTGCGGCACTGACAGGCGCCACAGGTCTTGCTGTGCAGTGCGGTTGTTGAACCACTGCAGCTGCTGGTCTCTAGCGCGCCGCCAGTCTGCCGCACTAGCCGCGTTGTCCATCCGCTCACCGCCCATGGTTTTGCAAGCGGCTTCTACCGCCGCCACAGCACCCCGCAACCGCACATAGAGCGTGCCAACGCCTGCATCTTGCACCCAGCAGCTTGCATTCAACGGCAGCGGCAGGCACCCCAGGTGTTGAGCTTTTCAAGCGCGTGGGCCTGTGCCATGTCAAACTTTAACGTTGCCTCAAGCGGCGCGATGGGAAGCACTTTCAGGCTGACTTCCGTGAGCAGCCCCAAAGTGCCCAATGCGCCCACCATCAGGCGCGACACGTCGTAACCCGCAACGTTTTTCATCACCTGGCCGCCAAAGGTCAAATGCTCGGCTTTGCCATTGATAAGCTTGACGCCCAACACAAAATCGCGCACCGCGCCCACACTGGCACGCGCCGGGCCACTCAGGCCCGAGGCGACCATGCCACCGACGGTGGAATGCGCAGAAAAGTGCGGCGGCTCAAAGGGCAGGCATTGGCCTTGTGCAGCCAAAAGCGCTTCCAGCTCCGCCAGCGGTGTGCCCGCAAGTGCGGTCACCACCAGCTCGCTGGGCTCATAGCTGACGATGCCGTTAAGCGCCGATGTATCAAGCACATCGCCGACCAAAGCCTCGGCGTAAAAGTCTTTGCTGCCGCCGCCGCGAATGCGCAGCGGCGTGCCGTTTTTGGCTGCATCAATGACTTTGTCGGTCAAGACTGCCAGGGCATCCGTTATGTTGTCATTGTCTAAAGGCATACGGCAATGGTAAGCCGCAGGCGATATGGCTGGTTTGATTATTTTTACAGTAGCCGGTTAGAATTTTTTTGGCGATCCATCGGCAGCCCGCCTGATGCGCGAATTTCAGGGGCCTCCGGCAAGCGCATGGCAGAGCGTCCAACCAGTCATCTGCCGACTCGAGCGCTAGCCGGACTCCAGCCGAAGATGCCTGTGCAAAGCACATTCAACATACTGCGCGGCAAACGCTCGCCGCACCCTCAAGAAAAACGTTTGGCGATGAAGATCCAGCTCAAGATAAGTTGGGTTGCCGGGCCGCAACGTCGGCCTGGCTTGCATTTGCTGATGCTGATGCTGATGCTGATGCTGCCACCGTCGAAGACTGGGTGGTTCGTCTGGGCCAAATTGGCTTGGGAAGGCTGGCGAACATCAATTCTTCGCTGATGGCATTGGCCATCAACACGTAGCGCCGAAACTTGTCGGTAACATCTCGCAGGCGTGCCGTCACGCTGAATGAGATGATCATCACCAGTTTGATAGCCACCTCGGGATGGCTTGCGGACAGCTGCAGAAGCGAGCTGCGGGTCAACATCGCGCAGCGCAGCGCACTGCCTGCTGTGCAGGTGGCAGAGCGCGCCATGCCATCGAGCAGCCCCACCTCGCCAACCGTGCTGCCTGACTCCAGTACGGTCACCATCACCGGGTTTTTCGGGCTTTCGCTGACCGCCTCCACGACGGCCTGCCCTTCGAGAATCCACAACATGTAATCGGAATTGCTTTTGTCGCCTGCACGCAGGATCACTTCATCAAAGATGTACCGGCGCGATTGAAGGTGCTGCGCCACCAGCGACGCCTCGCTGTGCGACAGCGGCATGAGGGTTCGGGAGTTTTGCAAGATCTCAACTGCCAGAGTCGTTTCCACGGCGTTCAGTGCCGGTAACGCACCATCGGGGAACCGCGAAGTGCCCTCTTGCGCGGCGAATGTAAACCACTTCTTAAACATCTCAAACCTCGGTGATGTACAGCGGAGCTGTGTTGACAAACCACAAGCTGAAGAAACGAGTTTTAGCTATTTGATTACAAATAGCCACCCTTTATGGCAAGCTCGCTTGTTATGTGTGGTTTTTTAAATCGCGATCAAGTCGCGCGAACGCACTGTACACCAAAGGCAATCACCTGCACCGCGTGGCAGTATTACTTTGCTATTCATTTTTAAAAAAATTCACTGGCAGCCCCGGCACATCAACACGGGTTGAAAACACGCACCCAGATTGGGGAAAAGCGTGCAATTCAGCTGGCGCGCGGTTGTAGCTGGCAGTGGTCACGTACAGCGTTTTCAAATCGTCGCCACCAAAGCACGGCATGGTGGGGCACTGGGCGGGCACGGCAATGCTGGCCAACTCGACACCCGCCGGTGACAGCTTGCAGATGCGCGCACCCTCGAACATGGCGACGTAGTAGTTGCCCTCAACATCGACCGCAGCACCATCGGGCCGCCCGCCGTAGCTTTCAAAACCTGGCGCACCAAACTGCCAGCCCGCCGGCTTGGCTGGCCATTGCTTGAAGATCCGTTCGCCGGTCATGGCATTCGTCTGAGCATTCCAGTCCCATGCCCGAACGGTGTGCGTGGGTGTGTCGGCCCAGTACATGGTTTTTGCGTCGGGCGACCATGCCAGGCCATTGGCAATCGTTGCATTGCTGACTTTGACTTCAAGCGCGCCGCCGTTGAGGGAAAAAAGCTGCGCGCTGGCCGATGTGCGCGGCTCATACATGGTGCCAGCCCAAAATCGCCCGGTGGGGTCGGCCTTGCCGTCGTTAAAGCGGGTGGTGGTGGTGTCGTGCTGCGCTGCTGCCATCCGTTCCAGCTTTCCGCCCCAGTTTGTAGCCCGATAAATCCCGTCACGCAAGGCAATAACCAAACCGCCCGATAGCGCCGGGGCAATGCAACCTGGCTCAGAAGGCATGGCCCAGCTTTCAACGCTTCCCATAAACACGTTGCAGCGGTGGATGTGCTGGCCAGGAATATCGACCCAATACAGCATCTGCTCAATGGGGTGCCAAAACGGCGATTCACCCAGCGCGAAGGGCTGGGGCGTGAGGGGTTGCCAAGTCGGGGTCATGTGCTGCGCCTTGTGGGTTTGCTGTTGCGCTGAATGTACCAAACGCCTTCACAATCAGCACCATGCAGGAATAAATTGCTATATTTTATATAGCTACTTGCGCCCATAAATAGAGCGCTAAAGGCCTTTTTATACTTAAAACTTGCATTTGCGGAACAAAAAAGCCCGCAGGCTTCGCAGCCAGCGGGCTTTTGAATTTTAAAAACCAGATCAGCGGTTGTAGGCCGTCTCGCCGTGTGAAGTGATGTCAAGGCCTTCGCGCTCGTCTTCTTCGTTAACGCGCAGGCCTATGGTCAGGTCAACAATTTTGTAGGCAATGAATGACACCACACCAGACCAGACCACAGTGATCAGCACGGCCTTGGTTTGCACCCAGACCTGGCTCACGATGGAGTAATCAGCAGCAGTGACCATCGTCACTGTGACCCAGTCGGCCACGTAACCTGGCCCGCCCAGTGAAGGCGAGTTGAACACGCCGGTCAAAATCGCGCCCAAAATACCGCCGATGCCGTGAATACCGAACACGTCCAGTGAGTCGTCAGCGCCCAGCATTTTCTTCAGCCCATTCACGCCCCACAGGCAGGCAAAACCGGCCAAAAAGCCAATCACCAAACCGCCGCCAATACCAACGTTACCGGCTGCAGGCGTGATCGCCACCAGGCCAGCAACTGCACCAGACGCCGCGCCCAACATGGATGCCTTGCCGCGCATTAAAGCCTCACCAGCGCACCATGCCAACACAGCAGCGGCGGTTGCACCCAGGGTGTTGATGAATGCCAAAGCGGCAAAGCCATTAGCTTCTAGTGCCGAGCCAGCGTTAAAACCAAACCAGCCTACCCACAGCAGGGCAGCGCCCACCATGGTCAATGTCAGGCTGTGCGGGGCCATGGCTTCTTTGCCGTAGCCAACGCGCTTGCCAATAACGTATGCACCGACCAAACCAGCAACAGCAGCATTGATGTGCACCACAGTGCCGCCTGCAAAGTCAAGCGCACCGGTTTGCCAGATATAGCCAGCTTTTGCGGTCATGGCATCAGCAACTTCTTTGGCGGTGTATGCATCAGGGCCCATCCAGTACCAGACCATGTGGGCAATAGGTGCGTAGCTGAAGGTGAACCACAGCGCCATGAACAGCAGCACAGCAGAGAACTTGATGCGCTCTGCAAATGCGCCAACAATCAGGCAGCAAGTGATGCCGGCAAAGGTTGCCTGGAAAGCAGCAAACACGATTTCGGGAATGTAGACGCCCTTGCTGAACGTGGCCGCGTTGGCAAATGTGCCGGCAGCGTTGTCCCAGATGCCCTTCATGAACAGGCGATCAAAGCCACCAAAGAAGGCGTTGCCCTCGGTAAACGCGAGGCTGTAGCCATAGATGAACCACAGCACCACGATCATTGAGAACGTGACCATGACCTGCATCAGCACCGACAGCATGTTTTTGCTGCGAACCAGGCCGCCGTAGAACAGCGCCAGGCCGGGCAGCACCATCAAAATCACCAAAATGGTTGAAACCATCATCCAGCCGGTGTCACCCTTGTTGGGAACGGGCACGGGTGCAGCAGCAGGTGCTGAAGCAGCGGCTGCCGCAGCAGGTGCAGCCGCTGCCGCTGCCGCTGGGGCTGGGGCGGCAACAGCGGTTGCGTCAGTTGGTGTTGCTGCGGTTGCAGCAGATGCGGCTGGAGTCGCCGCTGGCGCTTGCGCCAACACGGTCGCGCCAGAGGCCAGCAGGCCAAATCCCAAAATGAGGGAAGCAAGGAAGTTTTTCATATCTGTGTGTCTTTTAAGAAAAGCGTTTGGGTGTCTGTACGGCGCTTGCCCTACAGCGCTTCTTTGCCGGTTTCGCCGGTGCGAATGCGAACAACCTGCTCCAGGTCATACACAAATACCTTGCCATCGCCGATTTTCCCCGTGCGGGCTGCGCCTTCAACGGCCTCAATGACGCGGTCCACCAAGTCGTCAGACACCGCCGCTTCAATTTTCACTTTGGGCAAAAAATCAACGACGTATTCGGCACCGCGGTACAACTCGGTGTGGCCTTTCTGACGGCCAAAGCCTTTGACTTCAGTGACGGTGATGCCCTGAACACCAATGCTTGAAAGGGCTTCGCGCACCTCATCAAGCTTGAACGGTTTAATAATCGCTGTGACCAGTTTCATGAAGTACTCCGCTGCGTAAAAATTGAATCAGTGCACCATTGAGCACTTTTCATGCCAGTCGGGCGCGTCTACTTTTTGGGGCGCTTCCGCGTTAATCAATTTGTTACAGCGCTGTTGCACCACTGCAAAGAAGGCATCCCGCTGGTGCGCACCAAATTAGCGCACAAATCAACCAGCCCCTGAATTTACGCACCACTTTAATGCATTAGCCACCAAGGTTTATTTTGAGTTTATCCATCGTGCAAAGCCGCGCCTTACTTGGGCTGGCGGCTCACCCCGTATGTGTTGAGGTGCATCTGGCCAACGGCCTGCCCAGTTTTACGCTGGTGGGCTTGGCTGAAACCGAGGTCAAAGAAGCGCGCGAACGGGTGCGCTCGGCCATCCAAAACACCGGGCTGGAGTTTCCCGGCAACAAGCGCATTACCGTCAATTTGGCCCCGGCTGATCTGCCCAAAGATTCTGGCCGGTTTGACTTGCCGATTGCGCTTGGCATTTTGGCTGCCAGCGGGCAAATTGATGCCAAAAAGATGCGCGGTTTTGAATTTGCGGGTGAGTTGTCTTTGGGCGGCGATGTGCGTGCCGTGCGCGGCGCGCTGGCCATGAGCATGGCGCTGGCCACCGATGCAGCCGCTACCAACAACGCAGCGCCCCAACTCGTCTTGCCCGAAGGCAGCGCCCAAGAGGCCGCGCTGGTACCAGGCGCAGTGGTCTACCGCGCGCTGCATTTACTGGATGTGGTGCGCCAGTTTTTGCCCGGAGACAACCCGCCCGAAGTATTGGACGGCTGGTGCCGCGTGGAGCCGGCCCAGCGAGATGCGCCTACCCGCTACGCTGACATGGCCGACGTAAAAGGCCAGGCAGCGGCAAGGCGGGCACTGGAGATTGCAGCCGCAGGCGGCCACAGCGTGCTGATGGTCGGCGCGCCAGGCTCGGGCAAGTCGATGCTGGCGCAGCGCTTTGCAGGCCTGCTGCCGAGCATGCAAGTTGATGAAGCACTTGAAAGCGCGGCCGTTGCATCCCTTACCGGGCGCTTTGACATGGCCAACTGGGGCGTGCGGCCAACGTGTGCGCCGCACCACACCGCCAGCGCGGTGGCGTTGGTCGGCGGTGGCTCACCACCCCGGCCAGGCGAAATTTCATTGGCCCACCGGGGCGTTTTGTTTTTAGACGAATTGCCTGAATTCCCACGAGCCGCGCTTGAGGCACTGCGCGAGCCGCTGGAGTCCGGCACTATCACCATTTCACGCGCAGCGCACCGGGCCGAATTTCCCGCCCGCTTTCAATTGATCGCAGCCATGAACCCCTGCCCCTGCGGGTATTTAGGCTCCAGCTTGCGCGCTTGCCGTTGCTCGCCCGACCAGGTGGCGCGTTACCAGGGCAAATTGAGCGGCCCACTGCTTGACCGCATTGACCTGCATGTGGAAGTGGGCGCGCTGAACGCAGACGAGTTGATCAACACCCCGCCCGGCGAAAGCACTGCAGTGATTGCCGAGCGCGTGGCCTTGGCCCGGGACCGCGCCATCGCACGGCAAGGCCACGCCAACCAGGCACTGAACGGCCAGGCGATTGATGCGCAATGCAAGCTGGACGCCGCCGCAGCAAAGTTCTTGAACACCGCTGCAACCCGCCTGGGCTGGTCAGGCCGGGGCATACACCGCAGCCTGAAAATCGCGCGGACGATTGCTGATTTGGTGGGTGCACAGTCGGTGCAGGTCACGCATGTCGCAGAAGCGATTCAATACCGCCGGGCGCTGAAGGCGCATGCCTGAGCGGTTTGATCTGCGCACCTTGTCACTATTAATTTAGTAGCTGCTCGCGCCCGTATTTATTAAGCTGGCGGCCTATTTTGCACTTAAATCGGTTCAATAGCACTTTAAATGCTGGCTACAATCGACGCTTCATTGACAGCGATGCTAGCGATGCTTAAGCTCATTGAATGAGTACCACCCTGACCATTCGCAACCTGAAAGAGCCCGTCAAGCAAGCACTGCGCATGCAAGCAGCCAGCCACGGGCGCTCAATGGAAGCCGAGGCGCGAGAAATTTTGTCGCGCGGTGTGATGGCCATGGATCTGTCCGCACCCACATCAGCAAAAACCAACCCGGTTGAGGCCAAGCCGCGTGAAGCAGGCAAGTTTGACCACATGATCGGCATCTGGAAAGGGCGCGGCACCACAGACCAGCTCATGCAGGCCACGCGCAGTGTGGATTAGCCTTTTGGCTGGGCCTGCCGTGCTGGTCGACACCAACTTCATTGCCGATGTAATCTACAAAGACGCCGTTTGGGCTCCATGGGCCGCAGACCAACTCAATGCCTACGCAGCCGCATCACTGATCAACCCCATTATTTATAGCGAGCTGTGCTACCACGCCATCGGTGTGGGTGAGGTCGACCAACTGGTGCTCAATTTTGGGTTCCAGTTTGATGAATTACCCAAAGAAGCGCTCTTTTTAGCTTCAAAAGCGTACCGCACCTACCGGCAAAGAGGCGGCACCAAAACCGCGCCGCTGCCTGACTTTTTCATAGGTACGCACGCCCAGGCATTGGGCATTGAGCATTGGGCATTGGGCATTCCCATTTTGACCCGCGACGCCGGCCGCTACAGCAGCTACTTTCCGGGCGTAGAGTTGATTTGCCCTTAGTGTGCTGAAACACCGTCGAGTGAAAGTGTTGCGGCTATTGACGATCAACATGAGCTCCACGCCGCCGCGCAAATTTCTTGAATACTGCCGGGCGTTGCGGGCGCATCACTGAGAGTCTTGATCTGCGCACGTTTCTACTATTAATTTAGTAGCTGCTTGCGCAGGTACTTATTGAGTTAAGAGCGTATCTACTCGGATTCTGGTCGCTTTTTAGCTGCGCTAGCGTATTCTCTGGGGACTCATCGCCACGTGACCCTTGTCATACTGGTGGTCGCTTGAGAACCTCATGTTCTGTCGCTTTCATGGGTTCAGCGCGTCGTTGAGACTGGAGCCGAGACGGAAACAGGGCGCTTCGGTGCGACATTCCAGGCGTCGATGTATTTCCAGATTTGGGCATCAATCTCGCGCCAGCGCGGCCAGTTCTTCATGTGACTCCGCCAGGCGATTTCAACGCCACCATATTTCGGGCTGAAGTACTTGGTCGTCATCATCGGAAACAGATGGCCTGGGCTGTACGGTGGCACCATCACATCCAGCAGAAGATATTCGTTCAAGTTTGAATCGCGCTTGCCGTAGCAAATCTGTTCATCAGTGTCTCGATTCATTTGTTCGTAGCATCGCAAGCCATATTTTTCTTCATATTTTTCGGGATCAAAGGAGCGAAACGGTCCAGTCGATGCGCGTTTAAACATATTTGGCGGGTACGCGCCCAGTCCTTCTGGCTCCAAGACACTCATGGGTTCAGGGCTGATGTAAGCGATCTCTACCCGGTCTTGATCAAAGTCGACGCGGTAGTTATCTGGCGTGTAGCCTGAAAAATCAGGCATGTGCATGGTGAAACCTGCTGACTTTGACAGCTGGAGCTTGTCAATCGGAAACGGGGGACGGGTAGATGTGTCGCGGCCAGTAACAGGGAATGCAAAGTTTTACGAAGCTACGTTTGCCCTGAAGCTGAAATCGCACCGTGCTGTAGCCACCAGCAGCAAGTCAATGGAGTTGGGTCTACAAGCCTGTCTGAAACCGAGCTGGCGGAACTTTGCAAGACCTGTGCTCAAAGTGCCTGTGACCCTCGGTGCCGGCATGACACTCAATGCCTGCTGCGTTGAGCCCATATCTAGCGACCGTGAAGTTTGAATCCGGCTTTGTAAAACCCGACACACGCTTGATTGCTGAATGTCGAAGGCTGCGCGACCTGAGTGATGTTGCAGCAGCGTAAGGCGCTGGGTGGTGTCCTCGGCGGGCTGGCAGCCGCTGCCACTTTTGCTGGCAAGCGCCCGGTTTCAACGCTACTTTTTTAGTAGCTGCTTGCGTCCGTATTTAATCGGCTTTAGCCTGTTTTCTACGAGACGCGCCGGTGTGCCCCACACGCCAGCGAATCAATAATTCGTCTGCTGATTGTATTGCGGCTGCTGCTGAGGCAATCGCGCCCGCTGCATGACGGGGGCTGGCGGGCTGTACACAGCGCCTTCGTTGCCGCGGATGGTTGAGCCGTTTACTGTGACCTGGCTGCCCACGCTTGGCGGCTGCGCGACTTCAATCGTGCGGCGCGAGCCGTCTTCCATGCGCACGCCGACCTGGTAGACGGTTTCTTTGCGTACGTTGCGCTCGATCGCGTTGCCCGCCCAGCCGCCACCGATGGCGCCGAGGATGGTTGCAGCAGCGCGGCCATTGCCACGCCCCACCTGGTTACCCAACACCGCACCGGCCACGCCGCCTGCAATCACGCCCACGCCGGGGCCGTCTGGCTTGGTGGTGCGCGTTACTGGCGTGACCGACTCCACCGAGCCGCACGTTGTGCACACCTGCGCTACGACGGGTGCGCGGGTTGGCGCTTGTGACGGGTAAGGTGCATTGCTGGAATAGGTTGGCGCAGGCGCAGGGCGGGGCGTTGGCTTGACGATTTTCCTGGCCGGGGCTGGCGCAGGTTTTGCCGCTGCGGCGGGCTTTTCAATCATGTCGTCTGCGGCGTTGGCACTGGCTGCGCTGGATGCAGCAAGCGGCAACGCTGCGGCCGGTGCAACCAAAGCCACCGTAGCCATGGGGGCGAGTTGTGCAGCTGGGCGCTGCTGGTAAATCATGGTGCCGCCCATGGCCAGCACTGCTGCACCCAAGATGCCCACCGCTGCCCACAGAGGCTTGGCTGAGCTGGATGCGCTTTGTTGGCCCGGCTGCAAATGTTCGATGGCTGTAGTCATGGCGTGTGCCCTTTTCAGTAAAAGTGTTGTGCAGATCTTTTGACGATCTTTTCAGGCCCTGCAAGATGCAAGGCGTGATGAACTTTTAACGCTTGAGGCCACCGAAAGAACACATACGCAAGTAAAGCTGCGTGTCATTTTGTAAAGGGCACTTTTATAAATTCATTTTTCGGGCGAATTGCGTCGTTGCGCGGTGCTCGGAATCCTCACGTACCTGAAGTACGTTCCGGTTCCTCCGCTCCGTGCGCCTAGCATTTCATCCCGAAAATCTGAATTTCTAAAAGCGCCCTAAAGCACTTCGTGGATTGCAGCCACTGATTTTTATAGATTTGGTGCTAGCAGCCGCGCCAGGTCTTCGGCTTTTTCACCGCGCCTTTTGGCCAGGTCTTGCAGTTGGTCGTCAGCAATTTTGCCGACGTTAAAGTAGGTTGCGTCGGGGTGGCTGAGCATGAATCCACTCACACTTGCAGCGGGCGTCATCGCCAGGCTTTCAGTCAGCGCCATGCCAATGTCAGCCGCACCGAGCAGTTCAAACATCTGCTTTTTCACACTGTGGTCGGGGCAGGCCGGGTAGCCGGGCGCGGGGCGAATGCCCTGGTACTTTTCACCAATCATGTCGTCAACGCTTAACGCTTCGGCTGGCGCGTAGCCCCACAAATCTTGCCGCACGCGGTGGTGTAAACACTCTGCAAACGCTTCGGCCAAACGGTCAGCCAGCGCCTTGAGCATGATGGACGAGTAGTCGTCGTTGTCGTCGTTGAAGTACTTTTCTTTTTTCTCTGCGCCCAGGCCAGCGGTGACAGCGAACACACCAATGTAGTCTGGTAAATTGGCATTTTTCAAGTCTTTTATGCCCGTAGCGCTTATTTTATGGGCGCCAGCAGCTATTAATTCAGGAGCAATCAGCTTCGGCGCCACAAAGTCTGACAGGCAGCGGCTGGGGCGCATCACGCCATCAATGGCAGTTTTCTCGGTCTGCTGGCGCATGCCGTGCCAGGTCATGGCGACTTCGCTCCGGGTTTCGTCCGTGTAGATTTCAATGTCGTCGCCCACGCTGTTGGCGGGATACAAGCCCATCACCGCGCTGGCCGTTAACCAGCGGCCTTCTATCAGGCGCGTCAGCATGCGCTTGGCGTCGGCGTACACGCGCACGGCTTCTGTGCCGACCACTTCGTCTTTCAAAATTTCAGGAAACGGACCGGCCAAATCCCAGGTTTGGAAAAACGGACCCCAATCAATAAACTTGGCCAGCTCGCTCAAGTCAAAGTTTTTAAACACGCGGCGGCCAATGAACTTGGGCTTAGGCGGTGTGTAGCCTGACCAGTCCATCACGGTTGCATTGGCACGCGCTTTGGCGAGCGTCCACATCGGCGTTTGCTTTTTGTTGGCGTGCAGCTCGCGCACCTTGTTGTAGTCAAGGTTCAGCTCGTCGATGTATGCGGCCGCCTTGTCTGACAGCAAACTTTGCGCCACGCTCACGCTGCGGGATGCGTCGGGCACGTACACCACCGGGCCGTCGTAGTGCGGCGCAATTTTTACCGCCGTGTGCACGCGCGAGCAGGTCGCGCCGCCGATCAACAATGGGATTTTCTTGATGCGAAAGTGGTCGTCTTTTTGCATTTCAGCCGCGACGTATTGCATTTCTTCCAGGCTGGGGGTAATCAGCCCGCTCAAACCCACAATGTCTGCGCCTTCGACTTTGGCACGCGCCAAAATCTCATGGCACGGCACCATCACGCCCATGTTCACCACTTCAAAATTATTGCATTGCAGCACCACGGTGACGATGTTTTTGCCAATGTCGTGCACGTCGCCCTTCACGGTGGCAATGATGATTTTGCCTTTGGTTTTTACGTCGCCGCCTGCGGCTTCCAGCAGCAGCTTTTCAGCTTCAATATAGGGCAGCAAATGCGCAACGGCCTGCTTCATCACGCGCGCGCTTTTCACCACTTGCGGCAAAAACATCTTGCCCTGGCCAAACAAGTCGCCGACCACGTTCATGCCGTCCATCAGCGGGCCTTCAATGACATGCAGCGGCCTTCCGCCTTCCAGCTCAATCTGCTTCCACACCTCTTCGGTGTCTGGCACGATGTGCTCGTTAAAGCCGTGCACCAGCGCATGTGACAAACGCGCCCGCACGGGCAATGCCCGCCACTCGTTCTTTTTGCTGTCGTCTTTGGCGCCGCTTTTGGCGGTTTCGGCAACCTCTACCAGGCGCTCGCCTGCGTCTGGGCGGCGGTTCAGCACCACGTCTTCGACCCGCTCTTTGAGTGTTGGCTCCAGGTCGTCGTACACGCCCATCATGCCGGCGTTGACGATACCCATGTCCATACCAGCCTTGATGGCGTGGTACAAAAATACGGTGTGAATCGCTTCGCGCACCGGGTCGTTGCCGCGAAAGCTGAAAGACACATTACTCACGCCGCCTGACACCTTTGCGCCGGGCAAGTTGGCCTTGATCCAGCGCGTGGCGTTGATGAAATCTACCGCGTAGTTGTTGTGCTCTTCAATGCCGGTGGCAATAGCAAAAATGTTCGGGTCAAAAATAATGTCTTCGGGTGGAAAACCCAGCTCATCAACCAGCACGCGGTAAGCGCGCTCGCAAATTTCAATTTTGCGTTCGTACGTGTCGGCCTGGCCTTTTTCGTCAAACGCCATCACCACCGCTGCTGCGCCGTAGCGCTTGAGCAATTTGGCCTGTTGCTTGAACGGCTCAACGCCTTCTTTCATCGAGATGGAATTGACGATGCCTTTGCCCTGAATGCAGCGCAACCCGGCTTCAATCACGCTCCATTTAGAGCTGTCAATCATGATGGGCACGCGCGAAATGTCGGGCTCGCTGGCAATCAGATTTAAAAATCGCACCATGGCGGCCTGGCTGTCGAGCATGGCTTCGTCCATGTTGATGTCGATGATTTGCGCGCCGTTTTCAACCTGCTGGCGGGCCACAGCCAGAGCGGCTTCGAAGTCGCCATTCAAAATCATGCGGGCGAATGCCTTGGAGCCCGTGACATTGGTGCGCTCGCCAATGTTGACGAAAAGGCTGCCGGTGCCAATGTTGACAGGCTCGAGACCCGACAACTTCATGGGGGGAACCATCGGAATTTCGGGCGTTTGATACGCTTGAATTTGGGCGGTTTGAATCTGGTTCACTGGGGCTCACCTTGAACGTTTGTTAGGTGAGCGTCGTTGCCACCGGTGCTGGGCAGGTGCAGCACGCGTCACCCAAGCCTCGCAAGATTAAAGTTCTTGCTGCAACGCTCCTTGGGTTACGATTATTTTAAACGCAATGCAGTGACCTTGGTGGGTTGCCAGATCAGCATTGTCAACCGCCGAAAAAGACCATGCTAGAAAAACTGTTTGGGCACAAAAAACCCGCCAAAGACACAGCGCCCGAGCTGATGAATTCAAAAGACCGGATGCGGGCGATTGAGGGCTCCAGCACCGCCGAGTTGGCGGCCAGGCTATTGATAGCGCAGACGGCGCTCATGCAGCTGTCGTATGACGACGCATTAAAAGTGGTCAGCTACATGCTGCCCATGAAAATCCCCATGGGAACGATGTTCATCAGGGAAGGCGACGAAACCGATACCGGGTACATGCTGCTGCTGCTTGAGGGCGAAGTGACCGTTGAAAACATCGTGGTCAGCCGCACCACACCTGTGACAGTGACGGTGCTGGGGCCTGGCAGCCTGATCGGTGAGATGGGCCTGGTCGACGGTCAGGCGCGGCAGGCATCGTGCACCGCCAGCACCGATACCCGCTGTGCAGTGCTGTCACGCGCGGCGCTGAAAAAGCTCAGTGAAGAAGACCCCAGCACCGCCGCCAAGCTGATGCTTGCCGTGTCGATGCGCATTGCCGAACGCCTGCGCGACACCGCCGACAAGCTGCGCATGTACAGCCAGCTGGTGCAGGCGATGCAGCAGGAAATTGACCATTTGATGCCTACATAGGCCCCCACGGTCGTTCACTGCGTGTAACTTCCTGCCCCCCGAGGGGGCCGCTGCGCCTACAGTCCGGCAAAGCCGGTTCTGTGGCCCCTGCTTGAAAAAGCCGCGACTTCTACGATCGTTCGCATCGTTTAATCCCCAAACCCCGAGGGGGCTACTGCGCCTACAGCCCGGCAAAGCCGGTTCTGTGGCCCCTGCTTGAAAAAGCTGTGACTTCTACGGCCGCTCGCTTCGTTTAATCCCCAACCCACCAAAAGGGCCGCTGCGCCTACGGTCTGGCAAAGCCAGTCCCGCGGCCCCTGCTTGAAGGAATTGTGCTTAGGCTGCTTCCTTATAGAAAACCCCAGCATTTAACCCCCGCCGCGCGACGGGCGCAACGGCCTGCGCAATTGCCTGAATATGCTCCGGCGTAGTGCCGCAGCAGCCGCCCACAATATTGACCAAGCCTTCCGCTGCAAACTCGTGCAGCAGGCGTGACGTGACGTCTGGCGTTTCGTCAAATCCAGTGTCGCTCATCGGGTTGGGCAGGCCTGCGTTGGGGTAGCAGCTGATGAAGGTGTCGCCCGCCACGCGCGCCAGCTCTTGTATGTAGGGGCGCATCAGTGTTGCGCCCAGAGCGCAGTTCAAGCCAACCGCCAGTGGCTGCGCGTGGCGAATGCTGTGCCAAAAAGCAGTCACGGTTTGGCCGCTCAAAATTCGGCCTGATGCGTCAGTAACTGTGCCGCTGATGATGAGTGGCAAGCGCTCGCCTGAATCGTCAAAGTACTCGTCAATCGCAAACAGCGCGGCTTTGGCGTTGAGCGTGTCAAAAATGGTTTCAACCAGCAGCACGTCGCTGCCGCCTTTGACCAGCGCTTCGGTTTGCTCGTAATAGGCTTTGCGCAGCTCTTCAAAACTGGTGTTGCGCGCGCCGGGGTCGTTCACGTCGGGGCTGATGCTGGCGGTTTTGGGTGTGGGGCCTAGCGTGCCGACTACAAAGCGCGGTTTGTCAGGCGTTGAATATTTATCGCATGCAGCGCGCGCAATTTGGGCTGATGCGTAGTTCATCTCCACCGCAAATTCGGCCATGTCGTAGTCCGCCTGGGCCACGGTGGTTGCACCAAAGGTGTTGGTTTCAATCATGTCTGCGCCAGCGGCCAGGTACTTTTCATGAATGTCGGCAATCACATCGGGGCGGGTGATGCTGAGCAGCTCGTTGTTGCCTTTAACGTCTTTGTGGAAGTCTTTGAACCTTTCGCCCCGGTACTGCGCTTCGTTTAACTTGAAGCGCTGAATCATGGTGCCCATCGCGCCATCAAGTATGGCAATGCGTTGTTCAAGAATGGCAGGCAGCTGCTGGCCGCGGGTGTAGGCTTGGGTTTTCATGCATTGATTTTAAAGGCGGGCGGTTGGCACTGCACTTTCCCCGACAATATGGCGTCAACCTTCATGCCATGAAAAACCTCAACTCTAAAGAAGCCGCCGAATGGCTGCAAAACCACCCTGATGCACTTTTTGTGGATGTGCGTATGGAAATTGAATCGCTGTATGTGGGCCGACCGCCCGGCGTGGTCAATGTGCCGTGGTACGAATACCCCGACCTGCAGCCAGATGCAGGCAAGTTTGCTGATGCGGTGGCGCGTGAGGCCACCAGCAAGCAGCAGCCGTTGCTACTCATTTGCCGCTCTGGCCAACGCACCGTGGCTGCTGGCAAAGCGCTGGAAGCCGCTGGGTTTACCGATGTGCAGCATGTGGTGCACGGCTTTGAGGGCGACCTGGATGCGCATTTCAAGCGCTCGACGGTGTCAGGATGGCGCTTCGATGGCTTGCCGTGGGAACAGATGTGAATTTTGTACAAAATAGGCATCCAGCGCAATAAATATGAGCGCAAGCAGCTCATATTTTAATAGCAAATACGATGGTTCCCAATTGACTGAACTGCAGCACGCGCTCTCTCCGCTTGAGATTCTGGAAGACGTCTTTGGCTACGCCGACTTTCGTGGCCCGCAAGCGGCCATCGTTGACCATGTAGTGCGGGGCGGTGATGCACTGGTGTTGATGCCCACTGGCGGCGGCAAGTCGCTGTGCTACCAGATTCCCGCCATTGCCCGGCAAAACGCTGGCCACGGCGTGACCATCGTTATTTCGCCGCTGATTGCGTTGATGCACGACCAGGTTGGCGCGCTGCATGAGGCAGGCGTGTCGGCTGCGTTTTTAAACTCCACGCTGAGCTTTGAAGAAAGCGCTGCAATAGAAGGCCAACTGCAACGCGCCGAGCTGACTCTGCTGTACGCCGCGCCGGAGCGCATCAACACGCCCCGCATGAAAGACTTGCTGCGCGCTTTGAACCAGCGCGGCAAATTGAGTCTGTTTGCAATTGACGAGGCGCATTGCGTGAGCCAGTGGGGCCACGACTTTCGGCCTGAATACCGGTCTTTAAGCCTGCTGCACGAGATGTTTCCTGATGTGCCGCGCATGGCGCTGACGGCTACTGCCGACGCGTTGACGCGGCAAGATATGGTGGAGCGCTTGAAGCTTGAAGACGCGGCGCAGTTCGTATCAAGCTTTGACCGCCCGAACATTCGCTACACGATTGTTGAAAAACTCGACGCCACGCGGCAACTGCTGCGCTTTATTCAGTCTGAACACGCAGGCGAAGCGGGCATTGTGTATTGCCAGTCCAGGAAGCGGGTGGAAGAAATTGCCGACACGCTGCAGGGCGCGGGCATCAACGCCATGGCTTATCACGCGGGGCTGGATGCGGGCTTGCGCCAGCAACGGCAAGACAAATTTTTGCGCGACGACGCCATGGTGATGGTGGCCACGATTGCATTTGGCATGGGCATTGACAAGCCCGACGTGCGCTTTGTGGCGCACCTGGACATGCCAAAAAATATCGAAGGCTACTACCAGGAGACAGGAAGGGGCGGCCGGGATGGTTTGCCCGCCAACGCGTGGATGACCTATGGCCTGGCCGACGTGGTGAACCAGCGCCGCATGATCGACACCAGCGAGGCCGCGAACGAAGAGTTCAAGGTGGTCATGCGCGGCAAGCTCGATGCGCTGCTTAATCTGGCGGAAGACACGCGCTGCCGCCGAGTTAGTTTGCTGCAATATTTCGACGAAGACAGCCAGCCTTGCGGAAACTGCGACAACTGTTTGCAGCCCCCCGCCGTCTGGGACGCAACCGACGCAGCCCGCAAAATGCTGAGCTGCATTTACCGCGTGCAACAAGCCAGCGGCATCAGCTTTGGCGCGGGGCACCTGATGGATATTTTGCGCGGCAAGCCGACTGAAAAGGTGCTGCAGCACAGCCACGACAAGCTCTCTACGTTTGGCATTGGCGCTGACCTGGCCGAGACGCAATGGCGCGCCGTGTTGCGCCAGCTGATCGCCAAAAACATGGTGTACGTGGATGCCGAGGCCTACAGCACGCTGCAACTGCTGCCCGATGCGCGGCGGGTTTTAAAAGGCGAAGCAAGCGTGGTTCTGCGTGAGCAAGCGGCAGCTGACAAATCCACGCGCGCTAAAAAGGTGACAAAAACCTCAGCAAAAGGAATTGCAGAAGCGGCGCTGAACGCTGGTGCGCTGGAACGCCTGGCGGCGCTCAAAGCCTGGCGCGCTGAGGTTGCGCAAGAGCACAACTTGCCCGCGTTCGTGATCTTTCACGACGCGACGCTGCGCGCTATTGCCGAACGCGCGCCGAAAAGTTCGCACGACCTGGAAGGTATCAGCGGCATTGGCGCAAAAAAGCTTGAAGCCTACGGGGCAGAAGTGCTGCGGGTGTGCGCACTGGTGGCACGGTAAGCACCCGCAAACCTGCTCGGGCGACATGTGCCGGCGCAAATAAGCCTGTATGCCTGGTCTTGCGGGAGATGGTGCTGACTGAGCGCTCAAGCTGTTTGGCAATACGGCGCACACTGGAGTCGTTGTCCTTTGGGGCCTAAATTTTGTATTGATCGTCTCGGCTCAAGTGGGTAGAGGTCAAAGTACTTCTCCAGGACTTGCAGGTCAAAAAAGAGCCGCCCTGTGCGCTCTTGACCCACCTGTTTGGCGGGTGTTGCACTTCTTGCTGGAATACAAGATCAAATAGCCCTGTTGCGCATATGCAGCGGGCATAAACAGCTACTATTTTGATAGTAAAAACTAGCTGGCAATATCCAGCGCCCGCGACGCGCCGTACAGCGCTGGCGTTGCTCCAGGGTCAATCACCCAGCAGGGAATCGATTGCAGATAGGACTGAAAACGCCCCTTGGACTCAAATCGCGGGCGAAATGGGGACTGGTCAAACCATGCGCCCAGGCGTGGAACTATGCCGCCGCCTATGTATACACCGCCGCGTGCTCCCAGGGTCAGGGCAAGGTTGCCTGCGACGCTGCCCAGAAAACCGCAGAACAGCTCCAGAGCGCGCAATGCTTGTGGGTTGTGTGACCGCAGGGCCATTTCGGTGACCTGCGCTGCGGAGCTGACTTCTTCGCCGCCCAGGCGCGCCAGACTGCGCACGGCGTGGTAGATGTCCACCAGGCCCTGGCCGGATACGGCGCGTTCGGCGGATACATGGCCGTAGCGCTGCTGCAGCACGCCAATCACGTCAAACTCCAGCTGGGTCTGGGCTGCCAGCGAGACATGGCCGCCTTCACCCGACAAAGGCACACCGGCGCTGGAGCAGGGTGGAAACACCAGGCCCGACACACCCAGCCCGGTGCCTGGCCCGACCAGCGCGATGGCTGAGCCGGGTACTGCCTCGCCGCCGCCTACCTGCCGCAGCAAGTCGGGTGTCAATTGCGGCAAGGCCAGTGCCAGCGCGGTGAAGTCGTTGATGACGACCAGCCTTTGCCAGCCAAAACTCTCGCGCAGGGCCTGCTGCGAAAAACTCCAGCTGTGGTTGGTCATGCTGACGCGGTCGCCGGTGACGGGGTTGGCAATGCCAAAAGCAGCCTCGCGCACGGCGGGCAGGCCAACCTCGTTCATATAGGTCAGGATGGCGGCATCCACTGTGGAGTACGGGCCGCACTGCAAAACACGGGTGTCACGCAGCGCGCCGCCGGGCGAATCTTGCCAGGCGAGGCGGATATTGGTGCCGCCTATGTCGGCTAGCAGCCGCAATGGGTTCATGGGTAATCAAATTCCTGAATAAAAGCCATGGTCGCATAAAAGCGCCCAAAGTTTCAAGCCAGACGGTTTTCCGTAGTCGCATCAAACCAGTGTGCATGGGCCGGCGCCACACTCATACCCACCAGCTCACCGGGCTGGACGCGGGTTTGGGCGTCAGTGCGCACGGTCATGCTGCCGGCTTCGGTATCCACCATCACATAGGTGTCCGGCCCAGTCGGCTCCACCACGCTGACCTGGCCGCGCCATGCTGAGTTGCTATCAAACACCAGATGCTCGGGGCGTATTCCCAGCAGCAGTTCTGGCGCAGCGTCCGGCGCGGGCAGAGCCAGCGTGGCGCCCTTGATGTTGAACTGACATGCAGCCTGCGCGCCGCGCAGCAAGTTCATGGTTGGTGAGCCGATAAAGGTGGCCACATAAGTGTTGCTGGGCCGGTTGTAGATTTCGTCGGGGCTGCCGAGTTGCTGCACCACACCACCCTTCATCACAGCAATGCGTGAGCCGAGTGTCATGGCTTCAACCTGGTCGTGTGTCACATACACGCTGGTGATGCCGCTGGCCTGGTGCAGGCGTTTGATTTCGGCGCGCATCTCGACGCGCAGTTTTGCATCCAGGTTGGACAGTGGCTCGTCAAACAGAAACAGCTGCGGCTGGCGTGCCAGCGCCCGGCCCATGGCCACCCGCTGGCGCTGGCCGCCAGAGAGCTGGCTGGGGCGGCGGTCCAGCAGATGGGTGATTTGCAGCATGGCGGCAACTTCGTCAATACGAACCTTGCGTTCGGCCTTCGGCATCTTGCGCATCTCCAGCGCGAAACCGATGTTGTCGGCAACGCTCAGCGTGGGGTACAAGGCGTAACTCTGGAACACCATGGCGATGTCGCGCTCGCGCGGTGGCATGCCGACGACGTTTTTGCCGCGGATGCGGATTTCGCCTTCAGTCGGCTCGTCCAGCCCGGCGATGATGTTCAGCAGGGTTGACTTGCCGCAGCCCGAAGGCCCGACCAGAATCAGAAACTCTCCCGGTGCGACATGAATGTCTATCTTGCGCAAAACTTCGACACTTTTGTCGCCCTTGCCAAAACGTTTGTTGATACCTGCAATTTCAAGCGAAGAAGCCATTTCCAGATTACCCCTTGACGGCGCCGGCAGTCAGCCCGCGCACAAAAAACTGTCCTGCCAGGACATAAATCACCATGGTCGGCAGACCGGCAAGGATGGCTGCCGCCATGTCCACGTTGTAAGCCTTCACACTGCTGGAGGTGTTGGCCAGGTTATTCAGGCCCACCGTCACAGGTTTGGATTCGGTGCCCGAAAACACCACACCAAACAGAAAGTCGTTCCAGATATTGGTGAACTGCCAGATCAGCGCCACCATCACGATGGGCGTGGAAAGCGGCAGCACGATGCGCCAGAAAATCTGCCAGAAACTCGCCCCATCCATACGCGCAGCGTTGACCAGTTCCTTGGGAATGGCGGCGTAATAGTTGCGGAAAAAGAGGGTTGTGCCCGCCAGCCCGGCCAGGCAATGCACCATCACCAGGCCGGTGATGGAACTTGACAGACCAAGCCAGCCCAGCACCTGGCTCATGGGCAGCAACACCACCTGAAAAGGCATGAACACACCAAACAGCAGCAGGCCAAACAGGGTGTCGCTGCCGCGAAATTTCCACAGGCTGAGCACATAACCGTTGAGAGCGCCCCAGACTGTGGAAATCATCACCGCCGGTAGCGTCATGGCCACCGAGTTCCAGAAAAACGGGCGCAGACCATTGCAGTCAACGCCGGTGCAGGCGCTTGACCAGGCGATAGACCACGCGCTCCAGTTCAAACCATCGGGCAAGGCCAGCAGCGAGCTGCTGCGGATTTCCTCGGCGTCCTTGAATGACGTGACCAGCATGGCGTACAGCGGCAACAAAAAGAAGGCCACGGCCAGGGTCAGTACGGCATACACCAGCAGACGGCCAAAGGCGCGCAAATGAGAGGTTTTAGCGGTCATGGGGTTTGCTGCGCAGTTCGCTGTAGAGGTAAGGAACCACCAAGGCGGCCACCGTGGCCAGCATCATGGTGGCGCTGGCGGCACCCAGGCCAATCTGGCCGCGTGAAAAAGACATGGTGTACATGAACGTGGCCGGCACATCGGTGGCAAAGCCCGGCCCGCCTGCGGTCAGCGCCATCACCAGGTCAAAACTCTTGATGGCCAGGTGCGACAGCACCATCAGCGTTGAAAAAAACACCGGGCGCAACGCAGGCAACACGATGCGCCAGTAAATGAGCGGCAGCGAAGCACCATCGACCTGCGCAGCCTTGATGATGCTGTCGTCAATGCCGCGCAGCCCGGCCAGAAACAGCGCCATCGCAAACCCGGCGCTTTGCCAGATGCCGGCGATGACGACACAATAAATTGCCATGTCGGTATCGACAATCCAGTCAAAAGTGAAGTTTTCAAAACCCCAGCCGCGCACCATTTTTTCAATGCCCATGCCGGGGTTCAGCAGCCACTTCCAGGCCGTGCCGGTGACGACAAATGAAAGTGCCATCGGGTAAAGGTAAATCGTGCGCAGCGCACCTTCGGCGCGTATCTTCTGGTCCAGCAGCACAGCCAGCGTGATGCCAATGACCAGCGAGCCGCCCACATAACCGACGCCAAAAATGCCCAGGTTTTTAAGCGCCACCCACCAGCGGTCCATTTCCCAGAGTTTTTCGTACTGCGCCAGCCCGGCCCATTCGTAATTGGGCAACATGCGCGAGGCCGACAGGCTGAGCACGCCGTTCCAGACCATCAGCCCGTAAATAAAGGCAAAACCCAGCACAAAGGCCGGTGCCACCACCAGCTTGGGCAGCCAGGATTCAAAAGAGTTTTTCATTGCAACGGGTACTGCTGTTGTGAGTAATTTGAGCCTGCGAAAAAAAAGGGGCTCACAGCGTGCCGCCCAAACCCTGTGTAAACCTCAAACCGGCTGAATCATCAAGCGGACTGAACGGCTGCGCTTACGACCACACCTCATGCTGCCGGCCAGTCCAGAACTTGGCCTCGGGTTCAAACGAAAAGCCACTGACTTCAATGCCGTTACCACCTTCATTAACAAGGCAGTACTTTTGCAGCTCGCCACCCAGGATCAGGCCGCCCTAGACGCCACCGGAGTGGTTAAACACCGGGCCTCCACGTGAGTAACCTGTGAACGCAAAGCCGGCTACATCCGTAGCCATGGCGCCATTGGCGCATGCGGCGACCAAAGCCACCGCCAAAAGACGGTTTCTTTTCATCATGACCTGGCTTACTTACTTTGTTTTTGCGGCGGTCGCGATTTTTTTCATGGCATCTGCCACGCTGACTTTGTCGTCATTCCAGAACTGGCTGATCACATCCTTGATGGCGCCCTCAGTGGCCGGCGCGATGGCCATGCCATGCGCCACGCTGGGCACCAGGCCACCGGTTTTGGCGGACTCCGTGAAGTCCTTGCTCGACAGCTTCGCGCAGTCGTCAAACCTGTTCATACGCACATCGGTGCGCACCGGAATCGACCCCTTGTTCAGACTGAACAGCTCCTGGAACTCGCCACCCATGATGGAGCTGGCCAGAACACCCTGGGCTCTCTGCGCTGGTTCACTCTTGAGCTTGAACAAAATAAACGAGTCCACATTGAAGGTGAACGAGTTGGCCGAGCCCGGTGCTGCCGCGCACAAAAAGTCTTTGCCCGGCGATTTTTTGGCCGCTACAAACTCTCCCTTGGCCCAGTCACCCATGAGCTGGAAACCGGCCTTGTCCTGAATCAGCATGGCGGTGGCCAGATTCCAGTCGCGGCCAGGCGCTGCGGGGTCGGTATAGGTCTTGATGCGGCGGAATGTTTCCAGCGACTTTTTCATGGTGTCGCTGTTCAGGGCCTTGTCGTCCAACTTGACCAGCGCGTCCTGATAAAACTTTGCACCGCCAACGCCGAGAACCACCGATTCAAAGGTGGTGAAATCTTGCCAGTTCTGGCCGCCGTGGGCAACCGGAATCAGGCCCGCAGCCTTGAGTTTGTCGGCAGCTGCAAAAAACTGGTCCCAGGTTTTTGGCATGCTGGCCACACCGGCTTTTTTCAGCGCGTCGGCACTGGCCCAGAGCCAGTTCACACGGTGTACGTTGACCGGGGCTGCGACGTAGCTGCCTTTGTACTTCATGACGTCAGCCACCACCTTGGGCAGTGCCTCGTCCCACTTTTCAACCTTGGCGACTGCGTCCATGTTGGCCAGCACACCTTCGGCAGCCCACTCCTGAATCGCCGGGCCCTTGACTTGCGCTGCGGACGGCGGGTTGCCCGAGATGACGCGGCTTTTGAGCACCGTCATGGCGCTGTCGCCACCACCACCGGCAACGGCAAAATCGCGCCAGGTGTGGCCTTTGGACTGAACGATACGTTTGAGTTCGGCAACCGACTTGGCTTCACCGCCAGATGTCCAGTAATGCAAAACCTCCACTTCTCCTGCGCTGGCTGACATCACTGCCGCCAGACCCCAAGCTGCAGCAGCCACTTTTGACAATTTCAACATACCCTTGTCTCCTGATTTTGATGCGGTTGATGTGCACAAGACTCGTGCTGTCCGGCGCTAAACGCACTTTAATTACAATAATTAAAGAATTAATAAGGGCTTTCCCTAGGAGTGCCCTTTGCTATGCTTAAACCGATGGCCACGATACTTATCGTCGAAGACGACGCACTGCTGCAGGATGCACTGAAGGGACAGCTCAATCAGCTCGGGTTTGAGGTGTGCACTGCCGGCAGCGTGGCTGAAGGCCTGGCGCTGCTGCAGACGCAGGGTGTGGACGGCATCATTTTGGACCTCGGCCTGCCCGGCTCCGACGGGCTGGACTTGCTGACCTGGGTGCGCGGCCACATCACCGGCCTGCCGGTGCTGATTCTTACAGCGCGGGATGGGGTTGAAGACCGCGTGCGCGGCCTGAATGCCGGGGCCGATGACTACATCACTAAACCCTTCAATATGCAGGAGCTGCAAGCCCGCCTGCGAGCCATGCTGCGGCGTGCCCGCCAACCGGCTTTTACCCAGGCCAGCAGCGCGCCCGGCAGCCAGGTGACCACCATCGGCCAGCTGGCGCTTGACCACACCAGCTGCAACGCCATGCTCAATGACGAACTGCTGGATTTGACCCAGCGCGAGTGGGAACTGCTGGAGCTGCTGGTCAACCGCTGCGGTGAAGTCGTCACGCGTGAAGACGTGTTGGCCGCCTGGCGCGCCAGCCCGCAAGAGCCCGGGCAGTTTGCCCCACCACTCAACTCGAATGCACTGGAAGTGTACGTACACCGACTGCGCAAAAAACTCGATCCGTCCAGCCTGAATATCCGCAATATTCGCGGCCTGGGTTACATGTTGGCCAAGCCAGCAGATTAGGCCAGCATGCGCCTGATTCCAGGGGTTTCACTCAAACGCAAGCTGCTGCTCTGGCTGCTATTGCCGCAGCTGGTGTTGTGGCTGTCAGGTGGTTTTCTGGCTTGGCGAATTGCGCTGCAAAACGGTGAAAAAGGCATTGACCAGACGCTCACGCAATCGGTACGCGCGCTGGCCCGGCAAATCAAACCTATTGGTGATGGCCTGCTGGTGGACTTTCCCAAAGCGGCGCAAGACATTCTGGAGCAGGACCCGGCGGACCGCATCACCTACATGGTGTCGTCGCCACCAGGCGCTTTTTTGCTCGGCAACGCCAAACTGCCCGCACCGCCGCCTGGCAACATCGGGGTCGGTGAGGCGTTTTTGTACCAGGCCAGGGTGGACGACAAACCGGTGCGGGTCGCCTTGCTGGACGTGGACTACGGCACCAAGCAAACGCGCCAGATTTTGCGTGTGCAGGTGGCACAAAGCCTGACGGTCCGCGAGCGTATTGCGCAGGAACTACTCGAACGCATGTTGCTACCCATGGGCCTGATGGGGCTGGCGCTCAGCGCGCTGGTGTATGCCGGTGTGCTGCGCGGCCTGCAGCCCCTGAAACGGCTGGAAGCGCAAATCGAACGTGCAGGCGCGCGCAGCCAGACCGGAGCCGACCCGCTGCGGCCGATTGAGCTTACCTCTGCCCCGCAGGAGGTGCATTCTTTGGCTAGCACCATCAACGGCTTGCTTGACGCCGTGGCGCGTGGGCAGCAAAAGGAAAAGCGTTTTCTCAACGATGCAGCGCACCAGCTGCGCACCCCGCTGGCCGGGCTGATTGGCCAGACCGAGCTGGCACTGCATGAAAGCCGCGAACTTGCCGTGCAGCAGCGCCTGCAAAAAGTGTTGGCAGGCGCGCAGCGTAGCGCGCATCTGGTGCATCAGCTGCTGCAACTGGCGCGCTCTGAGACCAGTGTCATCATGCAGCCGCTGGATTTGGCCGCACTGGCCCGTGAAGTGGCTCGCGAATGGACGGCTAGAGCCCTGGCCAGCAGCATTGACCTGGGTTACGACGGCGACGAACACCTGACGGTACAAGGCCAGGCCCTGCTGCTGCGCGAAGCCCTGAACAACCTGATCGACAACGCCCTGCACTACGCCGGCGCAGGCGCCACCGTAACCGTGCGGGTGTACAGCAGCGGCCAGCAGGCCATGCTGGTGGTTGAAGACGACGGCCCTGGCGTGGCGGCACAACATCTGGGCGACCTGTTTGAACGTTTCTGGCGCGGCCAGGAAGCCGCAGGCGGCTGCGGCCTGGGCCTGTCCATCGTGCAGGAAATCGCCCAGCGCCACGGCGGGCGGGCAATGGCAAAAACCATGGCCCCGCGTGGTTTATGCGTGGGTTTGCTGATTCCGATGGTGTCAGGTTGAATCAGGTTAAATCAAAATCAATAGCAAACTATGCGCGCCGCTATTGCGCAACAGGTTTATTTGGTCACATAGTGCGGTACGAAGTGCAACAGCGCACGCCAAGACGGGGAAGCACTAATGACTAATGCACAAACCCCATACCCCGAGCCTCGCGCACTTCAGGTTTGATGCGGTGCTCCGCTTCAAGCTGGCCCATGAATTCGTCGCTCGAAAACAAGGCGTCCAAAATATCCGTTTGGCGTTTAACGGCTGCGAAGTCGCCCGGGCAAATTTGCGTTAACTTGGCCAGGCGGCTGCGCAAGTCAGGGCTCAATAGCTCGGCGTTTCCTGCCAACGCTTCGGTGACGAACATCGCTTCACGCTGCACGCTGGTCAGCGGCATGAACTTGATCTTGAACGTGAACCGCCGCAGCGCTGCCTGGTCAATGCGATCCAGTAAATTGGTAGTGCAAATAAATATACCGTTGTGGCGCTCCATGCCTTGCAGCATCTCGTTGACTTCTGTCACTTCATACGTGCGCTGCGCGCCGCGCCGGTCTTGCAGAAAACTGTCGGCTTCATCCAGCAACAGCACGGCTTTCTCGGCCTCCGCTTCTTTGAACATAGCGGCCATGTTCTGCTCGGTTTCACCCACATATTTGCTCATCAAGTCGCTGGCCTGCTTGATGATGAGTGGCTTGTCGAGCGCCTTGGCAATATGCTCGGCCAGCGCAGTTTTGCCGGTGCCGGGCGCGCCATAAAAACACAGGCAGCCATGGCCGCGCGACTTGAGCGCCTCAACGATGCGGGGGATTTCAAAACGCGACTCAACGTTGAGCATGCCAAGGTCGTACGTGGTCACGCTTTTGCGGCCCGCAGCTTCGCTTTTGTTTCCAAGCGCTACGTCGGCGTTTTTCAGCTGCCGCTCAATCAATGACTCCATCATTGCTTGCGGCCCACCTGTAAGCAGCGCTTGCATGGCACCGGCGTCTACTTTTGCGTCCGCCTTCGCGTTTGCTTTTTGCAGTGGTTCTTGACCGACGGTCAGCTTTGCAAAGCGCACCGCCGTGCGGATTTGTGCTGGTGTCAGCCCCTTGCGCGCAGTGAGCCTAGCCACAAAAGCCTCGCTGATCTGCACGCCCTCGAGCGTCTTGCGCACCACACCTTCGCGCGCACCGGGCGGCGGCGAGCGCAGCTCCAGGTGGTAGGCAAAACGGCGGCGAAAAGCAGGGTCAATTTGCTCAATGCGGTTGGTCACCCACAGCGTGGGCACGAGGTTGGATTCCAGAATCTGGTTGACCCATGCCTTGCCATTGACCGAGCTGCTGGACGGCGCAGACAACTGGTCAGAGCGCGCCATGAGCTGCGCAGCTTCGCTTGAAATGGGCGGGAACACGTCCTCAACTTCATCAAACAACAGCGCTGAGTGTTTGCTGCTTTTTAGAAACACCTGGGCAATTTGCAGTGAGCGGTAGCGGTCACGGCCACTCAATGCATTGCCGTCGCGGTCGCTGGATTCGACTTCAAACAAGTCAAGCCCAGCGGCCTGCGCCACCACGCGCGCCAGCTCCGTTTTACCTGTGCCGGGCGGGCCGTACAGCAGTACGTTCACGCCCTGCTCTTGCCCCGCCACGGCGTTTTTCAAGAGTGCAATTAGCACATCAGCGTCTTCTTTGACAAACGCAAAATCGCTGGTGTTGAGCGTGCTGCGCGCGGCGGGGCGGGTGAACACGGCCATCAGTTCGTTGTTGTCGCGGTACTCACGCATCAGCACCGGCGGCAGCTTTTCACTGACTTTCATCAGGTCGGCCAAGTCGGTGATGTTGTGCTCGGAAATCAAATTTTCAACCATGCCAATACGCTCAAGCCGTGAGCCTGCCCGCAGCGCCTCAGCCACTTCGTGCGCCTTGACGCCCGCTACATCGGCCAGCGCGGCATAGGCTTCTGGCGCGTTATTGACTTTGAACTCAACCAGCAACGAGCGAAGGTCGCGCTGGTAGCGCGCCAGTGTGCCGTACAGCAGCAGCGCCCGTTCGGCCTGGTTAAGCTGCAGCAAATTCGCCAGCGCGTCGATGTTTTTCTCCACCAGCGTGGATTGCTTTTTCAAAGCGTTGGCCAAATGCTCGCCGGTAGCGGTGAGTACGCTCAGCAAGTCCTTGGGCTGGTCTTTGGCATGTTCGTCAAGGTAGAAAAACAGCGTGCCTTCTTCGTACGGGCCGCGCCACACGCCGTGTCGTGCCATGAACTGCGCGTCGGTCAGTGCCTCATGGCCGCGCCAAAAATCATTGTCTTTACAGCGGCGCGCCAAAAACTCACGCAGGCGCTGCAGCGCTGGCAGCGGCCAAACCAGGTGCCTCCCCGACAGCAGCAGCAAGCTATTCAAGTCGCGGCGCACGTTGAACTTTGCGCCTTGGCGCGCCGCCAGCGTCAACACAAAGTGCGAACACATCAGGTCCAGCACCGGCGCGTCTTTCAGGCCGGGTGACAGCATCAGTTGTTCAGGTGCAAAACGCTTGGTTTTCATCACGTCTCCAAATTAAGGAAATGCCCCGCAGCAAAAAGATGCGGCATACCCATAACGCCACTCTGCCGCGTGGGGACTACTCAGCCAACAAGCCCGCCCCGTGAAATATGCCGCACTTCAGCCGACATAATCCACCACATTGAATAGCCGCACCGGTTTGTGGCTTTGAAGGACGCTCATGCCAACGCTTGCTGATATTGAACTTGCTGCCGCACGCTTAAATGGCCAGGTACTGAACACGCCCTGCGTTGAGTCGCGCACATTGTCTAACCTTACCGGTGCGCAAATTTTTTTGAAGTTTGAAAATTTGCAATATACCGCTTCTTTCAAAGAACGGGGCGCCTGCAACAAACTGGCGCAGCTCACACCAGCTGAACGCCAGCGCGGCGTGATTGCAATGAGCGCGGGCAACCACGCACAAGGCGTGGCATTCCACGCGCAGCGGTTGGGTGTGCACGCGACGATTGTGATGCCGCGTTTTACACCGGGCGTAAAAATCGAGCGCACGCGCGGCTTTGGCGCAACTGTGGTGCTGCATGGCGACACACTGGACGAATCGCGCAGCCACGCCCTGGCGCTGGCAAGGGAGCAGGGCCTGGTGTTTGTGCACCCGTATGACGACGAGGACATCGTTGCAGGGCAAGGCACCATTGGCCTGGAAATGCTGCAGGCCGTGCCCGAGCTGGACACGTTGGTAATTGCAGTTGGTGGCGGCGGGTTGATTGCAGGAATTGCGGTGGCTGCAAAGGCACTTAAACCATTTATTGATATTGTTGGCGTGCAAACCAGCAGATTTCCCGGCATGGTCAACGCCATCAAAGGCACGCAACACGCACAGGGCAGCAGCACCATTGCCGACGGAATTGCGGTGGGCACGCCGGGGGTGATAGCGACTGCCATCATCAAGGAGCTGGTCAGTGACATGCTGCTGGTCGATGAGGGCGACATTGAGCAGGCCATTGTCATGCTGCTTGAAATTGAAAAAACTCTGGTGGAAGGGGCTGGCGCAGCGGGACTGGCCGCCCTGCTGAAATACCCCGAGCGGTTTGCAGGCAAGAAGGTTGGCCTGGTGCTGTGTGGCGGCAACATCGACCCGTTGCTGCTGGCGTCGATCATTGAGCGGGGCATGGTGCGGGCCGGGCGGCTGGCGCGCATTACCGTCAGCGTGCGCGATGTGCCTGGTGCGCTCGCAAAAATAACTGCTACTGTTGCTGCGGCAGGGGCGAATATCGATGAAGTGCACCACCAGCGCGCTTTCACGCTGCTGGCAGCGCAAAGCGTTGAGATTGAATTGGTAATTCAGACCCGGGGCCGTGAGCATATTCAGGAAGTGCTGGCGGCGCTGGCAACAGCGGGATTTGACGCTGCAGCACAAAATTGACCAGTTTTTAAAGCAAATAGTGCCTTTAGCGCAACGAATATGGGCGTAAGCAGCTATTAATTTAATAGCGCAAAATCTGCAGAGACGCGCTTAACGCAAATGCTTGCGCATCTTGGCGTTAAAAAGCTGCGGAATGCTGGCACCGCGCCGACCGGCAACCAGCTCAAAACTCTCGCCAGCGCTGATCGAGCCAGCTTCGCGCACCGACAGGTAAAAGCCGCAAAACCCGCTCGTCGCCATCAGGCGTGATGCCTGCGCAAAGCCCATAGCAGCGTTGAATTTGTGGCATGGCTCGCGCGGTATCGTCACGGCCAATGCGCAGTTGGGAAACTGCAGCACGTCACCGGCCCAAACATCGGATTCCAGCAAGCCGCTCAGCGTCAGGTTTTCACCCAGCAAGCCCGGTTGCAGCAAGTCGTCGAACGGGCTGACAGCAGCGCTGAGCCGCGCATCTGACCAAAACGAATAATGCTCCGACGGGTATGCATAAATGGCTTTTTCAAGCCCGCCATGGATCGACAAATCAGCCTGTTCGTCGCCCATCAGCCCCAGCGGCATGACGGGCACATTGCCAGGCACCGGCTGCTTGCCCATCGCCGTCAGAATGCTGCGCTCGCCCATTTTTACCCGGCGGGCAGCGCCGATTTGTACAGACAGCAGCTTCAGCATGTTTTCATTTGTTCAGCTCAACCAAGGTAAAATCACACCAACATATTTCAGGAAGCCTCATGTCAAACGCATCACACTCCAAGCCCCATGCAGCAGATGCCCACCACACGGCAACTGACGGCAACGCTGCACCGGCCACGCCGGATGCGATTGACGCGGTGGCCCACGCAGCGCCGATTATCTTGCCCATTGTTGGCGGCGTTTTGATGTTTTTACTGGCTTTTATCGCTATTTTTATGGCTTAAAGCTGGTTTTTCCGACCACATGAAAGCCCGCAGAAGCGGGCTTTTTTTCGCCTCATGAAAACGCATCGTCATGCTGGTGTTTTCTGCATAACCCCATGCAAGTTTTGCATATCTTTTGGCCGTACCTGTTTGGTAACTTACGGCGGTTGTTCTTAAAATGTCAACTCTGGCCGGCAAACAAGCCGCCTTGGCGCTGCAACGAACCCACCGCAACGCAAGGCCCGCGCCGCAGCACACACCCGCTGCGACCCGCCCCGCCATGCCAGACGCGCAGCTACACCGAATGCCCCCAAGCGCCATATCGACAAACCGTTTGAAACACCAGACGCTTGCCGACATCACGTTTTTAACTTTGGATTAACTCAGGGAATTTGCCGCTATGAACCACCCCGCCATGCAAGGGCTAAATTTGAATACGCCCAGCTACGTGAAAAACGCCAAGCTGGTTGCCTGGGTTGCCGACATGGCCGCCTTGTGCAAGCCCGACAGCATTTACTGGTGCGACGGCACCGAGGCCGAATACCAGCGCCTGTGCCAGCAACTCGTCGATGCAGGCACTTTCAAGAAACTGAACCCCGCCAAACGCCCCAACAGCTTTTTGGCCTGCAGTGACCCAACTGACGTCGCCCGGGTTGAAGACCGCACCTACATTTGCTCAGCCAAAAAAGAAGATGCCGGCCCGACCAACAACTGGATGGCCCCAGCCGAGATGCGCAGCACCCTGCAGCCGCTGTTTGACGGCTGCATGGCAGGCCGCACGATGTATGTGGTGCCTTTTTCAATGGGCCCGCTCAGCTCGCCGATTGCGCACATTGGCATCGAATTGTCTGACAGCCCCTACGTTGCCGTGAACATGAAAATCATGACGCGCATGGGCCAAGCCGTGTTTGATGTGCTGGGCACCGATGGCGATTTTGTGCCTTGTGTGCACACCGTGGGCGCGCCCTTGCAGGCCGGGCAGGCTGATGTAACCTGGCCGTGCAACCCGACCAAATACATTTCGCACTTTCCTGAAACGCGCGAGATCTGGTCGTACGGCTCTGGCTACGGCGGCAATGCGTTGCTAGGCAAAAAGTGCTTTGCGTTGCGCATTGCGTCGACCATGGGCCAAAGCGAAGGCTGGTTGGCCGAGCACATGCTGATTTTGGGCGTGACCACGCCGCAAGGCAAAAAATACCACGTGGCAGCCGCCTTCCCAAGCGCCTGCGGAAAAACCAACTTTGCCATGCTGATTCCACCGGCTGGCTTCGAGGGCTGGAAAGTCACCACCATTGGCGACGACATTGCCTGGATTAAGCCCGCAGCCGATGGCAAGCTGTACGCGATTAACCCCGAGGCAGGTTACTTTGGCGTTGCCCCCGGCACCAACACGCTGACTAACCCGAATTGCATGACCAGCGTTGAGCGCGATACGATATTTACCAACGTCGCTTTGACAGACGACGGCGACGTGTGGTGGGAAGGCATGGGCAAAGACGCAAACGACTGCCCGGCCCACGCAATTGACTGGCAAGGCAACCACTGGACACCGGCCATTGCCAAAGCCACTGGCGCAAAAGCCGCCCACCCCAACGCCCGATTCACCGTGGCCGCCACCAACAACCCGGCGCTTGACGCCGCATGGGACGACCCGAAAGGCGTGGCGATTGATGCATTCATGTTTGGCGGCCGCCGCTCGACCACAGTGCCACTGGTCACTGAAGCGCGCAACTGGACAGAAGGCGTGTACATGGCCGCCACCATGGGCAGTGAGACCACCGCCGCTGCTACCGGCCAGGCCGGCGTGGTGCGCCGCGACCCGTTTGCGATGCTGCCGTTTGCGGGCTACAACATGAGCGACTATTTTGCGCATTGGCTCGGCATGGGCGCAAAGCTTGAAAAGCTGTGTGCAGCTTCTGGCGCGGCGATGCCAAAAATCTACACCACCAACTGGTTTCGCAAAGGTGCCGACGGCAAATTCGTCTGGCCTGGCTATGGCGAGAACATGCGCGTGTTGAAGTGGATGATTGACCGGATTGAAGGCAACGGCCACGGCACCGACAATCTGATGGGCGTAACGCCCAACTACGCTGACCTGACCTGGACAGGGCTTGATTTTTCAGCCGAGCAGTTCAACACCGTCACCAGCATTGACAAAGCCGCCTGGCAAGCCGAGCTGGCACTACACACTGAATTGTTTACCCAGCTTGCGCACCATTTGCCGCAAGCCCTGCTGGATACCAAAGCCGTGATTGAGAAGCGCCTGGCGGCTTAAAGTTCTTCGCGTCCGAGTAAAAACCGCGCCAAGGCGCGGTTTTTTAACATCTAGAAGATATGAGAGCGAAACCATCAACCACGTCCATACACTAGGGTCAATTGATCAAGGGGGTACGTAGTGAGTCAAATAATCCGTTTTTCACACTTAAAGCTAAAAAATTGGCGTAATTTTGCGCAGGTAGACGTCAAGCTTGTGCGCCGCATGTTCATCGTCGGACCGAACGCTATTGGTAAATCTAATTTGCTGGATGTATTTCGTTTCTTGCGGGAGGTGGCTGCAGAAGGAGGCGGCTTGGCAACTGCTGTCAAAAATCGCCGGGGAATATCACGATTGCGTTCGTTGCACTATCGAGCGCCGGCCAGCTCCGATATTGAAATCAGCGTTGACGTTATAGCCGCTGACGGCTCGGGTTGGCGCTACCTTTTGGCCTTTAACAAGGGCGATAAAAAATTAGGTTTGGTACCAGTCGTTACTAAAGAAGGTGTCTGGAAGAAGTCACCAAATGAAAACGCTTGGACCAAGCTTTTTACTCGTCCATCAAAAGAAGATCGAGACGACGCCAAGCTGTTAACTCAGACTTGGCTACAACAAGTGACACAGAACCAACCCTTTAGGGAACTGGCGGAGTTTTTTGCCAGCGTAGGCTATTTGCATCTGGTCCCGCAGCTCATCAGGGAAGAACAGCGGCCTGCCGAAGAGTCTTTGGGTGCGGACGCTTACGGGCGTGACCTGCTGTCTCGTATTCGCGGCACCCCAAGCAAGACCAAGGAAGCGAGACTTGACCGTATCCGCAAAGTACTCGCAACTGCAGTGCCAAACTTGACAGACTTGGAGTTAGTGCCAGACGAGAACAACAATCCGCACCTACAGGCTAAGTTCAAGCACTGGCGAGGACCAGCAGCCAAGCAGGATGAAAGGGAGTTTTCAGACGGCACTTTGCGTTTGATTGGGTTGCTTTGGGCGCTACAGGAAAAATCTGGCCCCTTGCTTCTAGAGGAGCCTGAGCTTTCTTTGCATACGGCTTTGGTGCGTCAACTCGCACCGTTTATCCATCGCGCACAGAGAATTGCTGGCGGTCGCCAGGCATTTATCTCAACCCATAGTGACGAACTTATGAGTGACGAGGGTATTGGCCCGAATGAAATTCTTTTGGTTCGTCCTGCATCTGAAGGATCAGAGGTCGTTCATGGAGCTGATATTGCGGGCATACGCCAAGCGCTGGAGGGCGGGCTTACTGTAGCCGATGTAGTGATGCCAATGACAGCCAAAGAACAGATTGACTTATTCTCCAAACTGGACGCCTGAAATGGCTATTCCAGCAGTCGTAGAGGGTTATATGGAGTCAGTGTTTTTGCCGACGGTACTTGATCAGATTGGACGCGCTGATTTACAGCCAATCATCCGGAATGCGGGCGGCGGGAACAAGTTCTGGCTTATTGCAGCGCGTTACAACGAAGCAGGTAGAAATACGCCAGTTATGGGTTTGGCTGATCTAGAACAAGAACTATGCGCTCCATTGCTTCTGGCCAGAAAGTTGCCTTACAAATCAGCAGGTTTTCATCTTCGCATTGCTGTGCGCATGATGGAGAGCTGGCTTCTTGCTGATCGTCAGGCAATGGCTCGTTTCTTAAAGGTTCCGATCAATGCATTGCCGATCGACCCAGATGGCGAAGTACATGCTAAGAGAGCATTGGTAGATATTGCTCGTAAGAGCACCAGCAAGAACATTCGCGACGCCTTGGTACCTGATGATTCTGGAGGAGTAGTAGGGCCTGACTACACAGCAACCATGAGTAAGTTCATCGAACAGCACTGGCGCGTATCGGTTGCCCGAAAGACCAGTCCCAGTCTTGAAAAAGCGTGCCAACGCTGGTTTCTCATTAAAGTTAATTGAACCATGAGCACATTTCTACTTGGAGGCCGGGCTGGCCCTGCACGATGAATTGTTTACCCAGCTTGCGCACCATTTGCCGCAAGCCCTGCTAGACACCAAAGCCGTGATTGAAAAGCGCCTGGCGGCTTGAGCCAGCAGCCAAGGCGGCTGGTTTAGATGTACAGCTTCTGGTAGGCGCGCAGGGCTGGTTTTTGCGCATTTTGCAACGCAGCCGGTGCTGGAGCCGCTGCGACCTTAGCTGCAACTTTTGCTGCAAATCTGGCTGCAACTGGCTCGTCAAAATCTTGCTCGCTGCGCGACATCGCCGCGTGCAAGTCGCTCATGATCCGGTCGTCTTTTTTGGCGGCAGCCCACAAGCGCTGGTCTGATTTGGCTTCAGCAACAGCCCGCGACCAGGCATCTGCCGAGGCTTTCATGCGCGCGGCCAGGCGTAAGCGTCCGGGCAACGCATCTTGAGGCGAAGCTGAGTTCAAGAGATAGTGTGCACGATGAAGATCATGCACACCATAGCGAGCGAAGCACCTGCCAGTCGCCCCCAAAGACGTTTTTACAGTCCAGAGCTCAAGGGCC
>JANNCT010000052.1:0-11791 GCA_031386895.1 Polaromonas sp.
TGTCAAAGAGCAGGTGATCCACTTCATCAACAAGAAAATGCCGGGTGGCCTGCCCAAGAAAACCGCACGCGCATTGCTGGATATTGAAGACAAAGACTACGTGCCCATCATTCGCAACCCGAAGGCCACCACGGCTGAGACGGAGGCGGTGTTTTACTTCCCTGGTTGTGGTTCTGAGCGTTTGTTCAGCCAGGTCGGTTTGGCCACACAGGCCATGCTATGGCATGCGGGCGTTCAAACCGTGTTGCCACCGGGCTATTTGTGCTGCGGTTACCCGCAAAAAGGCAGCGGCCAGTTTGACAAAGCCGACAAAATCATCACTGACAACCGGGTGCTGTTTCACCGCGTGGCCAACACGCTGAATTACCTCGACATCAAAACCGTGGTGGTGAGCTGCGGCACCTGCTACGACCAGTTGCAGGGCTACGAATTTGACAAGATATTCCCCGGTAGCCGCATCATTGATATTCACGAATATTTGCTTGAAAAAGGCATCACGTTGCGGCCGGAGAATGGCGATGGGAATGGATATTTATTCCATGACCCATGCCACAGCCCGATGAAGCTGCAAGAGCCAATGAAAACCGTCAAAGCGCTGCTCGGCGACAACGTGCTGAAAAACGAGCGCTGCTGCGGCGAGTCCGGCACGCTGGGCGTGACGCGGCCTGACATTTCGACCCAGGTGCGGTTCAGAAAAGAAGAAGAATTGCAAAAGGGTGAAGCCGCGCTGAGAGCATCAGGCGCTGTTAGTGAAAAACAAAATGTCAAAATTTTGACCAGCTGTCCAAGCTGCCTGCAAGGCTTGTCGCGCTACCAGGACGACATGAAGAACGGTTTGCTGGAAGCCGATTACATCGTGGTTGAAATGGCAAATCAAATCTTGGGCAAAGACTGGTTGCAGACGTATGTTGACTCCGCCAATCATGGCGGCATTGAGCGCGTACTGGTGTGAAGGTTAACGGCTGCCCGCTGTGCGAGGCCGATGGCGGGCTGCTGGTGTTTAAAAATGAGCAGTTTCGCATCATCCAGGCGGTTGAAGCGGGGTTTCCGGCTTTCTACCGCGTGGTGTGGAATGCGCATGTGGCTGAGTTCTCAAGCTTGTCAGTAAGCGAACGCAACCTCTGCATGAACGCCGTGGTGGCAGTCGAGCAAGTACTGCGCGATCAACTGGAGCCCATCAAAATCAACCTGGCCGCGTTGGGCAACATGGTTCCCCACTTGCACTGGCATGTGATTGCCCGGTTTGACTGGGACACGCATTTCCCGGCGCCGGTGTGGTCACCCGCGCAGCGCGCTGAAAACAGTGAAAAGTTGGCGCAAATCACTGCAAAATGCGCAGCCGTTAATCGTGCCATTGCGGATGCGCTGTCGGCTTGATTCAGCCCTTACCCGCCCAATTTAAAAGTTCGTCCTCATGTCCACTCTATTTTCACAGGCACCCACGCCCACCGCATTCACCGTACACAGCCAGTCGCGTGTGCTGGAAGTCTGCTTTTCAGACGGCGCAGCTTTCAAAATCCCGTTTGAATTGATGCGCGTGTATTCGCCCTCGGCTGAGGTCAAGGGACACGGACCGGGCCAGGAAGTGCTGCAAACAGGCAAGCAGGATGTCACGGTGGTTGAACTCACGCCGATTGGCAATTACGCCGTCAAACCCGTCTTCAGCGATGGCCACGACACCGGCTTGTTTACCTGGGAGTACTTGTATCAGCTGGGTCAGCAGCAAACCCAACTGTGGAGCGACTATTTGCAACGCCTGGAGGCAGCCGGCATGTCGCGCAGTGCGCAGATGGTGACCGCAAGCGGTACAAGCTGCTCCGCTCACTAGGCTCGCCGCGCTACGTCTGTTGTTTTTTTAACCCACAAAAGTAGGCCAAGCGCTCAATACCCCGAAGCCCGACAAGGTTGTAACAGCAGTTGGACGAAATGCCCTTTACCATTTGAATATGAGCACCACCCACTTCGGTTTTCAGTCGGTTGACGAGCAGGAAAAAGCGTCTCGCGTGCGCGGCGTTTTCGATTCAGTCGCGTCCAAATACGACGTAATGAACGACTTGATGTCTGTCGGCATGCACCGCGCGTGGAAGGCTTACACCGTACTGGTCGCCAACGTCAAAAGCGGCCAGCGGGTACTGGACATTGCTGGCGGCACTGGCGACTTGGCGCTGGCTTTTGCGCCCAAGGTCGGCCCCACCGGGCAAGTAGTGCATACCGACATTAATGAAGCCATGCTGCGCGAAGGCCGCAACCGGCTGCTGGACGCCGGGGTCAGCCTGCCAACGCTGGCCTGCGATGCTGAGCATTTGCCCTTTGCCGACGCGTACTTTGATGTGGTGACAGTGGCTTTCGGGCTGCGCAACATGACGCACAAAGACGCTGCGCTGCAGGAAATGCGGCGGGTGCTCAAGCCTGGGGGCAAGTTGCTGGTGTTAGAGTTTTCCAAGGTGGCTAAGCCGCTGGAGAAGATTTACGATTGGTATTCATTCAACGTTTTGCCGAAGTTGGGCAAGCTGGTAGCCAACGACGATGCAAGTTACCAGTACCTTGCCGAATCGATCCGAATGCATCCGGACCAGGACGCGCTAAAGGCCATGATGCTTAAAGGCGGCTTTGGACATGTGGACTATCACAACATGTCTGGCGGAGTTGTGGCGTTGCATGTTGCAATCAAGTGCTAAAGAATTTAAGGAATTCAAGTTCTGAATTTTTTAAAGTTTTTGTTTGAACCATTGTTGAAAATTAGTTGAAGGAGATGTCATGAAAATATGGTCCATCATTGTTTCTTGCGCCCTAGCCGTCACCATGACGCTAGCCGGCACGTCTGCTGAGGCTGCCAAGCGCATGGGCGGCGGCAAGTCCATGGGGCAGCAATCGTCCAATGTGACGAAGCGCGAGGCTGCACCCGCTGCCACGCCAGCAGCCCCCGCTGCTGCGGGCGCCGCAGCTGCCGCTGCACCTAAAAAGCCGTGGGGCGCGATGTTGGGCGGCCTGGCTGCGGGCCTTGGTTTAGCTTGGCTGGCTTCGTCGTTGGGTTTAGGCGGTGCGTTTGGCCAGATCATCATGTTTGCCTTACTGGCACTCGTCATCATGGTGGTCGGTGGATTTTTGTACCGCAAATTCAAGGGAGGCAACTCAGCTGCTGCGAAATCTCCGTTTGCTTTTCAAGGTGCAGGCAACGCCAGCACGCCTAAAAATTACAGCCCTGAAAACGTAGGCAACGATTCTTCTGCCCGCCCTTGGGAGCGCAACAGCATGGCTTTTGATGCCAGCAAACAGCCTGTGGGATCAGGTTCGATGATCGGCTCCGGGTTGGCTGGCTCGCAGACATGGGGTGTTCCAGAGGGGTTTGACACCGACGGTTTCCTCAAGGCCTGCAAAGCCAACTTTTTGACACTCCAGGACGCTTGGGACCGCTCAGACATCAACAATCTGCGCACCATGATGACCGATGAAATGCTGGGCGAGATCAAAACCCAGCTGGCCGAGCGTGAGTCGCACACCGGCGCTGGCAGCAACAAAACCGACGTGCAAATGCTGGATGCCAAGTTGCTGGGCATTGAAGAATTGAGTGAAACCTACATGGCCAGTGTCGAGTTTTCCGGCATGATCCGGGAAGACGCTTCCGCAGGAGCCAGCCCGTTCCGTGAAGTATGGAACATGACCAAACCTAAAACCGGTGGCGGCGGTTGGTTGGTAGCCGGGGTCCAAGCGTTGCAGTGAGCCCCCACGGTCGCTCACTGCGTGTAGCTCTCTGCAACTTGGCAGGCCGCCGCTCGCCCCAGGCTTCGCATCTGTCGCCTGTCCAAACCTGCTCAAGCAGGTTTGGAGTAACAGGCTCCAGCCGCGAGGGGGCTGTTGGGTCTGCGGCCTGGCGAAGCCGGTTTCGCGGCGCCGGCTTGATGGGGCAATGACCTTTTGTTCGGTGTACACGGTGTAATCCTCCCAGTAACTTTCTTAATCTGAGTGAAAATCGGAAACGTATGAATAACACGTTCCCTTTTTCTTTTGTGCAGTCCCTGGCCGAACGTTTCAAGCCACCCGCGTGGGCGGTAGATGAGACGCAGAAGCGGCTGGTGCTTTTTTTAAACCATGTCTTGATGCAGGAAAAAGAGGCGCAAGACCGCTTGATGCGTAAAAAAGGCAGCGTGCTGCATCTGCGCTGGGGCTTGTTCGGACTTGATTTGCTGGTAACGCCGGCTGGCTTGCTGGACTGCGCCCCAACCGATGCCAAGCCCGATTTGCTGGTTGCAGTGAGTGCTGATTCGCCGGTGAGCGTTCTCCAGTCTGTATTGGCTGGAAAGAGCCCGCCGGTAAAAATTGAGGGCGATGTTCAGCTTGCCGCTGAACTGGGCTGGCTTGCTGAAAATTTGCGCTGGGACTTTGAAGAAGATTTGTCCCGCATCCTGGGCGACGTTCCTGCGCATGCATTGGCGGATGCTGCCCGGCGCATGGCGTCTGGCTTGAAGCAGTTCTTGGCCTCAGCGCCTGGTAGTCCCTTTGTATCTGCCCAGGTAGCAGGCGCTGCAAAGGCCGCTTCATGAATCGAATTTTCAGAGGCGCGTTTATTGTTTGGACGGTTTTGCGATTTGGTTTGGACGAGCTGGTGCTCTCTGGCTTTCAAAAGCCGTGGATTCGAGCCTTACGCCGCATCGTTTCGATTGGCCGCAACCTGAAGGCGCCACGCGGCGAGCGTTTGCGGGAGGCGCTGGAAAGCCTGGGCCCCATTTTTGTAAAGTTTGGGCAGGTCATGTCCACGCGCCGTGACCTGTTGCCGCCAGACATTGCCGACGAGCTGGCCCACCTGCAAGACCGCGTGCCGCCGTTTGAATCAGCTCTTGCAGTGGCCATTATTGAAAAGTCATTCGGCAGGCCACTCGATAAGATTTTTGCCAGCTTTGATTTGACGCCCATTGCCAGCGCGTCAATTGCCCAAGTGCACTTTGCGGTGCTGCCCAGCGGACGCGAAGTGGCTGTAAAAGTGCTGCGCCCAAACATGAAGCCAGCGATTGAAAAAGACCTGGCCTTGATGCACATGATGGCCGGATGGGTCGAGCGTTCATCTGCAGACGGCAAGCGTTTGAAGCCGCGTGAAGTCATTGGCGAGTTTGACAAATACCTGCATGACGAGCTGGATCTGCTGCGAGAAGCTGCCAGCGGCGCGCAGCTGCGCCGCAACATGAAAGACCTGGATCTGGTCATGATTCCCGAGATGATCTGGGACTTCTGCATGCCCGACGTGATGGTGATGGAGCGCATGAAGGGGGTGCCCATTGGCCAGACCCAGCGCCTGCGCGATGCAGGTGTCGACATGCAAAAGCTCGCGCGTGATGGCGTAACAATTTTTTTCACGCAAGTGTTTCGTGATGGCTATTTTCACGGCGACATGCACCCCGGCAATATCCAGGTCAGCCTCGAGCCCGCCACGTTTGGCCGATACATTTCGCTGGACTTCGGTATCGTTGGTACGCTGACTGAAGTGGATAAAGAGTATCTGGCGCAAAATTTCTCATCGTTTTTCCGGCGGGATTACAAGCGCGTTGCCGAGCTGCATATTGAATCTGGCTGGGTACCCGCAACCACCCGGGTCGATGAACTTGAATCTGCCATTCGCGCCTGTTGCGAGCCGTACTTTGACCGCCCATTGAAAGAAATTTCGCTAGGCCTGGTGTTGATGCGGCTGTTTCAAACATCACGGCGTTTTCATGTGGAAATTCAACCGCAGCTCGTTTTGCTGCAAAAAACGCTGCTTAATATTGAAGGTTTGGGCCGTGAGCTCGATCCTGATCTGGATTTGTGGAGTACTGCCAAGCCATTTTTAGAGAAATGGATGATTGAGCAGATCGGGCCCGAAAAGCTGCTGGCACAGCTCAAAGCAGAAGCGCCTTCTTACGCCAAGCTGCTGCCCGGTTTGCCGCGTTTGCTGTCCCAGTACCTCAAAGAACGGCCAGACTCGAATCGCCGTGAGCTCGTTGAGCTGCTGGCCGAGCAAAAACGTACCAACAAGTTGTTGCAAGGCATTATTTACGGCGGCGTCGGTTTTCTGCTGGGGCTACTGGTGATGCAAGTGATTTTGAGGGTCAGACTTTTCTAGGCTAACCCTTATAATTTAAGGCTTTGCGTGTCTGCAATTTTCCAGATGCGTTTACCTCCAGAAGTGCTTCAAAACATGCCAATTTACGCCTACAAATGCGATTCCTGCGGGCATGCAAAAGATGTCTTGCAAAAAATGTCAGATGCGCCGCTTGTGGACTGCCCAGTGTGCGGTGCACCAGCGTTTAAAAAGCAGCTTACCGCGGCTGGGTTTCAGCTGAAGGGCTCGGGCTGGTATGTAACTGACTTTCGCGGCGGCGCGCAATCAGGCGAGCCCGCCAAAGAAGGTGGTGCAGACAAAGCAGCAAAGCCGGGTGACACCGCCGCACCTGCGAGCCCTGCCGCCTCTACCGTTAACGCCAGTGCTGCGCCAGCAGTGCAAGCCGCTGCCCCGGCACCTGCCAGCTCGCTAACGCCTGCTGCAGTCAAGGGCAGCACATAGTGGCCGCCTTTCGCAAATGGCTGCTCGCCGGCCTTTTGGTTTTGGTGCCGTTGGGCATTACTGTGTGGTTGCTGAACTGGTTTATCGCAACGCTTGACCAGACGCTGGATATATTGCCGGGCAGCTGGCACCCTGACAAACTTATCGGCTTTCACATACCCGGCTTTGGCGTGTTGCTAGCGCTGGCTATTGTGCTGGTTATTGGCGCTGTTACGAGCAACTTTTTTGGCAGAAAGTTGGTCAGCTGGTGGGACCAGTTGCTCAACCGCATTCCTATTGTTCGCTCCATTTACTCCAGCGTTAAACAAGTCTCGGATACGCTGTTTTCTGAAAACGGTAACGCGTTTCGCAAAGCGCTGCTGGTACAGTGGCCGCGCGAAGGGGTTTGGACGATTGGTTTTCAAACCGGCACGCCCGGCGGCGACGTCAGCAACCATTTGTCTGGCGACTATTTAAGCGTGTACGTTCCCACCACGCCGAATCCGACTGGCGGTTACTTCGTGATGCTCAAGCGACAGGATTGCATCGAGCTGAAAATGAGTGTGGACGAAGCGCTCACCTACGTCATTTCAATGGGCGTTGTGGTGCCGGGCAGCGCGGCGACATACAAACCCAAGTGACAAATACAAATAACAAGCCCAAGCAACTTAAAAAATTATGACTTCCCAAATGCGTACAAATTATTGCGGCCTGGTGACAGAGGCCTTGTTGGGCCAAACCGTTTCCCTCTGCGGGTGGGTCAATCGCAGGCGTGACCACGGTGGCGTGATTTTTGTCGACTTGCGTGACCGCGAAGGTTATGTGCAGGTCGTTTGCGACCCGGACCGCGCAGACATGTTCGCCACTGCCGAAGGCGTGCGCAACGAGTTTTGTATTCAGGTCAAAGGGCTCGTGCGCGCGCGTCCTGAAGGCACCGTGAATGACAACTTGAAAAGCGGCAAGATTGAAGTGCTGTGCCAGGAAATGACGGTGCTGAACCCCAGCGTGACGCCGCCGTTTCAGCTGGACGATGACAACCTGTCAGAGACCACGCGCCTGACGCACCGGGTGCTGGACCTGCGCCGCCCGTACATGCAAAACAACCTGCTGTTGCGTTACCGCGTGGCCATGGAAACGCGCAAGTTTCTGGATGCCAACGGTTTCATCGATATCGAAACCCCGATGCTGACCAAAAGCACTCCCGAAGGTGCGCGTGATTATTTGGTGCCCAGCCGCGTCAATGAAGGGCACTTCTTCGCGCTGCCGCAAAGCCCGCAACTGTTCAAGCAACTCTTGATGGTGGCGGGCTATGACCGCTACTACCAGATCACCAAGTGCTTTCGGGATGAAGACCTTCGCGCTGACCGCCAGCCAGAGTTCACACAGATTGATATTGAGACGTCGTTCATGGGCGAGCAAGACATTCGCGACATGTTCCAGGGCATGATCACCAATATTTTCAAAACCGTACTGAACACCGACCTGGGCGATTTCCCGGTGATGGCTTACTCTGAGGCGATGCACCGGTTCGGCTCTGACAAGCCCGACTTGCGCGTCAGCCTCGAATTTACAGAACTGACCGACGTGATGGCCGATGTTGACTTCAAAGTCTTCAGCGCACCGGCCACATCACCGGGTGGCCGGGTAGTGGCGTTGCGCGTTCCGGGTGGCTCTGAAATGAGCCGCGGTGAGATCGACGGCTACACCGAGTTCGTGAAAATTTACGGCGCAAAAGGCTTGGCTTGGATCAAAGTCAACGATGTTGCAAAGGGCCGTGAAGGCCTGCAAAGCCCTATCGTCAAGAACATTCACGACGCAGCCATTGCAGAGATTTTGAAGCGAACACAAGCAGCTAACGGCGACCTGATTTTCTTCGGCGCTGACACATCCAAAATAGTAAACGACAGCATCGGCGCGCTGCGCCTCAAAGTGGGTCTGAGCCCGTTGGGTAAAAAACTGGGCCTGTTCACAGCGGGCTGGAAGCCGCTTTGGGTAGTGGACTTTCCGATGTTTGAACACGACGAAGCCAACAACCGCTGGAGCGCCGTGCACCACCCCTTCACCGCCCCTAAGGACGGCCATGAGGACTGGATGGACACCGACCCGGGCAAATGCATTGCCAAGGCGTATGACATGGTGCTCAATGGCTGGGAACTCGGCGGTGGCTCGGTACGTATCCACCAGGCTGATGTGCAGAGCAAGGTATTTAGCGCGTTGAAAATTGGCCCCGAAGAAGCGCAAGAAAAGTTTGGCTTTTTGCTCGACGCCTTGCAGTACGGTGCGCCGCCCCACGGCGGCCTGGCCTTTGGCCTGGACCGCATTGTGACGATGATGACCGGCGCTGAATCCATCCGTGACGTGATTGCCTTTCCTAAAACCCAGCGCGCGCAATGCTTGCTGACACATGCACCAAGCCCGGTAGATGAGAAGCAACTCAAAGAGTTGCACATCCGCCTGCGTGCGCCTGCGGCGGCATAAGACGGGGCGTTAATTAATCGGTTGGGCGCGCTCCAGGTCGCCTCGACCTGTTGAATCGCCCATGCTGTGAAGGGTTCTTTTTTGACATTCAAAATCCCCGAGTCTGTTTTGGTGATCATGCACACACCAAGCGCTGATGTGCTGTTGATTGAGCGCGCCGACCATCCTGGGTTTTGGCAAAGCGTCACCGGCTCAAAAGATTTTTTGAATGAGTCGCTTAGGGCTACTGCTGCGCGTGAGGTGATTGAAGAAACCGGCATTCAAACGGCTCCAGATCTCATCATTGACTGGGGCGTATCAAACATTTACGAAATTTATCCGGCGTGGCGGCACCGTTACGCGCCGGGAGTTACGCGCAATACCGAGCATGTTTTCAGCCTGTGTGTCCCGGCGCAAACCGGCGTTACGCTGAGCCCTGCAGAGCACACAGCATTTCGATGGTTGCCGTATCGCGCTGCGGCGGATGCCTGCTACTCCCCGTCGAACGCCGAAGCGATATTGATGTTGCCGCGATTTTTGTCGTAACCTAGGTTATGCAATCCAGTCAACAGAGCGAAAAAAGGAGCCGGCACATTGCTGAAAACCTGCGGCTGCTGCAAGGCGGCCGTGCGTATTTCCCTGCCCTGATTGAGGCAATTGATGGTGCGGCAGGGTGGGTGCAAATGGAAACCTATTTGTTCGACGTGTTTGGCGCTGGTGCTGACGTAGCCGACGCGCTCATTCGCGCAGCCAACCGCGGCGTGACGGTGCAGGTGCTGGTTGACGGTATTGGCTCGCATCCACTGCCGCCTGAATGGCAGGAAAAAATGCGAAGCGCTGGCGTTGACTGGTGCGTGTACTCGCCATTGGCTTCAAGCTGGGCAATTTTGCAACCGCTGGCCTGGCGAAGGCTGCACCGCAAGCTGTGCGTCATAGACCAGAGCACCGTTTTTTGCGGCGGCATCAACATACTTGATGATTTTTACGATCCCAACCATGGCCCGCTGACAGAGCCGCGCTTTGACTTTGCCATCTCGGCCACGGGCGCGCTTGCGGTGGATGCGGCGGAGGCGGTCACATTGCTCTGGTGGCGCGTGCAGGCGGGCTACAGCGCCAGGCAGCGCAACCTTGGCACTGCGTGGGATGAATTCAAGGCGGCGGGCTATGGTGGCCGGACCAGCAGCACGCTGGAGCCCGCCAAGCCAAACGCCCCCAACGATAGGCACCCTGCTATTCACGCTGCGCTGGTGTTGCGCGACAACTTGCGCAATCGCAGCAGCATTGAAAAAAGCTACCTCAAGGCGATTGGCCACGCCAAGGCCGACATCGTGATTGCCAACGCCTATTTTTTGCCCGGCGGCAAGCTGCGCCGGGCATTGATTACGGCTGCCAGGCGCGGCGTCAAGGTTACGGTGCTGCTGCAAGGCAAGTACGAATACTTTATGCAGTACCACGCGTCGCGGCCCGTGTACGACGCCTTGCTCAAAGAGGGTATTGAAATCCACGCCTACGCAAAAAGTTTTCTGCACGCCAAAGTCGCGGTGATCGACGGACACTGGGCCACTGTTGGATCGTCCAATCTGGACCCCTTGAGTTTGCTGCTGGCGCGTGAGGCCAACGTAGTAATCGAGGGCGCGGCGTTTGCGGTTGAGCTGCGCGAATGCCTGCACAGCGCAGTAGCGCTGCAGGGCGGCCGAATTGAACACGCCGCGCACATTGCAAGGCCGCGTACCCAGCGCATGCTGGACTGGTTTGCCTACGGCGTGATGCGTACTTTGCTGTGGGTCACGGGCAAACGCTACTGACCAGTTTCGAAAAACTTCTATGCAGGATCTTATTGTTCAGAGGCCAGAGGGCCTGTATTGTCCGCCCGGCGAGTTTTATATTGACCCGTGGCGGCCTGTAGCGCGTGCGGTGATTACGCACGCGCACGCCGATCACGCCCGCACAGGCCACGGCCACTATCTGTCGGCTGCCCCTGCAGAAGGTGTGCTGCGCTCGCGTTTGGGAGCCAACATCGCGCTGCAAAGCGTTCAGTACGGCGAGGCAGTTACGCACAACGGCGTTACCGTTTCGCTGCATCCCGCAGGCCATGTGTTGGGCTCTGCACAAGTCAGGCTTGCGCACGGCGGCCAGACCTGGGTGGCCAGTGGCGACTACAAGGTTGCGCCAGACAAAACCTGCGCGCCGTTTGAGCCGGTGCGTTGCGACGTGTTCATTACTGAGTCAACCTTCGGATTGCCGATTTACCGCTGGCGAGACGATGCAGAAGTTTTTGCAGACATCAACGCCTGGTGGGCGGCCAACGCAGCAGTCGGCAGAGCCAGCGTTTTGATGTGCTACAGCTTTGGCAAGGCGCAGCGCATTTTGAGTGGAGTGGATGCATCGATTGCTCCCATAGTTGTGCACAGTGCCATCCAGACACTCAACACCGCTTACCGCGATGCTGGCGTCAAGCTGCCTGAAACCAGGCTGGTCAGTGAAGTAGCTGACCCCGCAGACTTCAAGCGTGCGCTGGTGCTATGCCCGCCTAGCGCCGCAGCCGGGCCGTGGGCAAAAAGGTTCGGCGACTTTAGCGATGCTTTCGCAAGTGGGTGGATGCAGCTGCGCGGTGCGCGGCGCAGAGGCGCTTACGACCAGGGCTTTGTCCTCAGCGAACATGCCGACTGGCCGGGTCTGTTTGGTGCTATCGGCGCCACCGGGGCGAATCGCATCATTGTCACGCACGGCAGCATTCCTGTCATGGTGCGGTATTTGTCAGAGCAGGGGTTGCAGGCTGAGTCTTTTCACACCGAGTACGGCGACGATGCAGCAGAAGACAAA
>JANNCT010000089.1:0-17303 GCA_031386895.1 Polaromonas sp.
CCCACTTGAGCCGATCGTCGGGCGCTAAAGCGGCCTTGGCGATCCCCGTCACGATTGCAAGCTCGCTCTTGACACCGCTTGACACTGGACTCTGGTGGCCAATCGAGCCGTTGATCATCGAGAAACTGTCTTCAGTCGTCACCGATTGCGGGCCGCCGGCCTGTTCATCAGCCTCCATCCGGCCGAGGCAGGGCAAGATGTAAGCTGTCTCCCCGGGAAAGAGATGACTGCGATTGAGCTTGGTAGAAACCATCACGGTTAATTTCTGATCGGCCCAGGCTTTCTCCATCCGGCCCTGGTCGGGTACGGCGCGCACCAGGTTACCTCCGAGTGAAATAAAAGCCCGCACCTTGCCGGCAAATAAGCCTTCGACTGCCTCAACGATGTTCATGCCGTCAACGGTGGGCGGGTTGAAACCAAACAACTCGATGAGCTTGTCCATCGGGACGAGATGCGCCTTCTCGGCAATGCCGACCGTTCGTTGACCCTGGACGTTACTGTGCCCTCGAACTGGGCAACAACCCGCCCCAGGCCGGCCGATGTTTCCCCGCAACAACAGCAAATTGACCAGCATAGCAATGTTCAAACTACCATGCGTGTGCTGCGTCAAGCCCATCCCATACACACCGATCACGTTCTTTGCAGCGATATACACCGCAGCCGCGTCCCGGATGGCAGACTCCGTCAACCCACTTTCTTGCTCGATGTCCGACCAAGCGACAGAACGGCAGTCATTGAGGAACGCGTCGAAACCCGTGGTGTGCTGCTCGATGAAGGAATGATCGATGACCTCCGCCATGCCAGCTAATTTCGCATGGTCGTCCGCCTCAACCACACATTTGCACATGCCGAGGATGGCTGCAATGTCGCCACCCGCTTTCAGCTGGTGGTATTGATCTGAAATCCTCGTTTCCTTGCCAGTCAACATCTCCGCAAGGTTCTGCGGATCGACGAAGGAGACAAGACCCTGCTCGATGATCGGGTTGAACGAAATGATCTTCGCGCCGCGTTCTTTGGCATCTTTCAGCGGGTGCAGAAAGCGCGGGCTGTTGGTGCCGGGGTTCTGGCCGAAGAAGAAGAAGGCATCCGCCTGCGCCAGGTCGTCCCATACTATCGTGCCCACTGGTGAGCCAATAACCTTGGTCAAACCCACCGAAGTGGTCTCGTGGCACATATTGGAACTTTGGGGGAGGTTGTTTGTGCCGTACTTGCGGGCCAGCAATGCGTACAGATAGGACGCTTCCAGCCCCGCATGACCTGATGCATAAAAAACAACGCTGTTCGGATCGAACTCCTTTAGCTTCGCCCCAATGTCGTTGAACGCCTCTCCCCATGTCACTTCGCTGTAGCGATCGGTTGAGGCGTCATAACGCAGCGGATGCGTCAGCCTGCCTGTCTTTTCAAGATCATGGTCCTTCCAGCCGCGCAGTGCACCGACCGTGTGCGCCTCGTCCTTCCAGAAATCGGGTGTGCAGCGCGCGCTAGTCAATTCCCACAATGTTGCCTTCGCACCGTTCTCGCAGAACTCGAACGGCGAATACTTGGCAGGCTTTGGCCAAGCGCAAGACACGCACATAACGCCCTTCGGTTTGTTCAGCCCAGCAAGGGCACTGACCGCGCCCGGACTTGACCAGCTCTGGCCAAAAATTTTCACGATGCCTTTTAGCGACCCCCACCCTCCAGCGGGGCCGGAAGAGTGCGGCAGTGTTTCGTTCTTAGCCACGTTCATCAAGCTCCTGTCAAATTTCTGGCCTCGCGGCAGTAAGGTGAACACGATAATCGCGATGCCATCACAAATTGCTTTTCGACCTTGCTGCTAGCGCCACAATTGCAGCGCCCAAGGCAACGATCACCGCGTCTTCGATTAAACCGCTGCGAGTTTGACCCATGCGCGCGATGGCCTGCTTGCGGGCTGCCAATGTCAGGTAGGCCAGGGGAACGGCGGTTGCAACTGCGGCTATGGAGCCAGCCTGCTCGCGACCACGCGGCGCCAATGCTGCGCCTGCAATCCCTGCGCTCATCACGCGTGCCAGCAATCCCAAAAAAGCAGTCCTGTCTGGCGCGCTCTTCATCTTGTCTCCAAGCAATTCACCTGCCCCCATGGCTAAAGCGCCAGTTCTGAACAGGGGGCGGTCCAATATGACAAGAAGCCCGGGTGTACGGTAACCCAAAAGTCGCGCTGCCGCGATGCTTGCCATCGGCGTCATCGATCGTGCACTAGCAACCGCGCCGATTAGGGCAGAAAAAAGTAATCCGCGAAATTTCATGGTTGACCAATAGAGGATATTGAGAAGGCAAGTGTGATTGGACTTGCGAACTTCTAACACCGCCAAAACACCCAATCCGTTGTAGGAAGTGGGCAAGAGCTCATTACACCGGCCTTCCCCGGCCCGCAACCTGAAGCGCTAAAGAAGTTCATTAGCTTGTCCTTCCAGCTGTCTTCACTTTTTCGCCATACCAAGTCGCCAATGGCGCGGAACAAGATCAGGTCAAAACTTATAGTTAAAAACTTTGGATGAGTTGGAGTGTTAGAGATTCGCGTATTCCATTTATTGACGTCGAAAAAGTAGTGAACGAGTATGTGATGACAATCTAAATTTGAGCTTCGACGATGCTTGCACTATGCTGTGAGGGGAGCGGCCGTGCTACCTCACTAACGTCCAACTCTGCAATCTTTAATTGATTTCCAATGCCCGTGTCGCACCTGGGAAGGCACGCGAGACGCCTTTGGCCGTAGCTGGCCCAAGGCCGCTTGCGACGACAAAGCGGAATTACAGGCTCTTGAACTAATTGCTACAAAGCGGTCATCTGATTCAAGGGATGTGTCGACTTGGCAGATGACTGGTAAGCCGCGACAGCGGTCTTTCAGGTTAGTCGTTCAGCTTGAGGTGAGCCGGTCATATCTGAGATAATCTACTCGACGACTTTGTAGTTTTCAATATACCTGTATATCTACCTAGTCGCTCGCCGCAAGCGGTTGATTCGCATGATGAATTTCGAATTTTCGAAGCCACGTTATCTGACTGGGCCCCGTGTTATCCCGCAAAACTGCGGGATATATCAATAGTTATATGCATTTTGGAGTGCAACTGTGAGGATATTTGAAGTCAATAATGAGATCGAACTCGGTAATGCCATTTGGTCTTCACGGCCAGGAGATAAAATCGCCCTGAAATCAGGAAAGTATGGAAACATCCCCTGTAAACAGGGTGTAAATTATGACTTCGAAGATGACGCAACAGCAGCGGATATTCTTGGCCTAGGGTGTGGAGTAGGCGACGGGCAATGGTCAGCCGGTAGTGTTCAGATTGGAAGTATTTCAATTACGAATCCAAGAATACAAAATACAAATATTAAGCTGTATTACATTATTCAGAAGAAATTGCCGTTCAACTCTAGATTTGAATCAAATACTTCCTTTGTACATGCTAATGGCGTGATTCTTCATATTGTTGGTAATGATGCAGATGGTTTTTCTTTGGACGGAATAGGAGACGGAGAAGCGAAAATACCAAAAGGTGTTGTTAATATTATTGTACCCTGTCTTGATGAATTTGATGTAAATAAATCTGATGCCAGTTATCCAGGATCAATATTTTCAGGTAATCTGACAAAAGAAGAAGAAAAGTGCGAATTAGAATCTCACCAACGAGAGAAAGAAAAACGAGATTATGCCGAAAATACAGAAATTAATAGATCGATTGGTCTCAACTTAAATGACTTTGAATACAAGGCATTATGGGCAGTAAACAGCTTTATTCGTGAGTATGCTCGAATTACCGGGGGGCGAAAAATAAAAGGATATTCCATATCGGAATTTCTGGACGGATCATTGACTGCTACAGTGAAATCATTACATGAACGAGTTGCATTTGTGTCGAGGCAGTATATTGCAGAATTTAGTAATTCAAATATTTCAGAAGAACAGGTTAATAGTTTATCCACTGCTTTTTTGTCATCACAGGAATATTCTATTTCTGAATTCTCGTCATATCATTTAGAACATTTGAATTATCCAATAGCGACGATTGGGCTATATCAGGAATTCGAGGCTATGTGGGAAAAATACTCTCCAGTAAAGCATGATAAATGGGGCTTTATTGAAGCACATACTACTGATCTTGGCATAAAACAGCTTTTAGCCGAGTTGATCAATGCAAGAAACAATGTTGTTCATAGCGAAGTATTGATTACATCTCATTCAGATAAAAACAGGCTAAAAACAGAATGGGGCGCGAGAACTTTAAACGAGTATGAAATCTTTGCGTACAAAGCCCCACTGCATTGGAGAAGGTCATTGAGTGAATTCAAAGTAGCATATAACGATCAAATTCAGCCGGCCGCTTGAAGCGGCGGCTGATTTGGGAGTTAAACAGAATTAAATGTCTGCTCTAAGGTGACGGAAGAGCCAGCTTCCAGTCTAAAGGTGTCCTATCCCTGGAATCTATATAGGGAACCGGAGTTCTCAAGTGACTGAGCCGATAGCGGCCATCTGCATGAGTCCACTCATGGCCCAAAGCTGACGCCTGCTCCGCAAATAAAAAGGGACAAAACACCAAATTGTGCCCACTTCCATGCCTTAAATCGACTCTAGCGCAATAAATACGGGCGCAAGCAGCTATAAAATTCATAGTAAAAACAAACTGCTATCCAGCTCGGTCTGCGGAGTTCAAACCCTCAGCCCAATCGCTGCGTCGGGCATCGGGTCAGCCTCAACAGACAAGATAAATCCCTCGCAATTTTTATTCTGGCTCAGCCCTTGCCATTCAAATTGGCAAGTTGCCTTGCCTCTTTAGTTATCAGCCTTTCGCTTCAGGCTTTGCCGTGCGCAGGCTCAGCACCATGGTGATGGTCAATATGCCGACCACTGCGCCTAGCGACGCCCACACTGGAATTTTGTAGATGTCGATCAAGCACATCTTTGTGCCAATAAACGCCAAAATTATGGCCAGGCCGTAGTTGAGCAGGTGAAACTTATTGGCCACTGCCGCCAGCAAAAAGTACATGGCTCTCAGACCCAAAATGGCAAATACGTTGCTGGTCAGCACAATGAATGGGTCACTGGTGATGGCGAAAATTGCCGGGATGGAGTCCACGGCAAATATCACGTCGGTAAGGGCAATCAGGCAAATCACCATGAACAGGGGCGTGGCGATTTTTTTGCCGTTTTCGACTGTCCAAAATTTCTCGCCGTCAAAATTTTTACTGACTGGCAGAATTTTGCGCAGCAACTTTAGGGCTGGGTTGTCTGCCAGGTCGGGCTCTTTACCAGCGGCCCACCACATTTTGATGCCGGTAAGGATCAAAAACGCACCAAACACATACAAGATCCAGTGGAACTCGGCCAGCAGCCAGCCGCCCACCAAAATCATGACGGTGCGCAAAACAATCGCTCCGATGATGCCAATCATCAGCACACGTTTTTGAAACTCTGGCGGTACTGCGAAGTAAGTGAAGATCAACAGAAAAACAAATATGTTGTCGACCGCGAGTGATTTTTCAATCAGGTAGCCGGTCAAAAACTCCAGCGATTTGGTGTTGGCAATCTCGCTGGAGCCGGTCGTGTCTTTCACGGCCCACCAGAACAGCCCGTTGAACATGAAGCTGAGGGCAATCCATATCAGCGACCAGTTCAACGCTTCTTTGACGCCTATTTCGTGAGAGCCCTGCTTTTTTAGCACTACAAAGTCAATAAAAAGTGACGCCAGAACGATGGCGGTAAAGGTGGCCCATAGCCAGAGGGGGGCAATTGTTTGCATGAATACCTTGGAATTTTTTTAAGTAATTTTGATAAGCATGTGGCATTCGGCAATACGAAGCGCCACCGCGATCAGGTCGACGCAGTTTATTTCAGAAGTTCCGGTTATTTGTGATTGATAACGCTCAAAAGCTTCGTAAAAACGGAACTGTTTGTCTGCTATTTCATGCTTTGTAAATGCTGCGAATCAAGACATCATGTGACTTCATTTTTTTGTAATGGAGATTGAAGTGAAAAAATTCTTATTGATGTTGTCAGTCGTTTTTGCCTTTGGTTTGACAACCGTTGCCATGGATGCCGAGGCAGCCAAGCGCATGGGCTCTGGTAAATCGATGGGCACGCAGCGCCAGGCAGCACCTGACAAGGCTCCAACACAAGCATCTGCTGGGGCACCAGCAGCGGGTGCGGGTGCGGCGGCTGCTCCATCGCGTTCGTGGATGGCGCCCGTCGCGGGTTTGGCCGCTGGTCTTGGCTTGGCGGCGCTAGCGTCGCACCTGGGTTTTGGTGAGGAGCTTGCCTCTATGCTGATGATGGGACTTTTGGCGGCCGCTGTGATGGTGGTCATTGGCCTGTTCATGCGCAGACGGGCTGCCGCTCAGCAAGGCGCGAACCCCAACAGTGGCGGCATGCAGTATTCCCGCTTTGGCTCAGGTAAACCAGGAGATACCCAGAAGTCGAGGCCTGCTTACAAGACGGCCATGCCGGGTGGTGCTGGTTCAGTGATTGGCTCAGCCATCGGTTCGGGTGCTGGCGTTGGGGCTGGTTCAGGTAGTACCGCTAGGGGTCAGATTCCGGCTGACTTTGATGTCGCGGGTTTTGAGCGCAATGCAAAAGTTAACTTTTCTCGTTTGCAAGCGGCCAATGATGCGGGCGATTTGAACGACATCCGTCAGTTCACCACCCCTGAAATGTTTGCTGAACTGAAAATGGAGTTGGCAGACCGCGGCGCAGCGACGCAAAAAACAGACGTTGCAAGCGTTCACGCCAGCGTCGTCGCTGTTGAAGAGGAGGCCGAGCACTACTTTGTCAGCGTTCGATTCACGGGTTTTATCAAGACCGAAATGGGCGAGGCGGACGAGTCGTTTGACGAAATTTGGCACATGCGTAAATCACGCCAGGGCCAAAGTGGTTGGCTGCTTTCCGGCATTCAGCAAACTGAATAATTCTTAAAATCCGGCAGCGCCGCTTAAGTTACCCCGCCCTGAAAAATGACTTTGACGTCAGCATCGGGTGAGGTACCAGGCGGTGTTTCAACCTGGCATGTCAAAACGGCAGGCGAATCACCACGTCAGACGCCGGATAAGCTGCGCAGGGCAATATAAATCCATCGCGTTTTTCTTCCATGCTCAGCCCCGGCCAGTCAATTCGGTAAGTCACGTTGCCTTCTACAAGTTGGCAAATACACGTCCGGCATGTGCCGTTGCGGCAGGAGCTGTCAATTTGAAAACCTGCCGAGCCGCTGCCCGCAAGCTCGGCAGCTTGCAGCAGGGTTTGGTCGGTACGCACTGCAAACGTCTGGCCAGTGGGCGTGACGGTTGCTGCAAACACCTGCGGCAGTGGCATCGGTACGGCTTGAATTAGCAGATGGTTTCTAAGGCTAGCCGCGGCTGCGCTCAAGCAGCACCAGCATCATCAGACTGAGCAGAAGCTGGTCGGCCTCCCGCGCCGTTAAGCGTTTGCCTGCCTCGGTCACTTCAATGTCAAAGCGGCCTTCAAACAGCGCTGGTTTTTTGGTCAGCGTCATGACCACGTCGCCGCCCGGGCGGGTGACTTCATATGCGGGCTGAAACAGGTAGCCCGACAAAAGGCCTATCACTGGCAATTGCCCAAACAGGCTGTCAAAAAAGCGCGTCAGCATGCTTTTTTCGTTGATGTCGAAAATGGGTGAATCATGGTCGACTACGTCAAATCTGGCCTTCCACAGTGAGCGCAGGCCGCGCTGCTTGATGTAGCCGAGTGACGCGCCCTGGGCATCGGTAAAGTTGTACCGCGCTGAAAAATCAATCACCCGGTCAGCCTGAATTTGAAAGCGTACCGCGGCTTGGCGTTCATCGGTGTATACCGTGACTGCCTCTTTGAATTTAAAGAGTTTTTGCCTGACGTAGGCTACGGCGCTGCCATCGGCGTCGTGCACATAGAACTGCGGGGCAAACGCCAGCAGCTTGAAGGTGAGTCGCAGCGGAAAGGTGAGGGTGGTAAGCATGTGTAAGTTGGTTAAAGTTGCAGTGGGCAATATAGCGCAGGGACAAGACGGCGCTGCATTGCGCGACAATTGCCGGTTGTTTGACAATTTGCGAGCTATTCCTCAATGCCCAGCTACTCCGTACGTCCCGCCGCCCCACGCGATGCAAAATCCATCGCTGAAATTCACGTTGCCACCTGGCAAGCTGCCTACCAGGGCCTGATTCCTGACGACTTTCTAAAAGCCATGACAGTTGAAAAACGTCTGGCCTACTGGCGTGAAGCCATTGAGTTCAGCGACCCTCAAATTCTGGTGGCCGTTGATGCTGAAAAAGTCGTTGGCTTTGTTGGTTTTGACCGCTCACGCGACGCTGGCACCAAATCAACGGTCGGTGAAATTTGGGCGCAGTACATTGCACCTGACCACTGGCGGCAGGGTGCCGGCCTGGCACTGTGGGACGGCGCACGAGATGGTTTGAAAGAAGAAGGCTGCACACAAGTCACGCTGTGGGTGCTGGTGGCCAATGAGCGGGCGCTGCAGTTTTATGAGCAGGCGGCGGGCTTTAAGCGCGAAATGCCTTCGCTGCGCACCACTGCCTTTGGCGCTATCAAGCTCGAAGAAATCAGGCTCAAACGGGCTATTGACTAAACCGCGCCGCACGCTTTTGACTAGCGGTATAAAAAAGGAACACCATGGCCAGTAGTTTGTTTGCGCTTGTTGACGACATTGCCACCATTCTTGACGACGTGGCGCTGCTGTCTAAAGTTGCCGCTAAAAAAACTGCCGGGGTGCTGGGCGATGACCTTGCGCTGAATGCGCAGCAGGTCAGTGGTGTGAAGGCCAACCGCGAGCTGCCGGTGGTGTGGGCAGTGGCCAAGGGCTCGTTTATCAACAAAGCGATTTTGGTGCCGTCGGCGCTGGCGATTAGCAGTTTTGCGCCGTGGGCGGTGACGCCGCTGCTGATGGCGGGCGGTGCGTATCTGTGCTTTGAGGGTTTTGAAAAACTGGCGCACAAGTATTTGCACAGCGCTTCTGAGCAAGCCGCGCAGCATGAGCAATTGGTGACTGCGCTTGCTGACCCGGCAATTGATCTTGTGGCGGTTGAAAAAGAAAAAATAAAAGGTGCAATACGCACAGACTTTATTTTGTCGGCGGAAATCATTGTGATTACTTTGGGCACGGTGCAGGCCAGCCCGTTTATCACGCAGGTCAGCGTGCTGACCAGCATTGCAATAGTGATGACCGTGGGCGTTTACGGCTTGGTGGCCGGCATTGTCAAACTGGACGACGGCGGTTTGTACTTGAGCAAGCTGGCGGGTGAAAACGCCTGGCGCAAATTTCAGCGCAGTTTTGGCCGGGGTATTTTGTGGCTGGCACCGTGGTTGATGAAGTTTTTGTCGATTGCAGGTACCGCGGCCATGTTTTTGGTGGGCGGCGGCATTTTGACGCACGGCATTGCGCCAATTCACCACCTGATTGAAAAGCTCACTGCCCAAGCTGCATCTGTAGGCGGGGTGGGCCCAGTGCTAAGTGCCATCACCCCACTGCTGATGGATGCTGTGGTGGGCGTGCTGGCAGGTGCATTGGTTCTGTTGGTTGGCAACGGCTTTAAAAAACTGAAACTTAAATTTTGAATTCTTCTGTTGAACTGACCTGGACTGAATCTGGCACGGCGCGCACTGCGCTATGGCGCTCTGAGCGCTCGGCGCCGGTGCCCAAACGCATTGCGTTGGCTGACGACACCATGAGCGCAGACACCGCGTACCGCCTGGCTTGTGAAGGCACAGGCTTGCTGTGGCGTGGTGATTTTCAAAACGCGCGTTTGCTTCTGCAGTCGCTTGCCCGGCGAATCGACAAGCCACCAAAAGCATCTAAAACTGCACGGCAAGAGCGTAAAAAATCGGCCAACGACGAGCTGAATGGCGTGCCTAGAGGGCAAGCTTTTCACCTCTACCGGCAAGCCCGAGCCCAGCGCGCACGCGTCCTTGGCATGGTGCTGATTGAATTTGCGCCTGACTACACCATTGCGCTGCGCCGCGCACCCGACGCGAGGCAGCCGTGCCTTGAGGCCTGGGGGCCCGCCGCTGAAGGCAGTGGTGTCAGCGTTGCTTCATTGCGGGAATTGATTGGCGTGATCAGTGCGCACGAGTGGCGCAAAAAGGGCGTTGAAATTGCGGCGCTCACGTCCGCAGGTGCAGCGGTGGCCAAAGCCGCACCCAACAACCGTATTTACCCGCATTACGGCGTGTTTTCGCCGGTACGGGGCGAGTACGTTGACCTGGTTGCTACTGCGCCATTGCCAAAGCAACGGCCGGCAAAATTTGTGGCTTTTGACATTGGCACCGGTACCGGTGTGCTGGCCGCGGTGCTGGCCCTGCGGGACGTTGACCAGGTTGTGGCTACGGACCAAGACCCCCGCGCGCTTGAGTGCGCAAAAGAAAACATTTACAAGCTGCGCCTGCCTAACCCCGTGAAGGTGATGCAGGCTGATTTGTTTCCTGAAGGCCTTGCGTCGGTGATTGTTTGCAACCCGCCTTGGCTGCCCGCACGGCCTTCATCGCCGCTTGAAGGCGCGGTTTACGACGAGGGTAGCCGCATGCTCCTGGGGTTTCTCAAGGGGCTTGGCGCGCACTTGGCACCGGGTGGCGAAGGGTGGTTGATTTTGTCTGACTTTGCTGAGCATTTGGGCCTGCGTACCCGCGCTGAATTGCTTGCTGCTATCCAAGCAGGCGGCTTGAAGGTGCTGGGGCGCATGGATGCCAAACCTGTACATGCCAAAGCGCTGGACAGCTCCAACCCATTGGCCGAAGCACGCGGTGCGGAAGTAACGTCGCTTTGGCGCCTGGGCGCGGCTTGAGGTCATGACGGTCTTGTTGGCCCCAATGGAGGGCCTGCTCGATTTTGTGCTGCGGGATGTTTTAACCCGCGTCGGCGGCATTGACCGGTGCGTGTCTGAGTTCATCCGCATTACCGACCAGTTGCTGCCGGAGCGCGTTTTTTCCCGCATCGTGCCCGAACTGCACAACGGCGGCCGCACCTTTGCTGGCGTGCCCGTGCGTGCGCAGCTGCTTGGTTCAGACCCCGTTTGCCTGGCTGAAAACGCCGCCAGGCTTGCGTCGCTAGGGCCAGCGGGCATTGATTTGAATTTTGGTTGCCCCGCCAACGTAGTGAACCGCCACGGCGGCGGTGCGGCGCTACTTGATGAGCCTGAAACTATTTTTGCCATCGTCAGCGCGGTGCGGCGCGCAGTGCCAGCGCACATGCCGGTGTCGGCCAAGATGCGCCTGGGCTACCACGACGATTCACGCGCCATTGAATGCGCGCTGGCCATTGCGAATGGCGGTGCAGATGAGCTGGTGGTGCACGCCCGTACCAAGGCGCAGGCCTACCGCCCACCGGCTTATTGGGACCGCATTGCCGACATTCGCGCAGCGGTAAGCCTTCCAGTGATTGCCAATGGCGAAATCTGGACAGTAGCGGATGCCGCTGCCTGCCGCGCAGCGTCTGGCAGCGACATGCTGATGATTGGCCGTGGTGCAGTGGCAGACCCCGGCCTGGGCCTGGCCATCAAAGCGCAGATGCTTGGTGAATTGCCTGGTGAGTCAGCTTCGCAAAGTTCGGCGGTGACCTGGCCCACGCTGATGCCTTTGGTGCTGGAGTTCTGGCGCATCGTCACCACCCGGCTGGACAGCAAAGCGCAGGCGGGCCGGCTCAAGCAGTGGCTGAATTTTTTGCGGCGGCGTTTCCCGGAAGCGGAAGTTGCCTACCAGGCGTTGAAAACGGTGAACAGCCCGCGCGAGGCGGAGGCCTGGCTGCTGGCAGAGTTTCGCGTTGACTGCCGGTTGCAGGTTTTTGACCAAGTGCAGGTGCATGCGCTTGCAGACCAACACTAACTTGGGCAGGTTCGGTAGCCGCAACACGATGCGCCTACTTGCGTTGCTCCCGGTACAACACCATGCCGGCGTGGTAGAGCACACCACCCTTGAAGTCTCCGGTGGCTGTGAACCCTGTATCGTCCTTGTATTCAATGTGGTCTGCCTTCAGGCTGTAGTTGCCACGGTAGGCGCTCTGGTGGGTGCCGCGCGCTTCGTCGTAGCGGCCGCCACGCAGCAATTCGTGTCTGATGAAACCGTCGGCTGTGACCCACATTCCGACGTAAAAGTTCGGATCGTTGCGTGTGTTGGCCGATGTAGGCTGTATCGGTGTTTGGGCGTGGGCGGGCTGCATCTGCCCATGCACCAGCGCCAGCGCCGCAATCAGCACGCCAGGGATAAAAGGAATAAGGTTGAGCAACGTCATGGTGAATGCCTTTGAAAAGGAACTTATCTGTTCAATAAGGGCTGGCAGTTGGCCGAACGATGATTTCGCTCACGTCTACATCGGCTGGCTGGGCCATCGCATAGGCCACCGCTCCTGCGACTGCATCCGGCGCGATAGCAATCTTGCGAAATGCCTGCATTTGGGATTTGCCCGTTGGATCAGAAATGGAATCTGCCAGTTCAGACGTCGTCACGCCGGGGGAAATGACAGTTACGCGAATATTTCCGCCAACTTCCTGCCTCAGGCCTTCAGAAATAGCCAACACAGCGTACTTGGTGGCACAGTACACAGCAGCGGTCGGGCTCACGGCATGTGCGCCGATAGAAGCCATATTGATGATCTGGCCAGAGCGTTGCTTCTGCATCAAAGGCAGTACCGCCGCAATGCCGTGCAGGACACCTCTGATGTTCACATCGATCATGCGATTCCATTCGACAATTTTTAGCGCATCGAGCTTCGACAACGGCATTACCCCGGCGTTGTTCATGATCACGTCAACGCGGCCAAAGGCCTGCACAGCTGCTTGAACCAGGCTCTGCGTGTCTTCCAGGCTGGTTACGTCAATAGCTTTGACCCGCACATTGGCACCTTCTGCGCGCAGCTCTGAGCCCAGCAATTCAAGCCGGTCTAGCCGCCGCGCGCCCAGCACGAGCCGTGCACCTTGAGTGGCCAGATGCCTTGCAGTGGCTTCGCCGATACCACTGCTTGCGCCGGTGATGACAACGACTTTGTCGGTGATGTTCAAAGTAAAGTTCGGTTTCATGGGACATCCCTGGTATTGAGCGGTTGTTCTAAAAGTGCGTCGTAGCTAGCGGCTGGGCACCACCAAGGGAGGTGAAACAGCCGCAGGCTGCTGTGCGGCTGGCACGGTCGACTGCGCTGCGAATACTTCACGCAAGGCTTGCGCGGCATCGATAGCGCGCGGGAACCCGGCGATCACGGTGGTCAGGTAAACAATTTCTTTAAGCTCATCGTGCGTCACACCTAGCTGCAGTGCATAACCGGCGTGTACCTTCAGTGTCGCAAGGTTGCCTTGCGCGGCAAAGGCAGCCACCGTTGCCAACTGGCGGGTGCGGTCGTCCAGTACGGATCGGCTCCACACATCGCCCAATGAATAGGCGGTGATGGCTTCTGCCAGAAACGGAAAATCCTGTTTCATCGCATTGAGCACTGGCTGGCCTGCACCGCCAGACAACTTTGAGATCACTGCATTGCCTCGGCTCAAGCGTGTGGCGGTGCTGTCTTGCGCTGCGGCGGACTGCGCCCAAAGCAGCGGTGCCATAAGCAAAGATGCCAGCAACGAGTTTATAAAGGCTCGGCATGGTGAACGTTTCATTGACATTACTCCAACGAGAAAAAAAATAGTGGAGACAGAAAAAGAGCTGATTACTGCCGTCTTCGCGCGGAGCAGCTTCTGTCTTCGGCCAGGCAAGTTTAAAAACCCACACACTTTTTTGGAATGCCCGTTGCTATTGGTGTATTGCCTATTCCTATCTGATTACGCAAGTTGGCTGCTTGACAGCTTTGCAGTGGCCCGCAAATCGTTAACATCATGATCATGATCGCCAAGGACCTGCCTATTGATGCAAGTGCTGCCCGCAAGGCGAAGATGATCGATTTGCTTGGTGGCCTTGCGCCGCATGCCGGATACACCTTGTCGGCGCTCGACAACGTACGCTTTTTACGCGCTAATGCCCCCATAGGTCGAGCGCCCGTGATGTACGAACCCAGCATCGTAATCGTGTGTCAGGGTACCAAGCGCGGCTTTATAGGAGACGCGATTTACACCTACGATGCCCAGCAATTTTTAGTGCTGTCTGTGCCATTGGCATTTGAAAGTGAAACTCTGGCCAGCATGGCCGAGCCAATGCTGGCCGTTGCCATACGCATAGATCTTGTAGTGGCAGCCGAACTGGCGCTCGCGCTTGATGCGTCCGACTGCGGCCCGACAGCCGCGCCGCTAGGGATCTGTTCCAGCCCGCTCGTTGACAAACTCGGCGATGCTGTATTGCGCTTACTCCAGGCGCTTGCGTTACCAAGCGAGGCGCGCATACTCGGCGGCGCCATCCAGCGCGAGATTTATTTTCGCGTTCTCACCGGCTTGCAGGGTCCTGCGCTTCGCGCGGCGCTGGCACATCAAAGCCACTTTGGCAAGATCAGCAAGGTGCTGCAGCGAATTCACGTGAATTTCAACGAAGCCTTGAGCGTTGAAGCGTTGGCCCGTGAAGCGGGTGTGAGCGTGCCGACGTTTCATGCGCGCTTTAAGGCGATCACGCACACCTCTCCCATCCAATACATTAAAACCACGCGGCTACACAAGGCAAGACTCTTGATGGTTCAAGATGGTGCCAGCGCACAGACTGCTTCTGCGCAAGTTGGCTATGAAAGTGCTTCGCAATTCAGTCGTGAATTCAAACGTTTTTTTGGTCGCACGCCAGCCGATGAAGCCGCCCAAGTGAGAGATGTACTGGGAGCCTGGGCGGCAGAAGGCGTCTAAGCGAAAAATAGACCGCTGCAGCCAATTTGCAGCCGACATCCCTTCTGCCGCCCGGGCTCCTGGCTCTGGTACCCAATCGATTTCCACCGACACGCAGCGTTATGCGATGCTGCGTTAGCCATTGGTTCCTGCCTCGCGGCTATCTCACAAACGGGCGATACCTACGCCGAGTTGGAAGGAAGAACGTGTACTTCGCAGCCTGCAGCTAAAAACAATAGCTGCTTGCGCCCGTATTCATTGGGCTGCAGCCATATTAGGCATTAATCTCCCAACACAATACCTTCACGGCGCGGATCGGCTCCGCCGAAGAAGCCGCCTGGCGTCCTCTGAATGGCCTGCAGACCGCTGGTCATGTTTTGCTCACGCACTTCTGCGCCGCGTGCTTTGAGCGCTTCAACCGTTGCGGGTGCAAAGCGTTTTTCTTCGAGCAGCGTTGGGCCGTTGTTCGAGCCAAAGTTGGGCAGGTCAATGGCTTGCTGGGCGTTCAGCCCCCAGTTCAATGTGCCATACAAGACTTTGGCGGTGTAGTGAATGATCAACGCACCTCCAGGGCTGCCGCCGCTCATCACCACCTCGTTGGTGGCTTTGTCGAGCACCAGTGTGGGCGCCATCGATGAACGTGGGCGCTTGCCTGGCTGCACACGGTTGGCAATGGGTTTGCCTTCTGTGTCCGCAAAGGCGTAGCTGAAATCGGTCAACTCGTTGTTAAGCAAAAAGCCGCCGGCTTTGCCCGTACCGCCATCGGTGAGTTGGCGTGCGCCAAAACCGTCTTCAATCGTTGTCGTCATCGCAATCGCGTTGCCAAAGCCGTCAATGATGCTGATGTGCGACGTGCCGTATTCAGGCTGGTCTTGCATCGGCGCATAGGCAGTTTTCACCGCACCAGGAACACCCGGTTTGGCGGTTTTCATGCTCAAGCCGCCGGGCTTTTGGTCGATCAGCGCAGCGCGGTTTTTCAGGTAGGCGGGGTCGAGCAGGCTCATCCAGCTGCCGCCTGGGGCTTCGACAAAATCCGGGTCCGCCACGTACTGGCCACGGTCGGCAAAGGCCAGGCGCGCTGCTTCGGTGTACAAATGCAGCCAGTCGGCCGAGGGTGTTTGGCCCGTGGTGCCAGCCACGCCGCCCATGCCCATGGCGGGCGGCAACTCGGCAGCGTTAGTGTGCGTCAGCATGCCCAAAATTTGCCCCACTGCAATGGCCCCCGAGCTTGGCGGCGGCATACCGCACAAACGGTAGGCTGCGTGTGCGGCGCTGTAGTCGGCGCATAGGGCTTCGCGCTTTTTGACCTGATACCCAGCCAGATCGCTCATGGCCAGTTTGCCCGGGTTGGTGGGGTGCTTTTGTACCTTATTCACGATGGCCTGGGCAATGGCGCCCTCGTGCATGGCGCTTGAGCCTTTGGCGGCGATTTGCCGCAGCACGTCGGCCAGTGCGGGGTTCTTCAGCAGCGTGCCTGCTGCAAGCGGGGTGCCATCAGCGTTGTAAAAATAAGACGCTGCTGTGGGGTCGGCTTTGAGGTACTTTTCGTCTTTAAGCTGGGTGGCCAACCGGTTGCTGACCTTGAAGCCGCTTTCGGCCAAACCAATGGCTGGCGCAAAAAGCTGCGCCCACGGCAGACGCCCGTATTGTTTATGCGCTGCTTCCAGCATTTTGACTGTGCCGGGCACACCGACTGAGCGCCCGCCAACCACCCCGTCGTAAAACGGAATCGGCTTGCCGTCTGCGCCGATAAACAGTTTTTCATCCACGCCAGCCGGAGCCGTTTCGCGGCCATCGAAAGCTTCTACTTTTGCACCCATGGCGTGCAGCATGAATGCGCCGCCACCGATGCCGCTCGACTGCGGCTCTACAAGGCTCAGCACCATTTGCACAGCCACAGCAGCGTCGATGGCTGATCCACCAGCGCGCAGCACCTGCAGGCCAGCATCGGTGGCCAGCGGGTTGGCCGCGGCCACTGCAAATTTTTTGGTCGCCCAGCCTGGCTTGACGGTAAAGCCGGAACCGCCCTCGGGCTGCGCAGGCGCGGTGTACACGAACGGCGCAGGTGCAGAGGCGCAAGCGGCCAGCAAACTGGCAAGGGCTAAAGTTGTGAGGCTGCGTTTCATGGGAAAGCTCCTGAATATTGATAAGCAGTGCACATGTTACGCGCAAACAAAAATGGCTCCCTGGGGAGCCATTTAATGGTGTTTTAGGCCTCTAGCGCAATAAATACAGGCGCGAGCAGCTATTAAAATAGTAGCGTATGTGCAACAGCTTTTAACGCGGAGCCAGGCGAATCGCGCCATCCAGGCGAATCACTTCACCGTTGAGCATGTCGTTTTCAAAAATGTGTTGCGCCAGTTTTGCGTAGTCTTGCGGCGTGCCCAGGCGGGACGGGAAGGGCACCGACGCTGCCAGCGAATCCTGCACTTCTTGTGGCATGCCAAACATCATCGGTGTGCCAAAAATACCCGGTGCAATCGTCATGTTGCGAATGCCGTTGCGGGCGAGGTCGCGTGCAATCGGCAGCGTCATGCCGACGATGCCGCCTTTGGATGCGCTGTAGG
>JANNCT010000103.1:0-7430 GCA_031386895.1 Polaromonas sp.
CCTGCCAGCAGGCCTGTGCGGCAGCCAGCAATGTTGGCATGTGTTGTTTGAAAGCGGCCAAGGCTGTAGCTGCAGTCATGCACGCGATGCCAACGTTCCAGAAGTGGTGGCCGCTGGACACATAGCTTGCTGCGGTCTCAGCTGTTGGCTTTTCCCTGAAACTATTGACTTCGGCAATACCTGTTTCCGAAATGGGCCCACACTCAATATATCCATAACCTGTTTCCGGGGTCTGGGGCTTGACTCCAAACAGCACAATTTTCCCTTTGCTTGCCGCCTTGGCTGCGATGCCCACGTCGCGAGCGAATTGTTCAACCGAAGTGATCAGGTGGTCAGCTGGCATCATTAAAAGGATGGCGTCTGGACCATGCCTTGCGGCGACATCAATCGCCGCCAAAATGAAAGCCGGCGCGGTGTTTCGGCTGTCAGGCTCCAACAGGTAGCGGCATTGGACGTTATGACTGGATTTGCGGTACGCGTCACGAGTTTCAAAATAATACGCACGGTTGGTTACCGTCAGTATTTCCGTCACGTCAGAAATGGCCGATGCTCTGGAAAAAGTTTTTGCCAACAGGGTTTCGCCGTCGGCCATCTGTATGAAGGGCTTGGGATGGCATTCACGGGATACAGGCCACAGACGTGAGCCGGTACCGCCAGAAAGAATGACTGGAACGATCATGGTCGGTATCCTTGATAAGTCTGCGTGTCTGGCAGGACTTGAGCGGGAAGCCGCGAGATCACATGTGGCTTTGGTTTGGCATAGCCAAGAACAATGGTGCAGCAGATCAGGCAGCGCTGCCAGAAAGTACGTCTGACTGCCATATAAGCGTCGGCTACCGCAAAGGCTTCAACCTGTACGCGTGGGTCGACATCAGCCCACGCTGGCGCATGAAACAGCCCGATAGACACTCTGGCAAATATACGTTGCCAGTCCGCGCTCAATGCTTCCCATTCAGCGGCGCTTCGTGGCCGTACGCCAAACCAGCACCGCCTTCCTTGCGCCACGTCCAGCAGTCCGCCGAAATACCAGGCCCGAGAGCTATAGGCTGTTGTGGCTGCTGGTGCCGTCCGTAGCTCCAGCAATCTTGTTCGAGCGCCCGGCCTTGCACCGACTACCAAACGCACACTCCAGTGGCTGGGGGTCACCGTTAACTTGCGGTAACAAAGGTCTACGATAAACCACGGCAGAAAAATCACCAGAATAGCCGCTGCTGCCGCTTGGCCCACCCAACGCAGCGCCACTGGCTCCAGGTCGCCGTGCTGCAGCAGGGAATCAACACCCTCAGTCATGTCGATGCGAACCCCACGGCTTACGCTTTGGATCAGATTCCCATTTGCGATGGCGCCGTGCAGTTTCACTCCCTCGTCCAGAAAAGTGTCCGCCATGACCAGGCTGTTGCTTACATCGGTATCCGCTGCGATGACAACATCGCGGGCCAGCACCACGCAGGGCCCGACATGTGCATTTGCATGAACAAAGCAGCCCGGGCCCACGAGCACGGGGCCTTGCATCAACGCCTTGGGGCTGACGCTTGCGTCCGGGCTCATGGCTCCCCATGGTGTCCTGATCCACGCCGCCGGCACGCTGTCCGCATCACTGCAAAGCGCTCTTTCCTGCACCGCCAGCAGCTGCGTTGCAGTCCCTGCAAAAGCGTAGTCGCTGCTGTCAGCTTGTAGCCGTTTCAGATCGCGATTAGCGCCCAATTCTTGCGCTAGCGTTACCGTGGTTGTTGCGCTGTTCGCGAACCCAAGGTCCCCGCCAGCAATGCATGCCCAGCCGCACCACTGTCCAGAGCCAGAGTCCATTGCAATACCGTCTTGCGCTTGCAAAGATGACAGCAGCCTCGACGAAACCCAGTGATCAGCATGGCCTATCAGCACCCGCTGGGCGCCAGTTGCAATGTGACGTAATAACGCATACGGAGTTGCGGATGTCTTTGCGAGATGCCAGCGCAGTGTGATGCCCCAGCGCTCTCCGCCACCCAGCATCAGGCGCAATGCTTCGGGCTGGTCACTTACCACAAGATCGACCTCGCGCAGTCCAAGATCTGACAACTCCCCAAAAATGCGCTCAATAAAACTCTCTGCTCCCATTGGCAGCATGGCAGTCGGGAAGTCGGAAGGCGCCGGAATGTCGCTTGATACAGTAGCAGTGGCAAAAATAACGGTGCGATGCACTGCACACACGTCACTGCCACATGAAAGGCCGACAGGCTCGGTTGCACTTGTCTTGCCGTGAGTTAAAGCACTCTTCGCAGACAGTAACGCAGTGGGTTTGGTCAGGCTCATGGCGTCTGTTACACGATTGGCAAGAATTGCAAGCAGTCAATATGCCCCACGCCCCTTCAGCACTGCAGGAAACGTTTCGCCAATCAGACGCAAGTCGCGGACAATTGAGCGAGTGCGTATGTACTCGATGTCCATGCGAACCTGCTGGGGAAAAGGTACTTCAGAGCGGCCGTTGACCTGCCAAATACAGGTCAGGCCAGGCTTGACGGTCAATCGCTGGCGGTCAGCCGACGTATAGCGGGCCACCTCTAGAGGAAGTGCGGGACGTGGCCCCACCAGACTCATATCGCCACTCAGCACACACCAGAGTTGTGGTAGTTCGTCAATACTGGTCCTGCGCAAAAATCGGCCAACGGCGGTGATGCGTGGGTCCTCTTTGAGCTTGAAGGTGACTCCTGTGGACCCGTGCTGGTTGTGCTGCTGCAGGGTTGTCTGCAGCGCTTGCGAATGCACGCGCATGGAACGAAACTTTGGAAAGCTAAACGGTTTGCCGTTTTGTCCGACCCGGGTCTGCCAAAAAAGGGCTGGACCACCGTCACTAAGTTTGACAGCCAGTGCAACCAGTGCAAACAAGGGGGCCAACAGTATCATGGCGGGTAGTGTCAGGCAAAGGTCCAGCGCGCGTTTAAACACCGCAGACGTGTGAATATGCAACCACCAATTGGCCCGTACACCAGTGATGTAAAGAAGTTTTGTGAGTAGGTGCAGGCTGGATGTAATTTGTGCGGTGATCATGTTGAACCTCTTTGCATGGTGAGCCACTTTGGTCAAACGTATTTAAGTTCAACAAGTACGTCAATTTGTTACAGCTTTGTTAAAACTTTTACGGCGTTAAAGAGACCAGCTGATCTTGGCCTTTTAGATATGGCACTATGAGGACTGGCAGGACTGGCAGGACTGACGGGGCTATCAGGACGATCAGGACTATCGGCACTACCGGGAAGATCAGGTTGTGGGATCAAACAGAACATGCATGGTGGGTCAGCTTTTTCCATGATCGTTGCTGACCAGCACTGGCAACTGCACATTGTCCAAACCATGACAGGAACCAGCGAAAAATATCCATGCAATTCTCAGTCGACAAAGCGCCTTCATCCGATTTTCACCGTCGACACCAAGCGCTGCGGGAAAAGTTTATAGCGGGTATTCCCAAGCGCCTTCGGGACATTGAAACGGCCTCCTGCGCAACAGTCCGCGCGCAACTACTGCACCAGTTGATCGGCGCAGCACTCAGCTTTAAGGCTGAGGCTTTGGGACATCTTGCAAGAGCCAATGAAATTGCTCTTGTCGAAGATTTCAAAACCAATTGGCCTGCCTGCCTGGCGTTACTTCGTGCCGAACTCAGGAGGCTCGAAACCGAAGTTGCATAAGTGTTCACGATGTTGTGACATTTTGTTTACTTATGGGTGCTTCAATTGTTTCACCGTCTTATAGCAGTCAGTGGAGAAACAAATGGAACTCAAAACGGAAAAGCTGCCAGGCGGCATCCTTGTAGTACGCGTGCAGGTAGATCGTCTGAATGACTGCAATGTGCAAGACTTTCAGCAGACCATGGTGTCGCTGATGGATGAGCGCTACCAAGTCGTGCTTGATGTTGCAGCGGTACGCTTTGTCGATAGTTGCGGCTTTGGCGCACTCTTGGCCTGCTTGCGCATGATCAAAAGCCGTTCCGGTGACCTGGCCTTGTGCTGTTTGACGGGTTCGCTGGGGGCGCTGTTTGCGTTGATGCGCATGCACCACGTCTTTGATGTATATCCGAGCTGTGAAGAAGCGGTCGGTGCATTCTCCTGACGTGGGCGAAGGCGATCTGCTTCGCGTGGCTTGTCGGCCGCCTGAATCTTTGCCCAGTGACCAGTACTCGTTTTCTGACTGTCCCGAAGCACGTCTTGACCATCTGCGGTGTCGCGCTACCAGCACGAACACTTTGGCGCGGATTGTTGATGTCTGGATCAATGGGCGCTTCCTGACGCGACCAACTACTGGCGTAGAGCGCGTAGCGCAGGGCCTTGTGTCGGCGCTGGCAAAGCACTTTCTAGATACCGATGCCTCGTTGACTTTTGGCCAGACGACCCTGCGTTTTCGCATTGCCGTTCCAGAAAAGTTTAAGGCCAAGGTCCCTGCCAGTATTGGTTGCATACCTGTTGTCGCCATGGGCGTCCATCAGGGGCACCTGTGGGAACAGATGGATCTTGCCCGACTGCCCAAGGACGACTGGTTGATCAGTCTGTGTAACACGGGACCGTTGCTACGACAAAATCATGGCCTGATGTTCCACGATGCCCAAATCTATGCAATACCTGAGAACTTCACCTGGAAGTTTCGCCTTTGGTATCGGGTCATGCTGAATGTGGGAGGTCGGCGTGCCGCCTTTTTGCTGACCAACTCTTGCTTCTCCCAAACTGAAATCGCACGGTATACCGGGATACGTAGCGCCCGGATGACTGTGGTTTATCCTGGCTCCGACCATGTGCTGCCTGGTAAAAAAAGCGACTCGTGCCACGAAATAGATCGAGTGCTCAAGCGGCCTTTCGTACTGGCCGTTTCCAGCGTCAATCCGAACAAGAACTTTGGTGCCGTCGTTCGTGCGCTTGAACTGATGGGACCGGACGCGCCCCAGTGTGTCGTGGTGGGGCCTTTGAATAGCAAGGTATTTGAAAGCGCCAAACTTGACATGGACAAAGTAACTTACCTGGGTTTTGTGAGTGATGAGACACTCAGCCACCTGTATCAACATGCGCTTTGCCTTGTATTCCCCTCGCACTATGAAGGATTTGGCCTGCCGCCGATTGAAGCGATGCGCTCAGGTTGCCCAGTGGTGGTGAGTCAGTCGTCATGCCTGCCGGAAGTGTGTGGTGACGCAGCACTGTACTGCGACCCTGCAAAGCCGCAGACGCTCGCTGATGCTATTGCAAGCCTGGTCCACAGTCCCGCTCGGGTCGCCTTGTTTCGCGAGTTGGGCAGACAGCATGCAAAGCAATACACCTGGCACCGGGCAGCTGCACGGATGGTTGAGCGCCTCAAAATGGCGATCGATGTGGCAGACGAGGAGAAGCTGGCATGAGCAAGCCCTTGAAAGTCGCAATCGTCCACGACTGGCTGGTCATATATGGCGGAGCTGAGCGGGTGCTGGAGCAACTGCTCCACATTTATCCGCATGCCGACCTTTATTCGTTGATCGATTTTGTGCCGAAGGAACAGCGGCATTTTTTGCAGGGTAAAACGCCGTTCACCAGCTTTTTGCAAAAAATCCCGGGTGCTGCCCGTCATTACCGAAAAATGCTGCCGTTGATGCCATACGCCATCGAGCAATTTGACTTGTCTTCTTATGACTTGGTGATTTCCAGTAGTTATTGTGTTGCAAAGGGTGTGTTGACAGGGCCAAATCAGGTCCATGTGAGTTACTGCCATTCGCCCATGCGGTACGCATGGGACCATTACTTTGAGTACCTCAGAGAAATGCACCTCACATCAGGTCTCAAGGGTTTGTTTGCTCGCTGGCAACTTCACCGTATCCGGACATGGGACGTTCGATCAAGCAATAGTGTGGATCTTTTTGTCGCGAATTCCCGTTTCGTGGCACGCCGCATTTCCAAGTTTTACGGTCGTACCAGTGAAGTCGTCTTCCCGCCCGTGGACACTCAACTTTTTTCATTGCAGGAAAAAAAGCAGGATTACTTTGTGGCGGCTGGACGATTTGTGCCCTTTAAGCGCCTGGATTTGGTCGCAGAGGCTTTTTCCAGCATGCCGGACCGTAAGCTGGTCATGATCGGCGATGGTCCGGAAATGGCAAAAATCCGCAGCAAAGCAGGCCCGAACGTTGAATTTTTGGGTTATCAACCTGCGTCAGTAGTGCGTGAGTATCTGGCAAATGCCAAAGCTTTCATCTTTCCTTCCGAAGAGGATTTCGGAATCGTGCCCGTTGAAGCGCAGGCTTGTGGTACGCCAGTATTGGCATTCGGTCGTGGTGGCGCACTTGAGACAGTAAGGCCTGTCGGCGGTGCTTTTTCGCCCACTGGCTTGTTTTTTCATGAGCAATCAGCCTCGGCTATTTGTGCGGCGATCAGGGACTTTGAGGCATCCATTGGCGTGTTCGATCCGGTCGCAATTTGTCAGCACGCAGAGTCTTTTTCCATTGAAAACTTTAAAGTGGAATTTACAATTCAGGTTAACAAGGCGCTAGATCGTTATGCGCCCACATGGGTAGAGCGGACATGATGGCGAACTTAGGCATGGCTTTCCACTTCTTTTTGGCTATTTTGCAAAGAGCATCAAGCACCTGCCGGACCCGAATTGCGTCAAATTTATTGTTTTGTGTGGTGGCGTCAACGCTGTTTGTCGGACCGGCCCTTGCACAGGGTGACATGCAGCCCACCCAATCTACGGCTAACCGAATTCTCGAAGCGCCAGTACCGGGTGACTTGTCAAAAGACAACCGGGTTTTTTCACCATCGAGGATTTTTGGCAAGCAACCTGTCGGTGGTGTCGGTTTTGATTTGCGTGAAAAGGCGGCGTCTGTACCGTCGCCTCAATTAAAGCTTTCAACGACTGTCGAGACCAAAATTGAAAATAAAACAACCAACTATGTGGGGTCTGGTGGCGCGCCGGTTGGCGAAGCCCACGAGCCCTCGTCGCCAGCGCGTCCACCTGCACCGGTTTTTGGTTTTGAATTTGCTGACTTTGTACGTCAATCCTTGGGTACACCGTTATCCGTTTTCGGGGCTGATTTGTTCACGGATGCCTCGCGCAGCCATTCAATTGATCCCCTGACAGTGCCTGCAGACTATCGGATTGGGCCTGGCGACGAGCTTTTAATTCGCGCCTGGGGTCAGATTGATATCGACTTTCAAGGACAGGTGGATCGGTCCGGCAATATATTTTTGCCGAAGATCGGACAGGTCATGGTGGCGGGCATGCCGGTCAAGGATCTGGCAGACCACTTGCGCATCACGATTCAGAAGCAGTTTAAAAACTTTGAACTCACAGCTACTCTTGGCAGCCTCAGGCAGATTCAGTACTACGTCATGGGGTTCGTCAAGCAGCCTGGTGTCTATGCCGCTGCATCCACGTCGAGTGCCCTGCATGGCCTCATGACAGCCGGCGGTGTACTGCCGTACGCAGATTTGCGAAACATTGAGTTGCGT
>JANNCT010000114.1:0-8292 GCA_031386895.1 Polaromonas sp.
GTGGCAATGCCTTCGGGGCAGGTCAGCAGGCAAACGAATTTGATGGACTTGGGGTTGAGCTTTTTCAGCCTGTCGATGGCGGCTATTGCTGAATTTCCGGTGGCCAGCATGGGGTCGACCACGATGATGTCACGCTCGGCCATTTCGCTTGGCATCTTGAAGTAGTACTCCACTGCCTGCAGCGTGGCGGGGTCGCGGTACAGGCCGACGTGGCCTACGCGCGCGCCGGGCACCACGTTCAGCATGCCTTCCAAAATGCCGTTGCCCGCGCGCAAAATTGACACAAAAACGAGCTTTTTTCCGTCAATCATTTTCCCGGTCATGTTCTCCAGCGGCGTTTCAATTTGCACGTCTTGCAGCGGCATGTCGCGGGTGACTTCGTACGCCATCAGGCTCGACAGTTCGTTGAGCAAAGTGCGAAAGGTGTTGGTTGATGCGTCTTTGCGGCGCATAAGCGTGAGCTTGTGCTGCACCAGCGGGTGGTTGATCAGGTGAACGTTTGACATACGAATTTCCCTTTTTTATAAACTTAACGGCGGCCGCCAAACAAGCTGCCCAGCACGCCGCGAATAATTTGCCGGCCCACCGTTGAACCCATGGTGCGCACTGCCGACCTGGCCATGCTTTGGGCCAGACCGTCGTGCACGCCGCCACGTGGGCCGGTGGTGCCAAACAGCACGTCTTTGAGCCCGCCCATCATGCCGCCAGATTCAGTTTGGCCTGCAGCGCCGCTGTTGGGTGCGCTTTGCGCCGTAGCAGTGCTAGTCGCCGCACGGGTTTGCAGTTTTTCATATGCAGATTCGCGGTCAACGGCTTTCTCGTACACGCCTGCAACGAGGGAATTTGCCAGTAATGCCTTGCGCTGTTCAGGCGTAATCGGCCCAATCTGGCTGCCTGGTGGCAATACGTATACGCGCTCGGTTTCAGTCGGCCTGCCTTTTGAATCCAGCAGGCTGATGAGTGCTTCGCCAACAGCCAATTCAGTGATTGCAGTTTCAATGTCCAGGCCGGACTTTTGCCGCATGGTTTGCGCGGTGGCTTTGACGGCTTTTTGGTCACGCGGCGTGAAAGCGCGCAGTGCGTGCTGCACGCGGTTGCCGAGCTGGGCCAACACAGAGTCAGGAATGTCAAGCGGGTTTTGCGTCACAAAATACACGCCCACGCCTTTAGAACGCACCAGCCGCACGACCAGCTCAATGCGCTCGACCAGCACCTTGGGTGCTTCATTGAACAGCAGATGCGCTTCGTCAAAAAAGAACACCAGCTTGGGTTGCTCCAGGTCGCCGACTTCGGGCAATTGCTCGAAAAGTTCAGACAACATCCACAGCAAGAATGTGGCGTACAGGCGGGGTGCGTTCAGCAGCTTGTCAGCCGCCAAAATGTTGATGACGCCCTTGCCATCTGTTGTTTGCATGAAGTCGCTGATGTTCAGCATCGGCTCGCCAAAAAACTTGTCCGCGCCCTGGCTTTCAATTTGCAGCAGCCCGCGCTGAATAGCGCCCACGCTGGCCGCGCTGACGTTGCCGTACTGGGTGGTGAACTGGCTGCCGTTGTCGCCCACGTACTGCAGCATGGCGCGCAGGTCTTTCAAGTCCAGCAGCAGCATGGCGTTGTCATCAGCAATTTTGAAGACGATGTTCAGCACACCCGCCTGGGTTTCGTTCAAATTGAGCATGCGGCCCAACAGCAGCGGCCCCATGTCTGAAATGGTGGCGCGCACCGGGTGGCCTTGCTCGCCAAACACGTCCCACAGCGTGGCGGGGCAGGCGCTAGACAATGGCGTATCGATGCCGCGCTCTTTCAAAATACCGGCCATTTTTTCGCCAATTTTCCCGGCCTGACTGATGCCGGTCAGGTCGCCTTTGACGTCGGCCATGAACACTGGCACACCGATTTTTGAGAAGTTTTCAGCCAGGGTTTGCAGCGTGACGGTTTTGCCGGTGCCGGTGGCGCCCGTGATGAGGCCGTGGCGGTTGGCCAGCGCGGGAAGCAGCGCACATGTGGTTGCGGCGTTTTTTGCGATTAAAAGCGGTTCAGCCATGGGATGTCCTGCGGTGAAAAAGTAAAATGGTAGACATTCAGCGTTTGTAGCGTAAATCAAAATTCAGGCTACACATCATCATTATTTCAAGGATCACAGTGGCAGGTCACAGTAAATGGGCGAATATTCAGCACCGCAAGGGCCGCCAGGACGAGAAGCGCCAGCGCATCTGGACCCGCGTGATGCGAGAGATCATGGTGGCGGCGCGCCTGGGCGGGGGAGACGCTGCTACCAACCCGCGCTTGCGGCTGGCCATTGAAAAAGGCAAGGCCGCCAACATGCCGCTTGAAAACGTCAAGTACGGCATCGCCAAAGCCACCGGCAGCCTGGAAGGCGTGCAGTACGAAGAAGTGCGCTATGAGGGCTACGGCATCGGCGGCGCGGCCATCATCATTGACTGCATGACCGACAACAAAACCCGAACAGTAGCTGAGGTGCGCCACGCCTTCAGCAAGCATGGCGGAAACATGGGCACTGAGGGCTCAGTGGCGTTTCAGTTCAAGCACTGCGGGCAGTTGATTTTTGCGCCCGGCACCAGCGAAGACAAAGTGATGGAAATTGCGCTGGAGGCAGGCGCTGACGACGTGATTACCCATGAAGACGGCGCTATTGAGGTGCTGACGCCGTACACCGAATTTGAAACCGTTAAAAACGCGCTTGCGGCTGCCGGTTTAACCGCTGAGATTGCCGAAGTCACCATGCGGGCTGACAACGCCATTGAGATGGCTGGCGCGGAGGCAGTGAAAATGCAAAAGCTGCTGGATGTGCTGGAAGATTTGGACGATACACAGGACGTGTTTCACAACGCGGCCTTAACAGAGTAGAGCAGAATGAAAGTTTTAGTCATAGGCGGCGGTGGCCGTGAACATGCGCTGGCCTGGAAGCTGGCCCAGTCGCCCAAGGTGCAGGCTGTGTACGTTGCGCCAGGTAACGGCGGTACCGCGATGGACAAGCGGCTTCAGAACATAAATATCACTGACATCGTTGAATTACGGGCGTGGGCAGCTACTGAGAAGATAGCGCTTACCGTGGTGGGGCCCGAGCAGCCACTGGCTGCTGGCATCGTCGATGAATTTCGCGCCCATGGCCTGAAGGTGTTCGGCCCGACCAAAGCTGCTGCGCAGCTTGAAAGCAGCAAGGCGTTTTCAAAAGCTTTCATGAAGCGCCACGGCATACCGACGGCGGAGTATGAAACCTTTACCGATGCTGTTGCGGCACACGCCTACGTGGACGAAAAAGGCGCGCCGATTGTGGTCAAGGCCGATGGCCTGGCGGCTGGCAAAGGCGTGGTGGTGGCAATGACGCTGCACGAGGCGCATGAGGCGATTGAGTTCATGCTCGCCCCGGACCCCAGCTTTAACCCGCTGGGCGTGACGCACAACGAAGGCGGGGCGCGGGTTGTCATTGAAGAATTCTTGCAAGGCGAAGAAGCCAGCTTCATCGTGATGTGCGACGGTAAAAACGTAGCAGCCATGGCCACCAGCCAGGACCATAAACGTTTGCTGGACGGCGACAACGGCCCCAACACGGGCGGTATGGGCGCGTACTCACCCGCACCGGTCGTTACACCCGACGTGCACGCGCGCGCCATGCGTGAAATCATCATGCCAACCATCAAGGGCATGGAAAAAGATGGCATTCCTTTCACTGGATTTTTGTACGCAGGGCTGATGATTGACGCGCAAGGCAAGCCGAAAACGCTGGAGTTCAATTGCCGCATGGGCGACCCGGAAACCCAGCCCATCATGATGCGGCTGAAAACCGACCTGGTGGACGTGATGCTGGCCGCTACCTCGGGTGGGCTCGACAAAATTGAGCTCGAATGGGACCGCAGGCCTGCGCTGGGCGTGGTCATCGCCGCGCACGGCTACCCGCTCAACCCGCGCAAGGGTGATGTGATTTCGAACCTGCCAAAGCCAGCTGAAGACACCATGGTGTTCCACGCGGGCACGGCGTCTGAAGGCTCTGGCACAGTGACATCCGGCGGGCGGGTGTTGTGCGTTACCGCGCTGGGCAGCACCGTCAAAGCTGCACAGCAGCGTGCTTATGAAGTGGCACAAGGCATTGCTTTTGCAGGTGCGCAAATGCGCAATGACATTGGTTACAGGGCAATCAAATGACGAACGGTCTGGACAACAATGCAGTAGACCTGTCAGAAGTACGCAGCTTTTTACTTGGTTTGCAAGAGCGAATCACCGGCGCTGTTGAGCTAATGGATGGCTGCGGTTTTAAATCCGACTTGTGGCAAAAAGCACCTGGTGAGCAACTGCAGGGCAACGGCATCACGCAAATCATGGAGGGCGGCAACGTTTTTGAGCGCGCAGGTTGCGGCTTTTCTCATGTACGTGGGCCCAAGCTGCCACCGTCGGCAACGCAGCACCGGCCTGAACTGGTGGGCGCGCCGTTTGAAGCAATGGGTGTGTCGCTGGTGTTTCACCCGCGCAACCCATACGTGCCAACGGTACACATGAATGTGCGCATGCTGGCTGCTACTCCGGTAGATGGAACAGCGGCGGTGTGCTGGTTTGGCGGCGGCATGGACTTGACGCCCTACTACGGTTTTGAAGAAGACGCCGTGCATTTCCACCAAACCTGTAAAGACGCACTTGACCCGTTTGGTAGCGACAAATATTCGCGCTTTAAAAAATGGTGTGACGAGTATTTTTATTTAAAGCACCGAGACGAGCAACGCGGCATTGGCGGCGTGTTTTTTGACGATTTTCAGGAGCTGGGGCCACAGCGCAGTTTTGCCATGATGCAAAGCGTGGCCGACGCTCTGTCCAAAGCGTATTTACCGATTGTTGAAAAACGCAAGGACACGCCTTACGGTGAGCGTGAGCGGGAATTTCAGTTAAACCGGCGTGGCCGCTATGTAGAGTTCAATCTGGTGTGGGACAGGGGTACGCATTTCGGCTTGCAGTCGGGTGGCCGCACCGAGTCGATCTTAATGAGCATGCCGCCGCTGGCCAGCTGGGCGTACCAGCGGCCGGTGGAGCCTGGCTCGCATGAAGAGCGCTTGACCAAAGAATTTTTGCCACGACGGGATTGGGTTTGAGTTTGAGCCAAAGGCCAAAAAGAATTGGCGTGTTTGGCGGCGCGTTTGATCCGCCGCACAACGCGCACATTGCTTTGGCGCAAGTTGCAATCAAAGCGCTGGAGCTGGACACGCTGCACATCATTCCCACAGGCAGGGCATGGCATAAAGCCAGAACGCTCAGTGCCGCCGAGCATCGTCTGGCCATGGCCCAATTGGCGTTTGGCGGCGAGCCGGGCGTGGTGGTGGATGACCGGGAAATCAAGCGTGCGGGGCCAACTTTCACCGTCGACACGTTGCAAGCCTTGCAAGCGGAAAACCCAGGCGCGCAGCTTTACCTCATCATGGGCGCTGACCAGTTCGCAGCATTTCGCCAATGGCACCAGTGGCAGTTCATACTGGACTGCGCTATAATATGTGTAGCTGCTCGCGCCCGTATCAATTGGGCTAAAGATCAATTTGATGCTTATAATGGGCAGCAACATCGTCTAGTTGAGTTGCCCATGCCCGAGATGGCCTTGAGTGCCACGCAAATCCGCCAACTTTTGGCCACGGGGCCAGCCACCGGCTTAGGCGAAAATCAGGCAACCGCTGACTTGCTGCCTGCAACCGTTGCGCGTTATATTGCGCAGCACCAGCTTTACCAACTCGACCAAGTTATCAGGCAACCAAGCCCCACCAGTTTTACTTTATAAAGACACCCGAATGAACACAGCCGTAAATATTCCAGTCAGGTCCGCCGCCGTAGAAAAGAAAGACGTGCAAAAACTCCAGCGCGCCATCATTGACGGGCTGGAAGACGTCAAGGGTCAGGACATCGTGGTGTTTGATACCGAGCACATCACGTCGCTGTTTGAGCGCGTCATCATTGCGTCTGGCACTTCCAACCGCCAAACCAAAGCACTTGCCGCAAGCGTGCGCGACGCCGTGCGCGACGCAGGCTTTGGCAAGCCGCGTATTGAAGGCGAAGAAAACGGTGAGTGGATCATTGTGGATTGCGGCGCTGCGGTTGCGCACATCATGCAGCCGACGATTCGGCAGTACTACCACCTGGAAGAACTTTGGGGCGACAAGCCCATCAAACTCAAACTGGGCGCGCCTGCGCCACTGGTGAAAGCCGCAAAAGTTGAGCCAAAGCCTGAGCCTGTGGCCAAAACCGCCGCTAAGTCAGCAAAGCCTGGTTCACGTGCCAAGCCTGGCGCGAAGTCAAAAACCGCCGTCAAAGCTCCGGTGCGCATCCCTACGACTACGGTTGACTCAAGCTACGTTGGCCGCATTGGCAAAACCAACGACTGGACCGCCAAACGCAACGCCACTGAAACGGCGGCCGAGCCCGCTGTCAAAACCCGTAAACCAGCGGCAAAGACGGCCATCATCAAGGTGCCAGTCGCCAAAAAAGTGGCTGCTAAAAAGGTCGTGGCGAAGACCGCTGCGAAGACCGTTGCCAAGACAGCAGCAAAATCTGCCGTTAAATCCGCTCCTCGATCGCCCGCAGCGAAAAAGCCTGCAGCCAAAACTGCTGCCCCTCGCGCTAGATGAGGTTGACGATAGTCGCCGTTGGCCAAAAAGTGCCCGATTGGGCGCAAACGGCCTACGACGACTACGCTAAGCGCTTTCCGCCGGAGATCAAGGTCGAGCTGAAAGCGGTCAAAACAGAACCGCGTGCTTCCAAAACACTCGACACGCTTTTGCTCGCTGAAAAGTCACGCATTGAAGCGGCCATACCGCGCGGAACGCACATCGTTGCATTGGACGAGCGCGGCACCAACGTCACTACGCTGGCGCTGGCTGAGCGGCTCAAGGCTTGGCAGTTGTCTGGCGACGATGTGGCCATCGTGATTGGTGGCCCAGACGGGCTGGAGGCTGGATTCAAAAAAAGCGCCCATGAACGTCTGCGTTTGTCTGATTTGACACTGCCGCATGCTTTTGCGCGGGTGCTGTTGATTGAGCAACTCTACCGCGCATGGAGCGTCACGATTAACCACCCCTACCATCGTGACTGAAATGGGTCGCTTTGTTTACCTGGCCTCGCAAAGCCCAAGACGCAGACAGTTGCTGGAGCAGCTTGGCGTGCGTTACGAATTGCTGCTGCCAGATGAGAGTGAAGACGCTGAAGCGCTGGAAGTTGTGCTGAAAAATGAAGCGCCTGCTGCATATGTTCAGCGCGTCACAGGCGCAAAGTTAGACGCGGCATTGGCCAGGCTCAAGCGCAGAAAGCTGCCAGTCGCACCGATTCTTTGTTCTGACACCACCGTGGCGTTGGGGCGCTTGATCTACGGCAAACCTGAAAACGCAAAAGACGCACAGCGCATGCTGACGGAGCTTGCAGGGCGTACCCATCGCGTTTTGACTGCCATAGCGGTGCAAGCTGGCCGTAATCTCCTGCAGGCGTTGAGCATCTCTAAAGTGACGATTGAGGAAATGACAGACGCGCAAATCAAAGCCTATGTTGCCACTGGCGAGCCGATGGGTAAGGCCGGCGCTTACGCTGTGCAGGGCAGGGCGGCGGTGCACATCACGCGCATTGACGGAAGTTACAGTGGCATCATGGGTTTGCCGATTCGTGAAACTGCGCTGCTGCTTCAAGCGGCCAAATTTAAAATATAGCGATTCAATGCAACAAGATATTCTGATCAATTGGTCGCCCCAGGAAACCCGCGTGGCGGTAATTGAACACGGCGCGCTGCAAGAGCTGCAGGTTGAACGCTCGCTAGAGCGCGGCCTGGTTGGCAACGTATATTTGGGCAAGGTGGCCCGCGTGCTGCCGGGTATGCAGTCCGCCTTCATCGATATTGGTTTAGACAAAGCCGCGTTCTTGCATGTTGCTGATTTAATGAGCAGTATCAACAGCCGGCATCTGGAGGCCGACGCGCCTGCCGCGCCAGCACAGCCCATTGAAAAGCAGTTGTTTGAAGGCCAAGCCGTGATGGTGCAGGTGCTCAAAGACCCCATCGGCACCAAAGGCGCCCGGCTGACAGCCCAGATCAGTATTGCAGGGCGCTTGCTTGTTTTTCTGCCGCAGGACGACCATGTTGGCGTGTCCCAAAAAATACCGCCAAAGCAGCGCGAAGAGCTTCGCCAGCGCGTTATTGGCTTGGCGGGCGCCGCTGGTGGCGGTTTTATCTTGCGAACCAACGGCGAAGACGCGCTGGACGCTGAGCTGTTAGAGGACATTTCCTACCTGCGCAAAACCTGGGCCCGCATAAAAGATGCAGCC
>JANNCT010000117.1:0-41430 GCA_031386895.1 Polaromonas sp.
ATATTAGTAGTAGTTAACAACGATGGAGTGCTTGTCTCGCGAGACCGCATAAAAACTGCACATCACGCCGCGCGGGGCGGTTTCCATCATGGCGGTGTAGTGGTTGGCGCTGGGCGGCACTGCCGGGCCTTCTTGAAAGAATAACTTGGGGCACCAGTCCACCGATGCCTTTACGGTGCCATTGGGGTTGCGCCCACCGCCGCAAAATCCTTGTGCTTTCCAGCCGCAACCACCGTTAGCATGCCCGCCAGTTTCAGCTGCGGTTTTAGCCTCAGACGCTTGGCAACATGTAGCTTCTGCGGTGGTCGAGTGCAGGAAATAAGGCTCAAGACCTTTTTGCGCGCGGTAACCGTTGATCACGCCCAAGCAATATTCAGAAACGTCGACAGCGCCCACGTCAGGATCGGCTGACATGGCTTGTACCTCCCCCGCAGCCTTGCACATCAACCCTGCCGATGAAAAACTTGGCGCGGTAGATTGCGCCGTAGATGTTGAAGTGCTGGCTGCAGGTGGTGCGGCAGGCAAAGCGGCGGAGACGACGGTTGAGCCCGCGCCGGGAGAGGACTCTGATCCGCCACCGCTGCCGCACGCAGCCAGTTGAGCAACCATCACGACTGCGGCAACTCGCATCAATGAAAGAATGTTATTTTTAATCACCATGTGGTCCTTAAAAGAGCAGAAACGCCAAGTGAAGCGAGTATGCGTGCGGCACACGGGTAAACAGGGCTTTAACAACATGACAACTTTGTAATTAAGTTATTGAATGTAAAACCGCGCTGGCGCAATTAACGTTGCAGCGCGGCTGCGTAGCGGTAATGGGGGTCTGAAGCCGAGAGTGCCTGCTGGTGGTTGCGGCGGCACCTGTGGTTGCAGCCGCACCGGCACAACCCAAGGCCCCAGCGCTTAAAGCAAAGGACGTTACCTGCGGCGCAACCTTGGCAGGTGCCGCAACATTTGCCACGGGCTCAGCCAGCCTCACGCCTGCCGAGCGAACGCTGCTAAACGCAGTCGTGCAGTGCATTACCGGGCAGCATGAAGTCGGTGAGCACACTGACAAAACCGGCGGATCGAGTTCAAGAAGCAACAGCAGGCAGATCGAGGCCCGAACAATAGCGGGCGACACTTACCACCGAAAAAAGCGCCACCCTCACCAAGGTGGCACCTTTTTACTATTAAAAGTAGCCATTGGCCCAATAAATACGGGCGCAAGCAGCTTCTGAATCAATAGCAGAACCCGGTTTATCCAAACGCAGCCGCAGCCGCAAAGCGTTCGCTGGCTGGCCCGGTCACGCTTTAAGCAATGCACACGGCCAAAACGGCTGTGCTGCCAATTTCGCAATTACGGTCATTCAGCGCCACCGCCTACAGCTGTACCCATTGCTTCGGGCGTAGGCTGAAAATGTTGGTCTCGCTCAAGTTGCAACCAGGCTAGAGACAGCAGCTGTTTACCCACCCAAAAAACCTCAAAAGGCAAAACACCATGCGCTACATCGACGGATTTTTGATTCCCGTAAGCACAGCCAACAAAGAGGCCTACCGAGCCATGTCAGTCAAGTCTGCGGCGCTGTTAAAGGAATTCGGCGCAACACGCATCGTTGAAAGCTGGGGCGATGACGTTCCAGACGGCAAAGTCACCGACTTCAAACGCGCGGTTAAAACCGAAGGCAGGGAGCAGGTTGTCTTTCCCTGGATCGAGTGGCCCTCAAAAGAAGCGCCTTTTGACGGCAAACGCATGATTTACGGCGGTTTTGAGACGCTGCTGGACGCTTGATCCGCGGCCCTCACTCAACTCAATTACGCCAGTTCATCCAAAGGAATCCACCATGCAAGTTCAAGCCTACATAACTTTTGGCGGTCGTTGCGAAGAAGCGCTGGAGTTTTATGCGCCGCAGTCCGCATTGAATGCACTCAGCCCGCCTAGTCTCGACGTTGGCACCGTACGCAAAGGAGAGTTCGACTACATACATTTCTTCAGCAAAACGCAGGCGGAAATGGACGATCTGTTTGCGAAACTAAAAACAAACCTGAAGCCAACGGGAATGCTGTGGCTGTCTTGGCCTAAAGGGAAAAAGCTGGGTACCGATCTCACCCTGCCTGTCATCATCAAGATCGGTTATGGCCATGGACTGGTTGAAAGCACCTGCCTGAGTGTGGATGCCACCTGGTCGGGTCTCAAATTCACCCACCCCAAAAAGGACAAGACTTACAACGACAGCTACGGTCAATTAAACCCGTAACGCTATTTGCTTCAACAGTTGCCACTATGCAGATGACGATGCGCAAGGCATCTTGAGCAAACTGAATCAAACAAGCTGAAGGGAAATTTTATGAACCAGGAAATGTTGCACCACCTGACTATTCCCGGCGAGTCAGCCGACTACCGAAAAGCGCGAAACAAGCTGCTGGATGAAGAGATCGCTCTGCGCCTTCAGATGGAACGCGTCGCGGAGCAGCGACGGGCACTGCCACCCTGTGGTGTGGTGGCTGAGGACTACACCTTCAGCGGAAACGCCGGGCCCGTAAAACTTTCTGCGCTTTTTTCACCCGGCAAAGACACGCTGGCGATCTACAGTTTCATGTATGGCCCAGAGCGCGAACTGCCTTGCACCGGCTGCACGCACTTCCTTGACGGGCTGGATGGTTCTGCGCAGCATATTCACCAGCGCTTGAATCTGGTCGTGGTTGCCAAGTCTCCGCTCGCCCGCATTCAAGCACTTGCAAAAGAGCGCCAATGGCGGTGGTTGCGCTTGCTCTCGACCAACGGCAACAGCTATGGCCGTGACTATTTCGGCGACTCATCGGGTTTGAGCGAAGCGGTACGAAAGCAGCAGGAATTTAAAGATGGCGAAGAGTGGGACATGCCCATGCTGAACGTGTTCCACAAGGATGCAAACGTGATCCGCCATACGTGGGGATCCGAAGTTTTATATGTTCCCGCTGGGCCAGGTCAGGAATATCGGCACAACGATTTGCTTAACCCGATGTGGAACATGTTCGACCTGACGCCAGACGGGCGCGGCGAGTTTGAACCCCAACTGACTTACGAAAAGGACACACCATGATTTCAGGAAGCTGCCACTGCGGGCAAATTACTTTTCGTGTCGACGGCGACATACCCAAAGCGTTGACGCGCTGCACTTGCTCGTTTTGCGCCAAGCGCGGCGTACTTCATGCGTACTACCAGCCAGAGCAATTTCACCTCACCAGCACTGAAGGCGATGCGGTCTACCGCTGGCAAACCAAGCTCGCAGCGCACCATTTCTGCGCTTCTTGTGGCTGTGGCACTTTCACCGACACCCCAGCTTTTGAGCCGGATGGCAGCTGGGATGGGACGACCCGGCGGATCAGCGTAAATGCGCGCTTGTTTGACGATTTTGGTGCTGCTACGGCACCCGTTGTAGTCATTGACGGGAAGAGTCTTTGGTAGCAGACCCGGGTACTGTGGACACTTTCGAGAACCTTGAAAACCTGATGTCTAACGCGCATTGCAAAAACCTTGTTGAGAAAGTCTTCACGAAAAACCTTGAAGGCAATGGCCAACCATCTATTGAGGCGCTATCGGGCAATGACCTAAACGGCGCAGCGCCAGCCCACTCATAGCGCACCGTACCGCCAGACACCGTCTTGCAAAGCCACCATTGGCGCTTATCCGACCTGGTCACAGTCGCTTGGACCACGCACACAGCACGGTCCGCACCATACAGTGAAATTACATCAGGTCTTCCGCTTGGCCCACGCGTTAGTTATTTCAAGGAGCGCACATGAAACCATTCACCACGCCACCCAAAGACTCGAAAACTGTTGACACGGATATTGCGGACCAGGCATTACCTGGGCATGGAGTTCCATCGCAAGACCCTAGTCCCGCAGCGCAGGTTGGCCTTACACCTGAGGAAGCCGAGCGAGAGTCGAAGTCGGTTCTGATTGGCGGCGGCCTGGTAGCGGGCCTGGCCACAGGCGCAGCAGTTGGTGCTGCAGTTGCGGGGCCGGTCGGAATACTGGCAGGGGGCACCATTGGCGCCGTTGCCGGCGTAGTTGGCAGCAACGTTGCTGCTGATGCTGTCAAGAAAGAAAGTACCAGCAACCCTGCCGGGAAGCCGAAAGACGCCGGGGCGGTTTGAGCGCTGGCATGACGGACAACGGCCCGATCTGGTGGCTCAACAGCCGAGCATTTGATAGCGCCGCGTTGGCTGGCTGGAGCCCATTCACATGATGTTGACCGATTTGCTTTTAACCACCGCGGCCAGTATCGCGCTGCTTATGGTGGTCGCTTGGCTGGTGAGCTTGCCTTTGAAAAATGCGTCAATTGCTGACATTGTTTGGGGAGCGGGCTTTGTGCTGGTGGCATGGGTAACTTTTTTTGCGGTGAACCGGCCGGTGGACTTGCGCCAGGCACTGCTGGTGAGTATTCCCACGTTTTGGGGCCTGCGCTTGTCGCTACATTTGTTCCGCCGAAACCACGGCAAACCAGAAGACAAACGCTACCAGGCCATGCGGGCGAATCACCCCGGCCGATTTGGATGGGTCAGTTTGTTCACTGTGTTTGGGCTGCAAGGCGCGTTGATGTTTGGCGTGTCGCTGCCTGTGCAATTGGGGCAATTGGCACCGGCTGTTGCGTTGGGCGGCTTTGCATATGCGGGAATCGCGCTGTGCGCAGTCGGTTTGGTTTTTGAAGTGGTGGGAGACCACCAATTGGCACAATTCATAAAAGATCCGGCCAACAAAGACAAAACCATGAACACCGGTTTGTGGCGCTACACCCGGCACCCTAATTATTTTGGCGACAGCTGCGTGTGGTGGGGCTTGGGGTTGATTGCTTTTTCAACACAGTACGGCGCGTGGGGACTGCTTGGCCCGGCCCTCATCACTTACCTGCTCACGCAGGTGTCAGGCGTGCCCATGCTGGAAAAAGCCATGCTCAAAAGCAACCCGCGCTACGCCGACTACATGGCTGTGACCAGCGCCTTCATACCCTGGCCGCCTAAAAAGGGTGGTGTAAGGTGATAAAAAACTGTACTTTTATGCCTCTAGCGCATTAAAAACGGGCGCTAGTAGCTCCTAATTTAATAGCGTATAAATTCGGTCATAACTGCGGGGCAGCGCTGACAGCAAACGCACTTGTCGTCCTACGATTGGCTCGCGTGACTGCCTCTACGCTCACGAAATAATGACTACTTTGCATACCTCAAGGGCAAAAAATGGCTGAAGCTTCGTCGCGGGTTTTATGGAAAGGCGCGATCAGTTTCGGTTTGGTTCACATCCCGGTGGGCCTGCACTCTGCCACCACCGAATCGGGTCTGGACTTTGACTGGCTGGACAAGCGCAGCATGGACCCGGTCGGCTACAAGCGCATCAACAAGAAGACTGGCAAAGACATCACCAAGGAAAACATCGTCAAAGGCATTGCTTACGAAGAAGGCCAGTACGTTGTGCTCAGCGAGAAAGAAATTGCAGACGCACACCCTAAAACGACGCAAACCATTGAAATTGAAGCGTTTGTGAACGCGGGTGACATTCCTTTTGTTTACCTGGAGCGGCCTTACTACGTTGCGCCCATCAACAAGGGAGCCAAGGTGTACGCGTTGCTTCGCGAAACGCTGCTTAAAACTGGCAAGGTTGGCGTGGCACGGGTGGTGATTCAAACCAAACAGCACGTGGCAGCGCTGATTCCGTCAGGGCGCGGCATGGTGCTTAACTTGCTGCGCTGGGGCGATGAAATCCGGCCCTGGACGCATCTTGATTTGCCGCCTGAAGGTGTAAAGCCAGCAGGTCTGGTTGACGCTGAGATGAAGATGGCTGAACAGCTGGTTGAAAGCATGAGCACGACGTTTAAGCCTGATGCCTACAAAGACGAGTTCAAGGACGCCATCATGAAACTGGTCGATCAGCGCGTGAAGTCCCGTAAGACACAAAGCGTCACGCCGCTTGAGCCGGTTCAAGAAGATGCATCTGGTGGCGCGCAGATCATTGACTTGACTGAACTGCTCAAGCGGAGCTTGAGAAAGCCCGCTGACAACCAGGCTGCGCCAGCAAAAAAAGCCGCATCCGCAGATTCACCCAAAACCAAGACCGCCGCTGCTAAGAAGCGAATGGCCTGAAGTATCTGAATGCAAGCGTCGGACACGCTGGACGTCTACCGCAAAAAGCGTGACTTCAGTGTTACGCCCGAACCCGCTGGTGGCGGCAAAGCCAGCAAAGATGCGTTGACGTTTGTGGTTCAAAAGCACTGGGCAAGAAGTCTTCACTACGACTTCCGGTTGGAGTTTGAAGGGACATTGAAAAGCTGGGCACTTCCCAAGGGCCCGAGCCTGGACCCGCAGGTCAAGCGCATGGCGGTGCAGGTTGAAGACCACCCGCTTTCTTATGGCAATTTTGAAGGCGTGATTCCGGCGAAACAATATGGTGCCGGGCGCGTAATCGTTTGGGACAGTGGGGTGTGGCTGCCATTGCAAGATGCCGCCCAGGGTTTTAAAGATGGCAAGCTGAAATTTGAATTGCGCGGACACAAGCTCAAGGGACGCTGGACGCTGGTACGCATGCGCGGCAAAGGTGAAAAACAAGCGCCGTGGCTACTGATCAAGGAGCACGACGAGTTTGAAAAACCATCGGGTGAATACGACATCACAGAGGCCTTGCCGGGCAGCATCACCGAGGCCTTGCCGCACAGCGTCACCGCCACCAGCAATGAGACTGAGGCAAGCGCCACCAAGCCAGCGTCTGCAAAATTGAAACCCACCAAGGCACAGCCGGCACTTCAAAAAAATGAATTTCCCGAAGGCGCGGTAAGGACAAGTTTTCCGCCCAAGTTAGCGCCGCAACTGGCCACGCTGGCGGACTTGCCGCCCGAGCAAGGTGATTGGCACTACGAGGTGAAATTTGATGGTTACCGGTTGATGGCACGCCTTGGCGACGCTGGCGCTCATTGCTTTACCCGCAATGGCCATGACTGGACTGCAAAGCTGCCGCAACTGGCCAAAGCACTGGGTGCGATGAACCTGGTGGGCACGTGGCTGGACGGCGAAATAGTCGTCCCTAATGCCGAGGGCGTTCCTGACTTTCAGTTGCTGCAAGCCGTATTTGAAAAACGAAGCGGCAAAGGGGCAACGGCTCTTTCATCCAAGTCTGCTGCCGAGTCAATCGTTTATTACGTTTTTGACATGCCGTTTTACAAGGGCTACGATTTGCGGGGCGTACCGCTCAAGCAGCGCCGGGCACTTTTAAAGCGGCTGCTAGAAGAACACAAATCCAGCAACATCCTATTCAGCGCGGCTTTTGACGTGCCATCCGAAGACCTGATGCATGCCGCCTGCAAGCTGGGGCTGGAGGGGTTGATAGGAAAGCGTGGCGATTCGCCTTACCAGTCGCGCAGGTCGCCCGACTGGATCAAACTCAAATGCGGCAAGCAACAAGCGTTTTTAATATGCGGCTACACCGACCCCAAGGGCTCTCGGACTGGACTCGGCGCGCTGCTATTGGGCCACCACGACACCAACGGAAAATTGCAATATGCTGGCAATGTAGGCAGTGGCTTCAGTGAAAAAACGCTCGCGGACCTTACGCGCCGGCTTGAAAAAATGGCGACGCCCGCCTCGCCTTTTTCAGGCAAACCAGCCATTGCAGGCAAGCCGCATTGGGTCAAACCGACGTTGCTGGCCGATGTGTCGTTTGCCGAGCTGACAAAGACAGGCCGGATTCGCCATGGCGTTTTTCGCGGGTTGTCCACTGACAAGAAATTACAGACCATGAACCCTCAAGCACCTCATACCGCGAAGGTCGCGCTGCCCGCATCACTGCGGCTCACGCATCCCGAGCGTGTCGTTGATGCGCAAAGCGGGCTGACCAAACTTGACATGGTCAAACACTACGCCGCAGTTGCAGCGGTGATGTTGCCGCACCTGTTGGGTCGCCCGGTTTCACTGGTACGGGCACCATCAGGCACAACGGGCGAGCTGTTTTTTCAGAAGCATGCAAGCTCTGGAGAAATACCTGGCGTCAAATTATTGGACGAGGCGCTTGACCCAGGCCATGCCAGCCTGCTGGAAATCACCAACCTTGCCGGTCTGCTTTCAGCCGCCCAAATGAACGCACTGGAGTTTCATACCTGGAATGGTGTCGCCACATCTATCGACAAGCCTGACCGCATCATTTTTGACCTCGACCCAAGGGAAAAAGTGGCTTGGCCAGACGTGCAGAAAGCGGCTCTGCTGGTGCGCACCCTGCTCGAAGCATTGGGCCTGGTACCGTTCATCAAGACCAGCGGCGGCAAAGGTCTGCATGTGGTGGTGTCGATTAAAAAACAGCACGAGTGGGAAACTGTGAAAGGGTTTTCTCGTGCTGTCGTTCAGCACCTTGCCAACACCATTCCGCAAAAGTTTGTCGCGAAAAGTGGGCCAACAAACAGAATCGGAAAAATATTTGTCGATTTCTTGCGCAACGGCTTTGGCGCCACCACAGTCTGCGCGTGGTCAGCCCGGGCAAGGCCAGGGCTTGGCGTGTCAGTACCGTTAGCGTGGGACGAGTTAGCAGCGCTGACCAGCAGTGCGCACTGGACGGTTCAAAACATCGCTGACCGAATTTCCGTTGGCAACAGCGTGTGGGACGACTATGCAAAATCCGCAAAAAGTTTAAGCGCGGCAATCAAGGCTCTGGATTACAAAGGCCCTTGACCTCCGCGGCTGTGCATTATCTTTTGCCACAGCTGTACACAACTTTACCTGCCGACCAGGGACATACAGCGCCATGGCCTACAGAGTCGGTGGCGGTCCAAGCACTACCCTGAAGGTTGGTTTTTCCAGCACGCGTCAGTTTGATCTCGTCAAACGCCATTCAACGCAGCAAGCTATCTTCAAATCTGGTCGGCAAATGCTTGCCTTGTGCTGCTTCCACATTTTTCACAAAGGCTCGAAATGGCTAAACGAATTGCTGTCTTTCCTGCAGGCAAGCAGGCGCTTTACGAGAACAACAAATATTCGGCAGCGGTGAAATCTGGCGGCTTTCTTTTTGTGTCTGGCCAGGTCGGTAGCCAGGACGATGGCAGCCCGGAGCCAGACCCTGAGCAGCAACTGCGGCTTGCTTTTACCCACCTGAACAGGGTGTTGCTTGCGGCAGGTTGCACTTTTGACGACGTGGTGGACTTCACGGTTTTCATGGTCAACCCTGAAAAGTTGATGCCGATATTTTTCAAAGTGAAGGGCGAGTTTTGGGGGGAGCCGCCGTACCCGCCCCTCACAGGCATAGGCGTGACCTGGCTGTATGGGTTTGATTTTGAATTGAAGGTCACTGCCAGATTGGCTGAGGCCTGAAGCAGTGCCAGCCAATCTATGTGCGGCGGGACGGGGCCACTGCCGTGAACTGCTAACCCTTAACTGCTGAACGTCAACGCTTACCCAGTATTTCAAGGTCGGTTTTTAGTATTGTCATGGCCGTTTCCAGCCGGTCACGGTAGACAGGTAGCATCTTTTCAATGATGGCACTGCGCGTGCCCTCGCTGGCAGGAACCAGCTCGTAAATCCACTCGATGCTGGTGGTGTCATTACCGTTGTCCTTGAACTCCCACGCGCCCTCGATACGGTCAACGACACCCTTCATGGCCGGCGACATGAAGTTTTCAATAAGATAGCTGAAGGATTTATCTGGCACGACTGTCAACAGCGTTTCATCGATGGTGGAACCGTCGTCAAACGTCGTCACCCGCTGCTGGCCTGAAGTTCCCCATTCGGTTGTCACGGTATTGGCAACGACGCCCGGCGCCAGGCCCTGGCGGGGAAAAATGTGTGGAATATCTACGGGCACGATATAGCTGAACACATCTGAAACCGGCTGGTTGATGGTGCGAGTTACTTTTGCCACGATGGCTTGGGAAGGGCTCGGCTGTTGATTGATGGCCATAAAAATTCTCCTGAAAAGATTTCAAACTACACAAAGTATTGGGCACTAGCGCGGTGCGCCGAGGCCAGTAGACACATTGCCGTTGAACGCTGCAGATTGCGCGAATGCTGTAAACAGACTATGAAACTCCATTGGGCTGACGCCTATCAGTCAGAGGTTTGTCAGCCTGTAGGAAGCAGCGCAGCCACATCGCTGCGAGGCGGACCACACACCCGTAAATTGCACCAACCGGCGTCGTCGCCTACAGGCCTCCCGGGCAGTCAAGAACAAACTGGACATTCAAAGCGACATGCAATACATGCTGCGCCCCATCGTCAGCCTGCGCTCCGCCCGCGATAAAAAACCACAATACGCAAGCCAAGTTGACGCCCACGCCTTCTGATTACCTCGGTGGAATTTAAGAGCATTGCCGGCAAGTCTTCATGAAGAATGTTCAGCAATGATCACAGGTCCGCAAGCAGCGAAACTGCCACCCAACTCTTCGTTCCAGTGGAGTGCCCCCGGCAGCCGCGGAACTCAAACGTTCGCCTAGAAAAGTCAGTTACCTTACAAACCGCCGCGCAGCAGCTGGGGCTTCACTCCATCCAGGTAACGGCAAACGCCGGTCCTGGGGGCCATTGGCGAAACAGGCATCAACAGGCCTGAAAAATGCCGCTTTCAGGCATCATTTAGGCTTCTAGCGCAATCAATACGGGCGCAAGCAGCTTCTGAATTAATAGCATTCAGGAAACTATCAGCCCATCACGCCGTACTCGCCGCCACGCTCCACGGCGCGCTGGTAGGCTGGCCGGGCTTGGATTCGCTTCAAAAAATCCATCAGCCTTGGTCGGCTGGCGCTCAGCCCGCCGCGTGCTGCGGCTGCCTCGATGGGAAAGCTCAGTTGCACATCTGCAGCACTAAATTCATCGCCCACAAACCATTTGGCCTTGCCCAACTCTGCCTCCAGGTAGTCCAGGTGCGTGTTGAGCTGCGGCATGATGAAACTGCTTTTGGCCTTTTCTGAAATTGCCTTGGCAATCGGCTTGACGAAAAACGGCATTGGGGCTTTTTCAATCTTGTCAAACACCAGTTTGAGCAGCAGCGGCGGCATCAGCGAGCCTTCGGCGTAGTGCAGCCAGTAGCGGTAGCGCAGGTAGGCAGGCAGCTCCCTGGCTGGTGCAAAGCAGCCGTTGCCATAGCGCTCAACCAGGTATTCAATGATGGCGCCGGATTCGGCCAGCGTCAGGTCGCCATCGGTCACCACCGGGGACTTGCCCAACGGGTGAATGCGCTTGAGCTCCGGCGGGGCCAGCATGGTTTCTTTGTCGCGTTCGTAACGCTTGACGTCGTACGCAAGGCCGAGCTCTTCAAGCAGCCACAGTACGCGCTGGGAGCGGGAATTGTTCAAGTGGTGGACAACAATCATGGCGGTTTCCTCCGATAGATAAAAAGCCATTGTGCAGGCCTCGCACAAGATAGTGCCGCAAAGCCTAAAATGAACTTGTGACCACCCAGCCTCTACCCGCAGTTGCTTCCATCCTCAATGCCGACCTGCACTGCCACTCAGTGGTGTCTGACGGCACCCTCACGCCTGAGCTGCTGGCAGCGCGCGCAGCGGCCAATGGCGTGGAGCTGTGGGCGCTGACTGACCACGACGAAGTTGGTGGCCAAAAGCGCGCAGCAGCGGCGGCAAAAAGTGTCGGCATCAGGTACCTGACGGGCACTGAAATTTCAGTGACTTTTGCAGGCGAAACGGTACACATCGTTGGCTTGGGTTTCGACCCCGAAAACGCGGATCTGGTGCAGGGCTTGAGGGCCACACGCGGTGGCCGCACCGACCGCGCCAAGGAAATGTCTGACGGCCTGGCCAAAGTCGGCATTAAGGGCGCTTATGAAGGCGCGTTGAAGTTCGTGGGCAACCCCGAGCTGATTTCACGCACGCATTTCGCCCGCTTTTTGGTTGAAAGCGGCGTATGCAGCGAGACCAATGAGGTGTTCAGAAAATACCTGACCGAAGGAAAGCCAGGCTATGTGGTGCACCGCTGGGCGTCATTAAAAGACGCGGTGGGCTGGATCACCGGTGCCAAAGGCATCGCCATCATTGCGCACCCGGCGCGCTACCGATTCACACCGAATGAAGAGTACGCGCTGTTCACTGAATTCAAAGAGCACGGTGGGCGCGGCGTGGAAGTTGTCACGGGCAGCCACTCAGCGGCTGAATACGTAAAGTACGCTGAAACGGCTATTGAGTTCGGGCTGGCGGCGTCGCGCGGCAGTGACTTTCACAGCCCCGAAGAAAGTCGAACCGATTTAGGCACCCTGCCCTTTTTGCCCGGCAGCCTGACGCCGGTGTGGGAACTGCTGGCCGACCGCGTACAGTGAGCCAGCCTGCAGGCAAGCGTTTCATCTCAGCTGGTGCACGATTTGCCATGCGAGAAGGCAACACAACCATTCAACCCGCCGAAACTTAAAGCACCGCGCCCACAACACCAGCCATGCCGCAGTTTTTTGAAGTTCACCCCGACAACCCGCAACCGCGCTTGCTCAAGCAAGCTGCTGCGCTGCTCCAGCGCGGCGGCATTGCGGCAGTGCCTACCGATTCAAGTTACGCGCTGGTTTGCCACCTCGACGACAAAGCTGCCGCCGACGCGCTTCGGCGCATTCGCGGTGTGGACGACAAACACCACCTTACGCTGTTGTGCCGCGACCTGTCCGAACTCAGCTCGTACGCAAGGGTCGACAACAAACAATTTCGCCTGCTCAAGGCCGCCACACCGGGCCCATTTACTTTTATTCTGGACGCCAGCAAAGAAGTGCCACGCCGCGTCAGCCACCCCACCCGCAAAACCATCGGCTTGCGTGTGCCCGACCACAAAGCGCTACAGGCGCTGCTGGAGTTGCACGGCGCACCGCTTTTGTCGACCACACTGATTGCGCCAGGGGCCACTGAGCCACTCAATGATGCAGATGAAATCCGCAGCACCATGGGGCACGAGCTTGCCGCCATCGTTGACGCTGGTGCATGTTTTCAAGAGCCCACCACAGTTGTTGACCTGACCACCATGGGCGACGGCGGTGAAGCCATCGTGGTGCGTCTGGGCAGGGGTAACCCGGCGCTGCTCGGGCTTTAAGGTCGACACCACAGGTTGGTCAGCTAGCCTGATCCGGTCTGAGACAATTCAGTAATGGATATTGCCAACATCATTCAGACCATCGCCATATATGCGCTGCCCGTACTCTTTGCCATCACGCTGCATGAAGCCGCGCACGGCTACGTGGCACGGCACTTTGGCGATGACACCGCCTGGGTGCTTGGCCGCGTCACGCTGAACCCGCTTAAACACATCGACCCTGTAGGCACGATTTTGATGCCCGCCATGATGTACCTGGCCACCTTTGCCATCCCCGGTGGGCCTTTTATTTTGGGCTATGCCAAGCCTGTACCGGTGCGGTTTGGCAACTTGCGCAACCCCAAGCGCGACATGATCTGGGTGGCGTTGGCAGGGCCCGGCATCAACTTTATTCAAGCGCTGTTTTGGGCAGTGATGTTTGTCGTGCTGGGCACCACCGACGTGGCAGACGATTTTTTTGTGCAAATGGCCAAGGCCGGCATAGTGGTAAACCTGGCACTGGCTGTGCTCAACCTGTTTCCCCTGCCACCGCTTGACGGCGGCCGCGTGGCGGTGGGTCTTTTGCCGTGGCGCTATGGCCAGTACCTTGCGCGGGTTGAACCGTTTGGTTTTTTCATTGTGCTGGGGCTGATTGTGTTCAAGGTGTTCGGCCCGCTGTGGATGGAGCCCATGATGGCGCTGTCGTACCGGCTGCTGAACGTTCTCATCACGCCGCTGGCGATGATTCTTCGATAAATTTTATTGCTGATAAGCCCCCTCTATGCCCAAGCCCATCCAGCCCACCATGTCCACGACATCCACGACGTCAACGACGCAAAGATTTTTAACCGGCATCACCACATCAGGCACGCCCCACCTGGGCAACTATGTCGGCTCGATTCGCCCATCGGTGGCGGCCAGCAAAGGCGCCAACGCAGAAAGCTTTTATTTTCTGGCCGACTACCACGCGCTTGTTAAATGTGATGACCCGCTGCGCGTACAGCGGTCAACACTGGAGATTGCAGCCAGTTGGCTGGCCGCAGGGCTTGACCCTGAACGCGTCACGTTTTACCGCCAGTCAGACATCCCCGAAATTCCAGAATTAACCTGGTTGCTAACGTGCGTTACGGGCAAGGGAATGCTCAACCGCGCCCACGCATACAAGGCACAAGTAGATAAAAACCTGGGCGCTGGGGCAGACCCGGACGACAACGTAAACGCTGGGCTCTTCATGTACCCAGTGCTGATGGCCGCCGATATCTTGATGTTCAAGGCGCATCAGGTACCCGTCGGGCGCGACCAGATTCAGCACATTGAAATGGCGCGCGACATGGCGCAGCGCTTTAACCATTTGTACGGCGACTTGCTCGTTTTGCCTGCTGCATTGATTGAAGAATCCGTCGCCACGCTGCCCGGCCTGGACGGCCGAAAAATGAGCAAGAGCTACGACAACACCATTGCGCTTTTTTCAGCGCGCAACGAGCTGAAAAAACTCATCGCGAGTATCGTGACAGATTCAAAACTGCCAGGCGAAACAAAAGAAGTTGAAGGCTCAGCGCTGTTTCAAATTTACCAGGCGTTTGCAAGCGCAGAAGAAACCAGCGCCTTCAGACAGGCGTATGCCGATGGCATTTCCTGGGGCGATGCAAAACTCCATTTATTTGAACGCATTGACCGCGATATTGCGCCCATGCGGGAGCGCTATGAAGCGTTGATCGCGAACCCCGAGCACCTTGAAGACGTACTACAAGCAGGCGCGCAAAAAGCCAGATCCGAGGCCATGCCGCTGATGCGCCAGCTGCGAAGCGCTGTTGGACTACGCAGCCTGTCAGACAGCGGTGCACCGTCCGGTAAGCAAAAACAGGCAAAGCCAGCACTACCCAGTTTCAAACAGTATCGTGAAGCAAATGGTGAGTTTTACTTCAAATTGACAAGCGCCAGCGGCGAGCTGTTGCTGCAAAGCGTAGGTTTTAATGCACCCAAGGAGGTTGGTTTAGCAGTCACGCAGCTGCAAAGCGGCGGGGCAAAAGCACTGGCTGACCTTGAAGCCAAATTGGTCCCCATAAGCGCTGAGCAACGTGGTCGAGCCCTGGAGGCACTCTCAGTCTTTACACAAACCTCACATTAAAAGTAGTTTTTGTAGTTACTAAGCGTGAAATTGTTCCGAAATTAGTAAAATATTCGTAATCGTGACTTGACTGCAAACGGTTATGCTAGTGGCCTGATGTCTGCAACGTTGCTAAGTTAAACCATGCGAATTTTCGTTATCGATGACCACCCACTTATGCGCGAAGCTATCGCGATGCTGGTCAGGCGCCTGAGCCCTTCCTCAACCGTCACCGAATTAGACCGAATGGCGGTGATCGGTCCGGCTATCAAGGCGCAAGGCGTTCCGGATCTGTTTTGTCTTGACTTGAAGCTGCCCGACACGCATGGCGTATCAGGCATTCGGGAGTTAAAACAGCTCTACCCCGACGTGCCGATTGTGGTGCTTTCGGCGTCACCTGCGCGTGACTATGAAGATTTGGCAATAGAAGCCGGCGCAGTGCTTTACATTGAAAAGTCAGCCGGTGCCACTGAAATTGGAAACGAGTTGCGCGGCTTTCTAAGCGAGATCACGGACGGAGACACGCCACAACCGATTGAAAAATTGTCCAAGCGGCAAAAGCAGCTTTTGGTGTTGCTGGACAAAGGGCTGAGCAACCGTGATATTGCAGAGTCCCTGGAAATCAGCGAGCACACCGTCAAAGTCCACTTGTGGCGCCTGTTCCGCAGATTGAACGTTAAAAGCCGCTCGCAGGCCAGTCATCTGGCCAGAACCAACGGGTTGCTGTAGCCGGTCATCAGGGCCTGTTTGGGTTTGCGGCGTTCACGTCTACCCAGAATACGCTGCCCATACCCACCGCCGACCGCAAACCGACGCGGTGGTTGAGAGCCCGACTTAACCGCACGACGATGGCGAGTCCCAAGCCAAAACCTTCTTCCGTACCCACAGTGGGTGCGCGGTAAAACTCCTCAAAAATCGCTTTTTGATGCTCTTCAGCAATGCCGGGTCCAGTGTCCGCCACCTCGATGCGCCATTTTTCCTTGTGCCATTTGGCAGACAAGGTAATGCACCCCTGCCCAGTATGTTTAAACGCATTGGCCAAAAGGTTGCCCAGCAGGCGCTTGATCAAGATCGGGTCTGTCCAGAGCGTGCCCGGCGCGCCGCGAACCTGTAGATCCAGGTCACGCTCAACAGCTATGGCATCAAACTGCTGCTTCATGTCTTGCAACAGCTCTGGCAAATCAACTGGTACCAGTTTTACGCGCAACGGGTCAGAATTGAGGCCTGAAAAATAAAACAAAGAGTCAAACAGCTCATCCAGAACCTGAGTTGAACGAACTATTTTTGGCGTAAGCTGCTGGGCCAGATGAGGGTCATTTGAAAGCCAGCCCGCGTACAGGTTAAGGGCATGCACGGGCTGCCGCAAATCATGGGCTGCGCTTGCAATAAAGCGGTCTTTGGTGGCCACCGCAAGCAAGGCGGCGCGACTTTTTTCGGTGAGCGAAGCGATCAACACTGTGTTGTCAAACTGGGCTTCAAATCCACCGCGAAGTATCTTGTTAAAGCGTTTCGCACCAGCGCGTACCATCGCCCAGTAAATCAGAACCATCGCCGATAACCACGCTATTTCATGGAATGGCGGCAAGCGGTCAGTTGCGGTCCCCAATCGAACGACCAGTGCAGTAAGTGCCGAAACGTGCAGCACATCGACAAACATCAACACACCTTTTAAGCGCGCACCGAAACTGGTCACTGACATGCTGGAGACACCGACCAGAATGAGCATGCACACAAACTGGTCAAAAGTGGACGCCCTTAAAAAAAACAACCAAACTGAGCAGCCCCAAGCAAACGCACTGAAAGGCCAAAGCCACTCAAACCGCTGCATGAAAGCCACAAGGGAATCGCCACTGACGTCCCGAAAATCTCGACGATACGTACGAATCACCCAATGCCTTGCACAAACTAGCGCCGTCTGAGCGAATGCCCATAAACAAATTTGCAGCAAAGGAATGTTTGGAAACAGCATCGCGCTGACGACGACCGTAACGCCCAGGGTGACGTACAGCGGAAGTACCGCGTCACGCATGAAAACGCCAATCAACTGCATGTCCACCCAATCAGACCTGCTGATGCTGGCTTGAAGCGTCGAAGCGCTTACATTTTCACGCATGTTCATTGCACGAGTTTACAGGGGCGGATGGGCGGGTTGCGTGTCAAGCCTGAAAGCGCACGCACTGGTCAGCAGACTAACGGCGCCGTAAAAATGAAGCTCAGGAAATCTAGGGAATAACAGCCAGCGGATGCATTCGACACAACGCGCCGTAATTCCCGGCAAGGCTATCTGAACAATGGCCCGACCCGGAAGCTGTGAGCCTTATTGGCGCTGGTCTTGATGTTATGGCGGAGAGGGTGGGATTCGAACCCACGGTAACTTGCGCTACGCCTGATTTCGAATCAGGTACATTCGGCCACTCTGCCACCTCTCCACATGGCTCGATTCTATCAGCCCAGTTGTTTCAAACCGCCCATGTACGGTTGCAACACCGCAGGAATGTCGATACCGCCGGCTTCGCGCTGGTAATTCTCCAATATCGCCACTAAAGTCCGGCCGACCGCCAACCCAGAGCCGTTCAGCGTATGCACAAACTCGTTTTTGCCTTGGGCGTTTTTGAATCGCGCTTGAAGTCTGCGCGCCTGAAAAGCTTCGCAGTTAGACACTGAGCTGATTTCGCGGTAGGTGTTTTGGGCCGGCAGCCAGACTTCCAGGTCGTACGTTTTTGTCGCGCCAAAGCCCATGTCGCCGGTGCACAGCAGCATCACGCGGTACGGCAAGCCGAGCTTTTGCAGAATAATTTCTGCGTGGCCCGTCATGGCTTCAAGCGCGTCGTAGCTTTTTTCAGGGTGCACGATTTGCACCATTTCGACCTTGTCAAATTGGTGCTGGCGAATCATGCCGCGTGTGTCGCGCCCGTAGCTGCCGGCTTCTGACCTGAAGCACGGGGTGTGCGCGGTGAATTTGAGGGGCAAGTCAGACTCGGGCGTGATGACGTCGCGCACGAAGTTGGTCAGAGGCACTTCTGAGGTGGGGATCAAATACAACGCTGCATTCTCGATCACCTCACCATTTCGGCCTTCTTGCCCGCCCTTGTTTGCGGCAAACAAATCTTCTTCAAATTTCGGCAGCTGGCCCGTTCCGCGCAAAGAGTCGGCATTGACGATGTAGGGAACGTAGCATTCGGTGTAGGCGTGCTCTTGCGTTTGTACGTCGAGCATGAAGGCAGCCAGCGCCCTGTGCAGGCGTGCCAGGTTGCCCTGCATAACAGTAAAGCGCGAGCCGGTTAGCTTGGTGCCCAGTTCAAAGTTCAGCCCCAGCGGCTGGCCAATGTCGACGTGGTCTTTGGGCGCAAATGTCAGTGCCGCGGGTGCGCCGCCGATGCCGCCAGCAGGGCTCCATTTGCGCACTTCTACATTGCCGGCTTCACCCTTACCCACAGGCACGCTGTCGTGCGGGAGGTTTGGTACAGCCAGCAGCAATGTCTGCAGTTCAATTTGAATCTGATCGAGTCTGGTGCTGGACGAATCCAGCTCGGCTTTAGAGCTGCTCACCAGAGCCATCGAAGCGCTAGCATCCTCACCCTTGGCCTTGAGCTGGCCAATTTGTTTGGACAGCGTGTTGCGGGTGTTTTGCAGCTCTTCGGTTCGGCTTTGAATGGTCTTGCGCTCAAGCTCCAAAGCGGTGAACGCCTCCACATCTAAAAACGTTTGCCCACTTTTTCGGGTTTCAAGGCGGGCGATAACCGTTGGCAGGTCTTTGCGTAGTTGGGTAATGTCAAGCATGGTGCGATTGTAGGCACGCCCATTCAGGCCAGAGTTGAAACGTCCACGTTTGCGCCGCAAATAATCAGGCAAACTTTTTCATCAGCGCGCGGCTTGTACGCACCGCTGTGCAGCGCTGCCAGTGGCAACGCAGCGGCTGGCTCCACAGCTAATTTAAGCTCTTTCCACAACCACAACTGCGCCGCACGAATCGACTCGTCTGTAAGCAGCAGCGCATCGCGCACATGCGCCTGCGTGGCTTCCCAGGCCAAATCACCGATGCGCTTTGCGCCCAATGCATCTGCAGCAATGCCGCTAACCGCTACATCCACCGGCTGGCCTGCCAGGCGGGCAGCGTGCAGCGTGGGTGCCAGCTCGGGCTCCAGCGCCACCACGCGTGAGCGCTGCATAAACCAGCTTGCAATGCCACCAATCAAACCGCCGCCGCCTACGCTGACCAGCACGGAGTCAGGCACGCCGCCCTGCTCCTCAATTTCAAGTGCCAACGTGCCGCTTCCGACCAGTACTTCTGGCTGGTCATAGGCGTGCGCCATCAGTGCGCCGGTTTCAATTTGGCGGGCTACGCATGCTTTGGCCGCATCAGAATACGCGCTACCCGCCACCACCACAGTTGCGCCCAGCGCAGCCAGCCTGGCGCGCTTGGCGGCGCTCGATACTTCTGGCACAAACACCTCGCAGCGCACGCCAATTTCTTTGGCCGCAGCCGCAACCGCAATGCCTGCGTTGCCGCCCGATGCAATCACTACGCCGCTTGCCGGTATGGTGTTGGAGATCAATCGGTTCAACATGCCCCGCGCTTTGAAACTGCCGCCAGTTTGCAGGTGCTCAAGCTTTAACCAGACTTCAGCGCAATCTACACCCAGCGCCTTGCCGGGCAGCTTGAAGAGCGGAGTTTTATGAATAAAGTGGCTGTAGCGCAATGAAAATAGGCGCGCGCAGCTACTAATTTGATAGTGATCGATCACCGCCAAATTTCTCAGCTCAACTGGTGCAGCTGGCTCAGCCCGGCATTGATCTCGCCCTGCGCGTCGAGCTTTAAGCCCTTGGGCAGCGGGAATTTGATGGTTTCCTCGATCCCGTCCATTTTGCGGATTGACACAGCGCCCAGCGCCTTGATGCGGTCAATCACCTGCTTGACGAGAATTTCTGGCGCTGAAGCACCAGCGGTCAAGCCGACTTTGGCTTTGCCCACAAACCAGGCTTCTTGCAGCTCACTGGCATCGTCGACCATATAGGCCTCAGTGCCGAGTTTGGCGGCCAGCTCACGCAGGCGGTTGCTGTTAGAGCTGGTTGGGCTGCCCACAACAATCAACAGATCAACTTGGGGCGACAGCACCTTGACGGCGTCTTGACGGTTTTGTGTGGCGTAACAAATGTCCTGCATTTTTGGCGAGCGTACCAGCGGGAAACGCGCCTTGACTGCCGCTGTAATTTCAGCCGCGTCGTCAACGCTCAAAGTGGTTTGCGTGACTACCGCCAGCAACTCGGTTTGCAGCGGCGCAATGCGCGCCACGTCGGCTACCTCTTCTACCAGATGGATGCCGCTGTCGAGCTGGCCCATCGTGCCTTCAACTTCCGGATGGCCTTTGTGGCCGATCATGATGAACTCGTAGCCTTCTTTGTGCAGCTTGGCCACTTCAACATGCACTTTGGTAACCAGTGGGCAGGTCGCGTCAAAAATCTGAAACCCGCGCCGCTCAGCTTCTAACTGAATCGCCTTGCTAACCCCGTGCGCGCTGAACACCAGCGTGGCACCGGGCGGCACATCTGCGAGTTCTTCAATAAAAATTGCGCCTTTGTCTTTGAGGTCATTCACCACATAAGTGTTGTGAACAATCTCGTGGCGCACGTAAATCGGCGCGCCGAATTTGGTCAGTGCGCGCTCGACAATTTCAATGGCGCGGTCCACGCCAGCGCAAAAGCCGCGTGGTTCTGCCAACAGGATTTCTTGGGGCAACGTGGGGGTCATAACACTCCAATGACTTGAACTTCAAAAATCACAATTTGCCCCGCCAGCGGATGGTTGAAGTCAAATTGCACCGCATCACCCACGCCTTTGACTTGAACCACATTGCCTGCATACTGCCCTGCCCCATCTGGCGTGGGGAACTGGACCACATCACCCACGGTATAGGCCTCATCCGGATCGCCCAACTCATTGAGCAGCTTGCGCGCTACCCATTGAATCAGGTCAGTATTGCGCTCACCGAAAGCGGCGCCGGCGGGCAGCTCAAACGTGGTGTGGATACCTTCGCTCAAACCGAGCAAGTGTTGCTCAATGGCGGGCGACAACTGCCCCGTACCCAAACTAAGGGTGGCAGGCTTTGAGCCAAAGGTGTTGATGATGTCAACGCCATCGGGCCCAGCCATGCGGTAGTGCAAGGTGAGAAATGAGAACGCGTCAACGACTGGCGCGGCTGATGACTGGATAACGGACATAAAACTTTTCTGGCGAAGCCTGAAGGCGATGAACTGTTTGTAAACTGGCCCTATTGTAGAAAGTAAGCCGCGCAACCCACCTATGCTTTTAAAAGACCTGCCCCAAGACGCCCGCCCGCGTGAGAAGCTGCTGGCCCGCGGCCCCGGCGCGCTCAGCGACGCCGAGCTGCTGGCGCTGCTGCTGCGCACGGGGTTGCCGGGTAAAAACGCGTTGCAAATGGGCCAGGAGCTGGTCGATACCTTTGGCGGCATCGGCGGGCTACTGAACACATCCGCCGAAGCTTTGAAAAAAATCAAAGGCCTTGGCCCAGCAAAACGCGCTGAAATTGTTGCGGTGCTTGAACTGGCCCGGCGCGCGCTGGCCAGCCAGCTCAAAGAAAAAACCATGTTTGCGTCACCCCAAGCGATACGGGACTATTTGCAGTTACAACTGGGTGGGCGTGAGCATGAGATTTTTGCGGTGCTGTTTTTAGACGCGTCCCACCGCCTGATCGTGCTGGAAGAAATGTTCAGGGGCACTTTGAGCCAGACCAGCGTGTACCCGCGTGAAGTGGTGGTGCGCGCGCTGGCGCTGAACGCTGCCAACGTGGTGCTGGCGCACAACCACCCCAGCGGCACCGCGCAGGCGTCACGCGCGGACGAGGCAATCACACAAACGCTGAAAGCCGCGCTGGCACTTGTCGATGTGCGGGTACTGGACCATTTCATCGTGACATCGACTGAAGTGGCGTCAATGGCCGAGCTGGGGCTGATGTAGGCCATGAAGGCACTTGCGATTAAAGACTTGAAGGGTTTGAAAGCCGTCAAAGCGGAGATGGAGGCGCGCATCAAACTTGCCAAAGAATTGGAAGCAGCCAAAAAAGCTGCGGCTGCCAAGGCCAAAGCTGAAGAAGAATTTTTTGCACTGGCAGTCGGTGTGGTCAGGCCGCTGCCTTTGAGGCACCGCCCTGGCCACCGAGCCAGCTTGCCACGGGTAGCAGCCGCGCCAATCGCCGTGCAGCACCAGCTAGACGAGCTGGCGGTGATGCGCGAGGCGCTGTCAGACGAGTTTGATGTTGAAACGCTGCTGGACACCGACGACGCCCTGAGCTACCGCCGAACGGGAATTGGCACCGACGTGACGCGCAAGCTGCGCAAAGGCGGCTGGAGCATCCAGGGCCAGGTTGACCTGCACGGCCTGCGCCGCGAAGAGGCACGCGAGGCGCTGGTGGACTTCATCAAAGACGCCGCCCGCATGGGCTGGCGTTGCGTGCGCGTGGTGCATGGCAAGGGCTTGGGCTCGCCAGGCAAAACGCCGGTGCTCAAAGCCAAAGTGCAAAGCTGGCTGATTCAAAAGCAGGAAGTGCTGGCCTTTGTGCAGGCCAGGCCCGCGCACGGCGGGGCTGGGGCGCTGGTGGTGCTGCTACAGCAGAGCTAGTTTTACTATGATTTCAGGAGCTGCTTGCGCCCGCATTTGTTGGGCTACAGCACTAAAATGCCTGAAAATCAGTAATTACGCTGATTCTTGCCGATTTCTCATCCAGTCTGCCGTTTGAAAAAACGACGCGTTCAAACGGACCCGTAAAGCGTCGTCAACTCCGGTTTCAACCATCGCCTGGTCCATGCAGGCCAGCCACTGGTCGCGCTCTTTGATGCCGATCGCACCGCCCCCGGTTTGCTCGGGCATATGGCGCATTTTCAGCATCGGCTGGCCCACCCGTTCGGTGTAGTGCTGTGGCCCGCCAAGCCAGCCGCATAAAAACCAGAACAAACGCTGGCGAGCGTTGTCTAGCGGCCCTGGGTGCGCAGCGCGCAGGGCGCTGTAGTTGGGCTCTAAATCCATCAGGTCGTAAAAGCGGTCGACCAACGCGTTGACTTGTGGCTCGCCACCGATCCACTCAAACGGTGTGTCGAACTTGGGTTTTTCCTGTATTTGCATAAAACAGTGCGAAAAGCACCAGAATCAGAATAAAAATGGCCTGTAGCCCAATAAGTATGGGCGTAAACAGCTATTAAATAAATAGCGCTTTAAAGAACAATCAGGGTTTGTCAACTGCGCTCACAGATGGTGCCACCAACTCAACCTGAAACCCGTTGGCGCGCATCAGTGCGGGCAGGCCCTGCGCGCCGACCATGTGCAGCACGCCCACGCCTGCAAACACACGCTTGCCAGACGCATGCAACTGGTTGATTTTTTCGGCCATCAGCACATTGCGGTCGTCGAGCAGGCGCTTCATGAAGGCGCGGTCTTCCGCGCTGTCCATGCAGTCGCACCAAACCGGGTAATCTTCTAGCTTTTTGATGTCGGCTTCTGCCCACATCTTCATGGTGGCTGGCAATTTTTGACGTGCCCTGCCTGACTCAAGCGCATCGAGCGCGCTGTCTACCAGCCAGCGCTCCTCTTGCGCGTTGCGGCCAGCCAGCAGATTGAGCTGGTCTTGTGCAGACTCAAGTGCCAGCACGGGTTTACTCAGAGACTGCGCCAGGCCTGTCAGCATGGCGTCGATGCCGAAGTTGGCATAAAAGCCGTGGTGTCTTGCGTCCAGCGCGACCAGCGTGGCTACTTGAATCGCTGGCCGCAAATTACCGAGTGCGCCGGGCGGCAAGCAAGCAAGCGCCACTTGGCGAGCCACACGGGCAGCGCGCGGTGCATCAAGCACCCTGGCGATCAGCCCCGGTTCAGCGGGCTCGATGAGCGGTTTCAGCGATTCGACATCCAGAAAATTAAGTTCAAGTGCCAACACATCGGCCTGCTGCAATGCAGCCACTACCTCAGGCCCCGGAAACACCCAATCTGCAGTGGATACATGCGCTGTGCCGTACAGCCAGGACGTTTGCCCGTCTCTGGTGATGCGCCACAACGGCCCGCGATTTTGCGCATTGCGTACGCCTTGCTGAATACGCTCGGGCGTCAACACATCCGGCGGCGGTGGGCATGCCCGGGCGGTTGTAGCAGCAACTAATAGCTTGCTTGCCGCCGGTTGAGCCGATGCCCATCCAGCAAGCAGCAGCCCGAGGGCGACCAACAGGAGCCTTAGAAGGCCGCGCGCGGCTTGGCCTGAACCTGCGTTGAGCATGGCTACTGCGCCTTGCGCAACGTCTCGACCACTGGCGTATTGAGCACGGATCGCAAGCCCCACCAGCCAGCCGCCAACGCCAGCGCAGCGCCCGCCAGGCTGCCAAACAGCGGCACCGTCCATGAACCCGTCCAGGCAAAGTCAAAAACAAACTTGGCCAACCCCCAGCCAACTGCCAGCGCAACAACTGACGCTAAAAACCCGGCCAGCAAGCCCACGCCTGCCAGCTCAGCCCGCTGCACTTGCCTGAGCAAACTGGCCCGCGCACCCACAGCCCGCATGATGGCGAACTCTTTGGCGCGCTCTTCACGCGTGGCTGTAATCGCCGCAAACAGCACGACCAGCCCGGCTGCCAGCGTGAAGCCGAACAAGAATTCAACTGCGCGAATGACCTGGTCTAACACGCGCTGCACTTGCGCGATGGTTGACGTTGTATCGACATTGGTGATGTTCGGAAAGGACTTGACCAAAGTGTTGTCGAAGCTTTGCGGTTTGGGTTGGCCCGCCACCGGAGCAGCAGCGTCAGGCGCGCGGAACGCGCTGATGAAAGACACCGGTACATCAGTAACAACAGCTACGGGGTACATCACGAAAAAGTTGACCCGCATCGAGCCCCAATCGACCTTGCGCAGGCTGGTGATTTTGGCGCTGCTAACTTGTCCACCAATGTCAAAGCTCAAGGAGTCGCCCAACTTCAAGCCCAGCGTTTTCGCAATGCCTTCTTCAACGCTGATGGCGCCTTTTTCTTCTTCGGTCCACTTACCCGCAATGGTTTGGTTGTGCGCAGGTTGCTTGGCAGCATTAGACAAATTGAACTCGCGGTCTACCAGGCGTTTGGCGCGGTCATCAGTGAAATCATCGGGCGTGATGGGCTGGTTGTTGACGGCCACCAGTCGGCCACGAATCATCGGGTACCAGTCAAACTTTTTAACACCGCCATCAACAAGCGCTTTTTTAAACGCGTCGCCTTGCTCGGGCTGCACGTTAATGACAAAACGATTCGGCGCATCGGGCGGCGTGGCTTTGCGCCAGCTGTCCACCAGGTCGGTGCGCAGCAGCACCAGCAGCATCAGCGCCAACAGGCCCACCGCCAGCGCACTGGTTTGCACCACCGCGTACGCAGGCCGCGCCGACAACTGCCGCGTGGCCAGCACCAGCCAGCGTGGAGCCACGTCTTCATTCACGCTGGCCCGTAAAAGCTTCACTGCCGCATAACTGGCCGCTGCAAACAGCAGCACCGCACCGGCAAAGCCACCGACTGCAATCAGCCCCAGTTTCAAGTCACTGCTGGCCGCCACCAGCAGCGCCGCAAAGCCCAGCATGCCAACACCGAGCACCGCAATCGATGCTGGTTTTAAATTACCCACGTCACGGCGAATGACCCGCAGCGGTGGCACTGATGCGAGTTGCAACACGGGCGGCAATCCGAAGGCCAGCAACAGCGTGAGGCCCATGCCCATGCCAAATGCCACCGGCCACAACGTAGCGGCTGGCAGCGCAGTTTCCACCAACCCGGCCAGCAGCAACACAAAGCCGTAATGCACTCCAAAACCAATCCCCACGCCGAGTGCGCTGGCAAACAAACCGACCAGTACAAACTCAAACGCATACGCTGCAGCAATGGTGCGCTGGGGCTGGCCCAGCACGCGCAGCATGGCGCAATCGTCTAAATGCTTGGCGGCAAAGCCACGCGCCACAATCGCCACCGCCACTGCACTGAGCAGTGCAGCAAGCAACGCCACCAGGTTCAAAAACTTTTCTGCGCGGTCAAGTGTTTGCCGCATTTCAGGGCTGCCGGATTCCAGCGATTCAAGCCGCACCCCGCGAATGCCTGATTGTTCAAACGGTTTTTTTATCTCGTCAGCCGCCCACTTGGCGTATTCGGCCACCGCCTTGTCGTCGCCCGCTACGGCAAAGCGGTAGTTGGTGCGGCTGGCGGGCTGAATCAGGCCAGTGGCCGCAACGTCGCGTTGGTTGATCATGGCGCGCGGTGAAAAGCTGACGAAGCCCGCGCCCCGGTCGGGCTCTTGCGTGATGACCCGCGTGACCTTAAAACTCGCGTCACCCATCAGCAGTGTCTGGCCGATTTTTAACCCCAGGGAATCAAGCAGCGATGGGTCAACCCAGGCCGTACCGGGTGCAGGAACTTCGCGGGTGTTCTCGCCATTGCCATCAACAGCCTCAGAAATTTTCAAGCTGCCGCGCAATGGATAGCCTTCAGGCACGGCTTTGAATGCGGCAAGTTTGCTGGCGCCACCATCAGCGTCCGTTGCCCGCGCCATCGTCGGAAAGCTGACACTCAGCGCTGACTTCAGGCCCAACGCCTGCGCTTTGGCGATGAAAGCTGCAGGGGTGGCTTCGTCACTGCGCAGCACCGCGTCACCGCCCAGCAACTGCCGTGCGTCGCGCTGCAAACCGCCCTTGAGCCGGTCTGCAAAAAACCCCACCGCCGTCAGCGCAGCAACCGCCAGCGTGACCGCAACAATCAAGAGCCGCAGTTCGCCCGCACGCAGGTCACGCCAGAGCGTGCGCCAACCTAATTTGATGAAAAGTGTGTTCATGACGTAACCTTACCGTAAAGGGGTTGGGCTTATTGGGCGGCGGGAATTTTTGGGCTGATGGTCGGTGTAGCCAAAGGCAAACTTCCAAGCCGCGACTCCAACAAATCTAAAACCGGCTTGATGCCGGAACCCAGCGAGATTTGCGGATTTGAAAAGCCATCGTCTTTGCCCGCGTCAATTTCACGCTGTTTGATGAGCGGAACCGCACTGGAAAAAGCTTTGGTAAACGAATGCGTTTGGCGCAGCTGCTCGTCAAACATGGCGCGGCCGAAAAACGTCAGCTCTGACAAGCGCCCGCAGCCGTACGACGTGTGGGTGGCGTCTGCCGCTGTCATGACCAGCGTGTGCGCATCGGCCAGCGGCGCAATCCAGCCGCCTGAGTAACATGCCGACACGGCGATTACCCGGTTGCGAATGCCCGCTTTGTCCAGCGCGGCGCGCAGCTGCTGGGGCGTGAGGGTCTCCACATCCAGCGGCCAGTGCGACGCTGCCAGCTTAAAATCACTGCCGCCATGCGACGTGAGGTAGACCACCAGCAAGTCGTTGTCCAGATCCATTTTGCTGGCAAGCGCCTCAATGGCGCGCTCAATGTTGAGCGGTGTTGCCCACAAATGTGTTTGTAAGGTAGCGCCGTGGTTGAGCAATTGCAGCACCCTGCCCTTTGCGTCAAAACGCTCATCAAGCACGCTATTGACCAGAGCAGCTTCGCGCTTGAAAACGTCCTCACTGGCGTACGGAGCAAACACCAGACCATACACATCGGTGATGCCTTTGCGCTCTGGCGCAAGCGCGTCGATTTTGGTTTGCCACAACGCCTGCTGCGCTTCAAATGCCTGCTGGCTCAGCCGCAGGCGCGGCTTGGCTGCGTCCAGCATGCGTTGCTCTGAATAGTCTTCTTGCCAGGTGCGCTGCTCAAGCTGCCAGATGCTGACGCCTGTGCAAGCCGCCATGAGCAGCATAAAAACCGCAGTGCGGGCCGACCAACCCGCAAAGCGCCGCATCAATACAGCCCGCGCGCCAAACGACCACACCATGAACACCGCATAAATTGCCCAGTACGCCGAAGGGCCAGACAAAGCATTGGGCTGCAACCAGCGCTGGCTGAAGCTGGCCTGGAGCAAACCATAGGCAGCAAGGCTGGGCACTGATGCACCTAAGGACAACACAAAAAACGCCGCCAGGCGGCTTGCACGATGGCCCGCTGGCCCATCTATCGGGGCAGGCAACGCCCACCACGCCGCACCCAAGAAAACCAGCCAGGACCACCAGCCAGATAGCCACGCCTGCGCATTGAAAACCGCCGGGCCAAAAACTTCAAGCCGCGCTAACGCTGTTTCAAAACCGAAAAACAGCATCGTCAAAAACGCGGCTTGCAGCGGCGATGGAGAGCAACCCGCCGTGCGCGGCACCAGAAAAACGCCAGCGCGCAAGCCCTCAGCTAGCCAGCGCGTGGTGGGCAAAAAAGTGGGGGCTGCTAAAACTTGGCTGCCAGCGTGAATCGATACCGTTGGCGGTAATGTGGATAAAGAGGCATCGGTCATGCGCTTGATGATGCCACGCCGCTCCGTTCAACAATATGACACCCTAAACGCAACACACGCTGCACCAGTTACACGACACAACGTAAAAATGGCGCGTTACAGTAAAACCGTAACGCGCCTTTCAATCGAATTTACTATTATTTTAATAGCTGCTTGCGCCCATATTCATTGCGCTACAAGCCTTTTTAGCGTAAAAATACGCCAAAAACAGAAATAAAACGCCTTCGGTGGGCTTATTGAAGCATCAAGCAAAAAACTTCGCCACGCTTTGCAGTGTGCGGTACACACCCCAAGCCAATGGCAGGCCAACGGCTGTCCAGGCAAACGCCACCAGCACCGGGCTGACGGTTGACGTGTCAGAGCTGCTGCCAACTTCAGACGCGGCCATTTTTTCATGGGCCAGTTTTTTCTCGGCGGCCAGCTCGGCGTCGGTCATAAACCATTTGGCATCCAGCGGCTTGACCAGCAGGTTGCAAATCAGGCCCACCACCAGCATGCCCACCAATATGTACATGGTCTGGTTGTACACCTGCTCACGCGGAATGCCCAGGCCCAGCTGGTACTCACGCATGTAGTTCACCACCACCGGGCCCAGCACGCCCGCTGTGGCCCATGCGGTCAGCAAGCGGCCATGAATGGCGCCCACCATCTGCGTGCCAAACAGGTCGGCCAGATACGCTGGCACAGTGGCAAAACCGCCACCGTACATGCTCAAAATAACGCAGAAAGCACCGACGAACAGCACGATAGAGCCCGCGCCTGCACTGCCGGGCACGCTGGCGTACATCAAACCGCCAAGCACAAAAAACACGATGTACGTCATCTTGCGACCCATCTTGTCAGACAGGCTGGCCCAGAAAAACCGGCCGCCAATATTGAACAAACTCAGCAGCGCGGTAAAGCCTGCGGCTACGGTTGCGATGGCTGCCAGCTGGGGTTTGTCCAGCTCACCGAACTTTTTGGCCACGCCAATCAACGAGCCGCCAAACACTTCTTGCAGCATGGGGGATGCCATTCCAATCACGCCAATACCGGCTGACACATTCATACACAGCACCATCCAGATCAACCAAAACTGCGGAATAACCCACACCTTTTTAACGTGTACGTGGCGCTGCGTGATCATGGTGTTGCTGACCTGCGCAGGTGGTGGCGTCCAGCCTGCTGGCTTCCAGCCGGTTTCAGGCACGCGGTAGCCAAAGGCACCTGCCATCATGAAAACAAAGTACACCAGCGCCATCACTACAAAAGTTTGCGCCACGCCCACACTGGTCGGGGTTGCAAAGTACTTCATCAAGTCAGCTGCCAGAGGCGAGCCAATCATCGCGCCGCCGCCAAAACCCATGATGGCCATGCCAGTTGCCATGCCGCGCCGGTCTGGAAACCATTTAATCAGCGTTGACACCGGGGAGATGTAGCCAAGCCCCAAGCCAATACCGCCAATCACACCGCTGCCTAAAATCATCAGCCAGAACTGGTGCGTGTAAATGCCCAATGCCGAGATCAACATGCCGCCGCACCAGCAGCACGCCGACACCACACCCGCCTTGCGCGGGCCTGAGCGCTCAAGCCAGCCGCCCCAAGTAGCAGCAGACGAGCCGAGCAGCACAAAAAACAGTGTGTACATCCAGCCGAGGGTGGAGATTTTCCAGTCACAACTGGTGGTGAAAAGTTCTTGAAAAAAGCCAACATCCGGGCCGCACTTGATAGCGTCTTTAATACCCAGCGCTTTTGACAGTGGCAACCAAAATACCGAAAACCCGTAAGCCATGCCAATACACAAATGAATCGCCAATGCTGCTGGCGGTACCAGCCAGCGGTTAAAACCAGGCCCAGCAATGATGCGTTCTTTATCCAGAATTCCTGACATGCGTGTTTTCCTTATCGTTATGTTGCCGGTTGGCTGGGTGACTTTACTTTCAGCACGTGCGCCGCCTCAAAGCTGGGAGCAAGTGTTGGGCAAGGGTGCGATTGGGTCAAATTGAATCCGAAAATAGACTGATTCAATCATTGAATGCCAGCATGGCCAGAGCCCGGAGCGTACAGCACAGCCCTGGGCGCGCGGCACAAACCCCACAGCCGCACACCTGATAACTCGGCCATGCGCACGCCCATCGACGTGGGTGCTGAAATGGTTGCCAACGCAGACACGCCCAGCCGCGCGCACTTGCGCACCAGCTCGTGGCTGGCCCTGCTAGACATGATCACGAAGCCGGGCATGCCCAACTGCCCACTTTTGGCCAGCGTGCCTAGCAGTTTGTCGAGCGCGTTGTGCCGCCCTACGTCTTCAAATACTTGCGTGAGCTGCCCATCCAGCGTGGCCCAACCTGCTGCGTGCAACGCGCCTGATTCGGCGTTGAGCGGTTGCTGCGCCTGCAATTGTGAAAACGCGCGCAGCACCAGTGCCGCGTCAATGCTGCTGGCCCAATCATTGGCCGCAACTGGCGCACCTGGCAAATCCAGCGCGGCCAGGCTCTCCACGCCGCACACGCCGCACCCGGTGCGCCCCGCCAACACACGCCGATGCGCTTTCAGCTGCTCAAAACTTCGGGTTGACACTTCAACATGCACTTGCATAGCAGCCATGCCCGCAGGCAGCCCCGACTGGGCAGGGTCGGCCAGCACCACATCCATGCCGCGCACCTCGCCAGCGTTTAAAACAATGCCTTCGCTCAATGCAAAACCCAAAGCGAAGACTTCAAGGTCTTGCGGCGTGGCCATCATCACGGCGTGAGAAATACCATTGAAAACGAGCGCCACGGGAACTTCAGCCGCCAGCATGTCCGGGTGCACAACACCGCCTGGCGTGCGGGTAGCGTCAGCAAATACCGTAACTGAGTGGCTTGCAAGGGCACCGGGCATGGCCAGTGAAATATCAGTTGCCATACGCATCAGTGTTGGTCGGGTGGCGGTTGGTTTTTCAAAAATTCACATCCTGAAGAGGTCAGCGTCACCATGAACCGGTCATCAAGCTGCTGCACATGCACCCAGCCCATGCCGCACACATCGCCCATCAGTGTGAGCTGGCGCATCAGTACGCTGGCGCTGCGGCCAAGCGCTTTACCCAAGCGCGGAACAGACATGCCTGCCAGACCTGCATCGTTGCCAAGCGCCTGCAAAATCGCAGAAGAAAAATCATCGATTTCTGTTGGCTGGCCCACAGTGCGCAACACTTAAGCCGCGGCTTCAATCGTCTGGTTGACGTCCAGGCGCGCAGGCGAATTTGCCACCTTACCGTCAGGCGCAACATGCGCCACCAACACCACGGGGATGGACTTGGACGCAGGCGTGCCAGCGTTAAGCGCCACCGATGCCAGCGGCACCAGCGGATTGGTTTCAGGGTAGTAGGCCGCCAGATTGCCGCGCGGAATGTTGTACGCCACTAATTTAAAGCGGTTGGCACGGCGTTCCTGGTCGGTGTCTGAACTTGCGCCTTCCCAAACAGTTTTGATGTCAATCCAGTCGCCATCTTTCATGCCCAGCGCCTTGATATCTTCAGCGTTGATAAACACCACCCGACGCTGGCCAAAAACGCCGCGGTAGCGGTCATCATGGCCATAAATGGTGGTGTTGTACTGGTCGTGTGAACGCGTGGTGAGCAGCGTGAAAACCAGCGTGTCCGTGTGGCTGGCGCGCGCCCGGTGCGATGGGCTGTCAAGCGGTACGGCATGGGCAAAAAAAGTGGCTTTTTTTGCAGCCGTTTTCCACACCCGTTCGCTGGCGGTATTGCGCAACCTGAAGCCACCGGGGTTGGCCACGCGGGTGTTGAAGTCTTTGAAGTCGATAAACACGGCTTCAATTTTGTCCCTGATGCGGCTGTAGTCTTCAATCATATGCAGCCAGTTCGTCGTGCTGCGGTGGCCGATGGTGGCCTGCGCCAGACGCGCCACGATGGCGGGCTCTGACAGCAACTGCGGCGATGCGGGCGGATTGATACCGACCGAAATATGCACCATGCTCATCGAGTCTTCCACCGTCACGCCTTGCGGGCCACTGGCCTGCAGGTCCACTTCAGTGCGGCCGAGGCACGGCAGTATCAGTGCCTCGCGGCCATGAACCACGTGGCTGCGGTTGAGCTTGGTGGTGACATGCACCGTCAAGTCGCAGTTGCGCAGGGCTTTCCAGGTCACGTAGGTGTCGGGCGTGGCAGCGGCAAAATTTCCACCGAGGGCGAAAAACACTTTGCCGCCACCGGCCAGCATCAGTTTGATGGCCTCCACGGTGTCCACACCGTTTTTACGCGGCGGCTCAAAACCGAAAACTTCTTGCAGCTTGTCGAGCAAACTGGTGGGGGGCTTTTCCCAAATGCCCATGGTGCGGTCGCCCTGCACATTGCTGTGGCCACGCACCGGGCAAGGCCCCGCACCAGGCCGGCCAATGTTGCCGCGCATCAGCAGCAAATTAACCAGCATTTGAATGGTGGCCACTGAATTGGCATGCTGCGTGATGCCCATGCCCCAGCAAAAAATGGCGCTGCCAGCGGTGCGGTACACGTCAGCCGCGGCGCAAATCTGCGCCTGGCTCAAGCCGGACTCCTGGCTTAACAGCGTCCACGATTCAGCGCGCAAATCATCTGCCAGCGCATCAAAACCCACCGTGTGCTCCGCCATAAAAGCATGGTCCAGCGTGGGCAGGCCCGCGCTCTCACATTCCAGCAGGTGTTTCATCATGCCTTTGGCGAGTGCAAAGTCACCGCCAATGCGCAGCTGAAAATAGTGCGTGCTGATGGCGGTTTCGCCTAACGTGGCCATTTCAACTTTGCTTTGTGGGTCAGCAAAACGCTCCAGCCCGCGCTCACGCAAGGGGTTGAACGAGACAATTTTTGCCCCACGCTTGTTCGCTGCGCGCAGCTCACCCAACATGCGCGGGTGGTTGGTGCCCGGGTTTTGCCCGAATATAAATATAGCGTCGGCTTTTTCAAAATCATCGAGCGTAACCGTGCCCTTGCCCACGCCAATTTGCGCGCGCATGCCCACACCACTGGGCTCATGGCACATGTTGGAGCAGTCCGGAAAATTGTTGGTGCCGTACTCGCGTACAAACAGCTGGTACAAAAATGCGGCTTCGTTGCTGGCCCGGCCGGATGTGTAAAAAATAGCCTGGTTCGGGTCAGGCAGCGCGTTCAGGCGGCTGGCAATCAATTCAAACGCGTCGTCCCACGCAATCGGCTTGTATTTATCAAGCGCTGCGTCGTACACCATCGGCTCAGTGAGTCGGCCCTGGTCTTCCAGCCAAAAATCGCTCTTTTCAGCGAGCTGCTTGACAGTGTGCTCCGCAAAAAATGCGGCTTCAACTCTGCGTGATGTGGCTTCAGCAGCGACTGCTTTGGCACCGTTTTCACAAAACTCGAAAGATGACGCGTGGTTGCGGTCTGGCCAGGCGCACCCAGGGCAATCAAAACCATCGGGCTGGTTGGCAGCCAGCAGCGTTTTGGCGCCTTTTACCGCGATGTCTTGCGCCAGCAGCGTGCGCGCCACACTGCGCAATGCTCCCCAACCGCCCGCGGGGCCGCTGTAAAACTCGATCTTTTGCTTGGTCATTGAATCGCTCCTTTTGGCTCGGCGCCACTCGCCTCTCCGGCCAAATTCAACGCTCTTGCCTGAGTATTCAACAAGCCGCACAGACCGTCAAATTGAATTCAATGATGGCGCGATTCAAAAACTAAACCGCCCCGGCTGTGGCGCTGAACGTTCAGGGCACCAGCAAGCCGCTGTGCGCCGCAGCATGGCGCAGCCAGGCTGCGTCTTGGGCCATCGAAAGCGCAGCGTCCAGCGTGCGTGACGTGCGGCTGGAGCCCTGTAGCATGAAGCCAATCGGCGTTTTGATGTCTGGGCTGACCAGCGGTAGTGCTTCAAGCTCGCGGTAGCCACGCACTGCGCTGATCAGCGCGCCCGGCAGCACGCTGCATACATCACCCACCACCACACTGATGGCCAGCGTCAAGATGGAATTGGTTTCAATTGCTGGCTTGACCGATGCGCCCGCCTGGGCAAAAGCTGCGTCAATAATCGTGCGGTTGTACATTTCGCGACTGAGCAGGCACAGCGGCAACTGCGCTGCTTCAAGCCAGGTGACCTTCGGGCCGATTTGCATTTGCTCGGAGTGCTCGGTGCCCGCTTTGCGTACTAAAAAATAATGCTCGGTGTACTGGTGAACGTGCCGCAACTTGGCGCCGTGTTTGGCCATGCGGTCGGTGTAGCCCAAGCCCATATCGAGCGAGAAATTTTCAAGTCCCGCCTCAAGATCAGAGGAACTGAGCGAACGCACTACCGGCGCAATACCAGGATGCCGCGCCTGCAGCATGGCCGCAAAACGGGCCGCTACCGGCACAGCGGTGGGCACCGCGCCAATGGTCAATTCACCCCGAGGGCTGCCTGCCACGCTGTTCAGGTCTTGCTGCAGCAACTCGCGCTCGCGCAGCATGCGCTGCGCACTGGCCAGCACGCGTGCGCCTTCAGGGGTAAAGCCGCCAAAAGACCGGCCGCGCGTGACGATGGCTATGCCAAATTCATCTTCCAGTGCCCGCAGCGCATTTGACAGCGCGGGCTGCGTGATGTGGCAGGCTGCAGCGGCGCGGCCAAAATGTTTGTGCTCGTCCAGCGCGGCCAGGTATCTGAACGATGACAGCAAGTTCATTGCGGCTTGGCTTTTTTTAAGTGTCTTTTGAAATCGTGATGCTCGGGAATTTGCTGGAAAAATCTTTGGCTTTGGCAGCGACCGACACCGCCAGTTTGCGGGCAATGGCTTTGTACAACCCGGCCACTGTGCCCTGTGGGTCGGCTACCAAGTGGGCGTGCCGCTATCGGCTTGCAGGCGAATTTGCATGTCCAGCGGCAAACCGCCGAGGTAGTCCATCTGGTAGCCAGCTGCCATTTTTTTGCCGCCGTCTTCCCCAAAAATATGCTCGATATGGCCGCAGTTGGTACACACGTGCACGGCCATGTTTTCAACAATGCCCAAAATCGGCACGCCGACTTTTTCAAACATCTTGATACCTTTTTTGGCGTCCAGCAGGGCAATGTCTTGCGGGGTGGTGACGATCACTGCGCCTGTTAATGGCACGCGCTGACTCAGCGTCAGCTGAATGTCGCCTGTACCCGGCGGCATGTCGACGATCAAATAATCGAGGTTCTCCCACGCAGTTTGGCGCAAAAGCTGGTCGAGCGCCTGCGTAGCCATCGGGCCGCGCCAGATCATGGCCTGGTCGGGCTCGACCAAAAAGCCAATCGACATCACCTGCAGGCCGTGGCCGAGCATGGGCATCATGCTTTTTCCGTCAACACTCTCGGGCTTGCCTGCAATGCCCATCATCATGGGAATGCTGGGGCCGTAAATGTCAGCATCGAGCAAACCGACGCTGGCGCCTTCAGCCGCCAAGGCCAGCGCCAGGTTCACTGCGGTGGTGCTTTTGCCCACGCCGCCCTTGCCAGACGCCACCGCAATGATGTTTTTCACACCGGGCAGCAACTGCACGCCGCGCTGCACGCTGTGCGATGCAACCTGCGTGCTGGTGGTGACGCTGACGCTGCCCACGCCTTCGATGGCAGAGGCTGCAGCTGTCAGAGCTTGTTCAAATTCAGCATGCTGGCTTTTGGCCGGGTACGCCAGTTCAAGTTCAAACGTGACCGCGGTGCCGTCAATCTTCAAGTTCTTGATCGCTTTGCTGGCAACGAAGCCTTTGCCAGTGTTGGGGTCAATAACGGCGGCAAGTGCTTGTAGTAGTTGGTCTGTAGTGGGCATGCTGGGTTTTTTGGTTAGCGCCCGTCAGTGTAGCCAAGCCACCTAAAATGGTGCATTCCCCCAATAAGAAACACTACCCATGACCCGCCAACTGTTCGTTACCACCGCCCTGCCGTACGCCAATGGCAAGTTTCACATTGGCCACATCATGGAATACATCCAGGCCGATATCTGGGTGCGGTTTCAACGCATGCAGGGCAACGACGTGAATTTTGTTGGCGCCGACGATGCGCATGGCGCGCCCATCATGATTGCGGCTGAAAAAGCCGGTGTCACGCCGCAGCAGTTTGTGGCTGATATTGCCGCGGGGCGCAAAGAATATCTGGACGGGTTTCACATCAAGTTTGACAACTGGAGCTCCACCGACTCGTCAGAAAACCACGAGCTGGCCCGGCAGATTTACCGTGACCTGAAAGCCAACGATTTGATTGATGTGAAAACCATTGAGCAGTTCTTTGACCTGGAAAAAAACATGTTTTTGCCGGACCGGTACATCAAAGGTACCTGCCCCAAGTGCGGTACCAAAGACCAGTACGGTGACAACTGCGAAAACTGCGGCGCGGTGTATACACCGACTGATTTGATCAACCCGTACTCCGCCTTGTCGGGTGCCACTCCTGTGCTGAAAAGCTCTGAGCATTTTTTCTTCAAGTTGTCGGACCCGCGTTGCGTGGAGTTCTTGCAAGAGTGGACGCAAGGAATTGATGAAAGCGGCAATCAAAGGTTGCAACCTGAAGTAGCCAACAAAGTCAAAGAATGGTTCAGCGTGCGCACCAACCCTGACGGGTCAAAAAGCGAAGGCTTGGGCGACTGGGACATCAGCCGTGACGCGCCCTATTTTGGTATCGAGATACCTGATGCGCCGGGCAAGTATTTTTATGTGTGGCTGGACGCGCCTGTGGGCTATCTGGCATCGCTGAAAAACCTGCTCGAAAAGCGCGGAGAAAATTTTGACGCCTACATGGCCCAGCCCGGCCTGGAGCAGCACCACTTCATTGGCAAGGACATCGTGACCTTCCACACGCTGTTTTGGCCAGCCATGCTGAAATTCAGCGGCCGCAAAACGCCAGACAAGATTCATGTGCACGGCTTTTTGACGGTGAACAACGGCGAAAAAATGAGCAAAAGCCGTGGCACGGGCCTGGACCCGCTCAAATACCTGAGTCTGGGCATGAACCCGGAGTGGTTGCGGTACTACCTGGCTGCGAAGTTGAATGCGAAGAATGAGGATATTGACTTCAATGCTGATGACTTTATGGCTCGGGTGAATTCGGATTTGATTGGCAAGTATGTGAATATTGCTAGTCGGTCGTCCTCGTTTATCTCAAAATATTTTGAAGGCCAACTTTCTACTGTCCCCATATTTGAAGGAGATCAAACCGCTTTTGGTATTGTGATTCGCGTCTGGGGCGCTGATGATTCGATTTCGGAAGCGTACGAACAAAGAGATTTCGGAAAAGCAATTCGCGAAATCATGCGGCTTACAGACATCGTTAACGAGTATTTTGATAAACTTAAGCCATGGCAGTTGGCCAAAGACCCAAACTCGCGCGAAGAACTGCACATAGTTTGCAGTAACTGTGTTTGGGCCTTCCAGATTTTGACGGTCTATTTGGCTCCGATATTGCCAGTGCTTGCAGCACGTGCGTACAAGTCGCTTCTTGGAATAACAGATCCACCTGTTTGGGCCGATCGAAGGCACTTGGTCAAGTCCATAGGCAACTATCAACACCTCATGCAACGCGTCACCCCAGAGCAACTTGATGCATTGTTTGAGCCTCCAGCGCAAGAAATGCGGGCGCAAGGAGCTACTGAAACCATAGCAAATGCAGCCAACATGATTCCAGGCGGCGAAGAACTAGCCCCCACCATCACCATCGACGACTTTGCCAAAATCGACCTGCGCATCGCCAAAATCGTCAATTGCGAAGCAGTTGAAGGCTCCGTTAAGTTATTGCGCCTGACGCTGGATGTGGGTGAAGGAACCGACCTGGAAGGACGTCCCATCCTGCGCAACGTCTTCAGCGGAATTGCCAGCGCCTACAAACCCGAAGACCTGATCGGCAAACACACAGTGATGGTTGCCAACCTGGCCCCACGAAAGATGAAGTTTGGCATCAGCGAAGGCATGGTTTTAGCTGCGAGCCATGGAGATGAAAAAACGCAACCTGGTATTTACGTACTGGAACCGCTGCCAGGCGCGATGCCGGGCATGCGCGTTAAGTAGTAAGTTGTAAAAAGTAAGGAGTTTGACATCGCCTTACTTAAAGCCCATACTTACTTCATTGATCAAAAGGAGTTTTATATGCAAGCCATCCTCGAACTAGATGCCACTGTCAGCAGCAAAGGCCAGGTCACCCTACCAGCAGCCATGCGCGCCAGGTACGGTTTGGTTGAAGGATCAAAAATCAAATTTATCTGCGGTGACAAAGAGGCAACGCTCAAGCCGCAGCTGCCCGTCAGTCACTATCGCGGCATATTGCGCCACCTGGGAAATATCAACACCGACATGCCCAAAGAACCTGATCGGTTTTCGTGAACGTCGTTGATTCTTCGGGCTGGATCGAATACTTCATCGACACCGCCAACGCCGACAACTTTGCGTCGGCGATTGAAAAAACTGCGCTGCTCATCGTGCCAGCGCTGTCATTTTTTGAAGTGCATCGCTTTTTGAGCCGTAAATCGGATGCCGATCACCGTGATGCGTGCCTGGAGGTCATGCGTCGCGGAACCATAGTTGAACTAACCGCCGCAAGAGCCATTGCAGCGTCAAGCATCGCTCAAAAACACAGCCTCGCCATGGCCGACGCGGTGATGTACAGCATCGCCCAAGAATTCAACGCCACCTTTTGGACGCAAAACGTTGACTACAAAGACTTGGCCGGAGTTAGTTACCACGCAAAAGCGTAAGGCACAACAGTCAACACCTGGCCATGCACCTTCCACCGTACCTGGCCCCGTTTCAACCCCGCCTTTCTTCCGCCCTGAAAGGCTACACCAAAGACCGGTTTTTCAAAGACGCAAGTGCGGGTTTTACCGTGGGCATCGTCGCGCTTCCGCTGGCCATGGCGTTTGCAATTGCCAGTGGCTTGCCGCCTGAAGCAGGCATCTGGACGGCGATCATCGCGGGCTTGCTGGTCTCTGGCCTGGGTGGCTCGTCGGTGCAAATTGCCGGGCCTGCGGGCGCGTTCATCGTGATTGTGTACGGCATTGTTGAGCGGTACGGCGTGGCCAACTTGCTCATTTCAACGGCCAGCGCGGGGGTGCTGCTTTTCTTGCTCGGGTTGTTCAAGCTCGGCACGCTGGTGCGCTATGTGCCGGTTGGGATTGTGGTGGGCTTTACCAACGGCATTGCAGTGCTGATAGTGCTGTCGCAGCTTAAAGACTTGCTGGGCCTGAAAGTCGGCAAAATGCCGGCTGATTTTTTCTCGCAACTCACGGTGATTTTGAGTCAAATCAGCACCACCAATTTTTATGCGCTGGGTGTGGGGCTGGTCTGCTTGCTGGGCCTGTTTGTGTGGCCGCGTTTGTTCAACTCGGCCGAGCACAGTCAGGTTCCGCGCAAGGGCATTTCGGCGCGGCTGCACCACATGATGCATGCTGAGGACGGCGTGCAACTGCAGCGCGCAGCGCGGCTGGCAGCGCGCATGCCGGGGCCGATTGTGGCGCTGGTCACGCTGTCTGTGTTTGCGTATTTTGCAAATTTGCCAGTTGAAACCATAGGCTCCCGCTTTGGCGGTATTCCGCAGGCGCTGCCAGACTTTGCTCTGCCCGACTTTTCATGGGAAACCGTGCGGCTTTTGATCACGCCGACCATCACGATTGCGCTGCTGGGTGCGGTGGAGTCACTGCTGTGCGCGCGCGTGGCCGACCAGATATCGGGCTTGCCGCGCCATGACCCGAACCAGGAATTGATGGCGCAGGGGGTGGCGAATTTTGTGGTGCCTTTTTTCGGCGGTATGCCCGCTACCGGAACTATTGCGCGCACCGTGACCAATGTGCGTTCAGGCGCGACTTCGCCAGTGGCTGGGTTGGTGCACTGCGCAACGCTAGTGGCGGTGGTGCTGCTGGCTGCGCCGCTGGCAGTGCATGTGCCGCTGGCTGTTTTGGCCGGAATTTTGTTATACGTGGCGTGGAACATGGGCGAATGGCGCGAGTTTGTGCACATCAGGCAGGCCAGCCGCCACCACGCGTTCATCATGGTCGGCACGTTTTTACTCACCGTGATCTTTGACCTGACGGTGGCGCTGCAAGTCGGCCTGATGCTGGCTTGCGTGCTGTTTGTGCGGCGCATGAGCACGCTGTTTCAAGTGGTGGAAGTGAGCCGTTCGCCAGAGGGCGCAACGTTTCAGCTTTACGGCTCGCTGTTTTTTGGCGCAGTAGCTAAAGTGGACCCGATATTGACCCTAATAGAAAGCGCGCCCAGCGGCATGGTGATTCGGCTTGATGTGCAGTCTCTTCAGTCGCTAGACACTTCGGGCCTGGACGTGCTGGAGCAGCTGCGCAAAGCGATTGTTTTGCGCGGTGGCAAGCTTGTGATTGCCGGCCTGAACGCGCAGCCAAAAGCGGTAATGGAACGCTCAGGGTTTTTAAGCCGGGTTGAGAGCGCTGCTTAGGATTGCTATTTAATCAGGAGCTGCTTGCGCCCATATTTATTGCGCTATAGGCTTATTTTATTTAAAACTTGCCCCCTACTGGCCACATTAGCTGGCCACATTAGTCGGCCAAACTAGCCGGCCGCCTCACCGATTCGGCTGATTGACCAGCTCCTCCATCACCGACGCTGTGCTCACCACCATCAGGTTCTGGTCAAACACCACGGTAAAAATAGTTGGGCTATTGGGCGGCACCAGGTAGCGCCAGTCGTACATGGTTTGCTGCTTCAGGTCGTAGCGATGCACCTTCATGGGCTTGCCCAGCATTTTGCGCACGGTTTCCATTGGCATGCCGGGCAAAATTTGTGCAAAGGTTTGCTCTTTCAGTACCTGCCTGAGCGAGCTCATCTTGCCGTCTGGCCCCAGCGTGATCATGTAATTCACTGCGCCTGCAGGCTGGCGGTTGTACTCAAACGTGCGTGCGCCGGGCACGGCGGCCGCGCCCGGCTGGGGGAGTTTGGCCATGTCGGTTGCGTCCCAGATCTTTTCGGGTTCGCCAAAGCGGGCGCGCACATCGGCCTCAGTCGCCACGCCCTCTTCCAGCTCGGCAATGCGCTGCGGATCGCACCCCAGC
>JANNCT010000194.1:0-3935 GCA_031386895.1 Polaromonas sp.
CTATGTGTTTGGCACTGTGTTTACCCGCCTTAGTGCGCGCCGCAGTGAGGAAGAGCGGCTGCGGCAGGCTGCGGATCGGGTGGAACAGGATTATTTGCGTTACCTGGCCGGGCGGGCCCGAAACTCTGTGAGCCCGGAAGAGGCGTCGGTCAGCTCCTCCGAAATGGAAGCCGTGCGCTCTCTGATTAGCCGTTTGCGCGCAGTGCAGGCGGTCGGGCGGATCCCGTTGGGCATGCCATCGTCCAAGCACACGCAGGCGGCTTATCCAGGCCTTACGCTTGAAGATGACGATGCGATTTTCATACCCCATCGTCCGTCCACCGTCACTATTGTTGGAGCAGTATTTCAGGAGGGCTCACTTTTGTGGACGCCTGAAGGCAACGTGTCTTCGTATGTTGACGGTGCAGGGGGACTACGCCCACATGCCAGCAGCTCTGGCATGGTCATCATCCGTGCGGATGGCACAGTCGGTAAGGTTGGCGGTTGGCTCAGCGCAGGCCATGCAGTGAATCCAGGCGACACCATCTTTGTGCCGGAGGATGTCAGCTCCGTCGGCTGGACCCGGCTGTTTCGTGATTGGAGTCAGATTTTTTATCAACTGGGTTTGGGTACCGCAGCGCTAAAGATTTTGAAGACAGGCCTATGAGCGTTCCAGCTGTCGGTCTGTCCAACATCCTGATGCGGTTGATGCGCTACAGGCTGTGGCTGGTGGTGTTTCCTCTGGCGCTGGGTCTGGCAACAGGTATTTATTCAATGCTGCAATTGCCTGTATTTACAGCCTATGCACGGCTATTGCCGCCGCAGACCAATGCGTCCAGTGCAACCGCACTGCTTAATCAGGTCGGTGGTGGTGCTGCGGTCGGAGCGGCTGCCCTCACATTGAAAAACCCGTCAGACCTTTATGCCAGTATGCTTCTTAGCCGCACAGTGCAGGATGACGCGATTGCACGGTTCAAGTTGCAAGCACATTACAGCATTGACGACATTGATCTGGCTCGCGTCGAGGTTGCCAAGCGCACCAAGGTCGAGGTCGGCAAGGATGGAATCATCACACTTTCCTACACAGACAAAACAGGCTTGATGGCAGCTGATGTAGCCAATGGGTTGATTGACGCAATGTACCGGGTTGCGAGTCGGCTGGCGCGTCAAGATGATGCCCGGCGAATGGCGTTTTATGACCGTTTGATCGAGGAAGCCCGTCAGACGCAGGAGGCTGCAGACCTCCGATTGCTGGAGGTTGAGGTCAAAACTGGCTTGACCAGAATGAAAGGTCAAGAAGAAAGTAGCACTGCCGCCATGGTGGAGTTGCGCGGCATGATCGCTACGCGTGAAGTAGAGTTAGCCAAGTCCAGCGTAACGGCCACGGCGCGCCACCCTGAAATGGTACGTCTGCAGTCGGAGTTGACTGGGCTAAGAGCGCAGCTGGGGCGACTCGAACCCCGCGTATCTGGCCAGTCCGGGCTGCCCGATGACGGCGTCAAGAAATTTGAGCAGGCGCGTAGGGACAAGAATCTCTTCTTACCCTTTGGTGACTATGCCCAACGCCGCGCTTTGGTCGATCCTGCCCGTCGCGATGTGGAAAACGCTCAAAATGTTATCGCCCAACTCGTCAAGGCGCGAGAGTTCTCCCGCGGTGACGACACGCGTGACCTGTCCGTCATGCAGATTCTTGATGAGGCGGTGGCACCTACTCGCAAGTCAGGTCCAAAGGTTGTTTTCAATGCGGTTGCTGCAACCATCGTGGGCTTCTTTTTTGCAGTCATGGCGGCGCTGGCCTGGGACATCCTCTTTACCGACATGGATCGCCGCCAGCGTTGGCGTCTGGTCGCGATGAGTGTCGTGCGTTTTCGGTCTAAGCGGAATTCGGTGCCGTATCCGACACCGAATTCGCCCTCCCCATGAGTCGCCCGGTAAGCGAAGCTCGCCGAGTGGCTGCTTCGGCCAGCATGTTGGCATTTTTCCAGGTAACAGGCATGCTATTGCCCTTGCTCACCTTGCCTGTACTTGCGCGTGCGCTGGGTGTCGAATTGTTTGGACAACTCATGCTGGCCCAGTTTGTGGTGCTGTTTGGGGTGGTGTTTATCGATTCAGGCTTCAATGTCGAATCTCAGCGCAAGGTTGCTTTGGCAACCGATGATCATGGTCGTCTGCAGGTGCTGCTTGATAACTTGATGGCGCGCACTTTGCTGGCTGGTGTAGTGATCCTGGCCATTCTGGGGGTGGGTGTTTTGACGCCTGGACTGCCGATGTGGATGGTGGGAATCGCGTTGCTGCATCTTGCAGGAACGCTTTTGTTCCCCCAGTGGTGGTTTATTGCGCGTGAGGAAGGTTTGCGCATGGGGCTGGCCAGTACAGCCGGACGTCTGATTAGCGCTGGTTTGATTTTGTGGCTGGTGCGCTCACCGTCGGATGCAGGTATTGCTCTGCTGGCGGCATCCAGCGCTACCTTATTGTCGGGTTTGATGGTTTTACCCAGGCTCTGGCGGGCGATGCAGGCCCATGCGGATGCGCTTGACTGGCGTGGTTATCGTGGGTTCATGCGTTCGGTACGACCTATGATTTTGTCTGGCTTTGTTGCCAGTAGCGCGCAAAGCGTACCCACGGTTGTCTTGGGTTGGGTGAGCGGTCCGCTGCAGGTCGGGCTGTTCAGTGCGGCTGAACGATTGACCCGCGCGGGTGGTCACGTTTCAGGGGTCATGGGATTGTCGTTGCTCAATGTCGCAGCCCGGATGCATCGCGACGGTCACCATGACATGCAGCAAACCGGGTATTGGGTGCTGAGGTGGACGGCGGGCATGTGCCTGGCGGGCTCATTGCTGCTGGCGCTGCTCGCCGAGACAGTGGTCCGGTTGTTGTATGGAGCGCATTTTGCGAACAGCGTGCTGGTGCTTCAGGTGCTGGCCATGTGGTTGGGGCTCTACGTGTTTCGCGGTATTTGGGTGATGCTGCATTGGCGAGCCCTTGGTTTGTTGACGCAGGTATCCCAGATTCAATGGCAAGAGGGAATGAGTGTGTTTGTTGTCTCTCTTCTGGGCGGTTGGTTGTTGGGCGCAAAAGGTGTCGCAGCAGGGCTGGTTGTTAGCGAATTGGGATTGTTGCTGCGCCTGTATTTGTTTTATCGACAAACGTCTGGAGCAAAGTCTTGAAAATTGCCATGCTGATGAGTGTTTTTGGAGAGCATGCAATTGGCGGAGCTGAGCGATCTGCTGAAAAAAGTGCGCGCGAACTGGCGCGGCAGGGCCATCGGGTCAGCCTGTTGTCGTTGTCGGCGGCGGGAATTACCACTCCCCAGTCATTGCACGTTGACGGGTTAACGCACGTACCGATTCCCCTGGCGCAACTCTACGACCCTTACCGACTCGACGGCCAAAAACCTAGACTTGCGGTGACGCACTCGTCGCTTGCCAAGGGGCTTTGGCATGCTATTGATGTTTACAACCCCATCATGGGCGGGCGACTGGAGGCGTTGTGGCAGCGGGATCGTCCGGATCTCGTCATCACGCATACCCTGCAAGGGTTTTCTGTCGCAGCCTGGAGGGCGGCGCGGCGGTGTGGCGCTGCGCTGGTTCATGTGATCCACGACTATGCCTTGATGTGCCCCGGAACAGCCATGACGCGTGGCACTGTTTCCTGTGATCGGCCCTGCACCCGTTGCGACATCTACGGACGCGCCAGACTGCTGGCGAGCCCGATGCCCAATGCTGTGATTGCGCCATCCCGGGCTGTCCTCGAGCGTCACCAGCAGTCTGGCTGGTTTGTCGGCGTAGCTGATCAGCGGGTGATTGAAAACTCGCGGACGCCTGACTGGCCTGTGGTGATGCAACCCCGGCCCAGCACTGCCGCACGGCCGCTACGATTCGGTTTTCTTGGCCGACTCGACGAGTCCAAAGGATTGGATACATTGCTTCAGGCCGCGTGCAGGTTGCCGTCTGAAC
>JANNCT010000014.1:0-4113 GCA_031386895.1 Polaromonas sp.
CGTATGGCGTCTGCATGCGAGTTAATCGGCGGCTCCATTGCCACCGCGCATAACAACTGCAGCGCGTGGTTTTGCACCATGTCGCGCAGCGCTCCGGTTGAGTCATAAAACGCGCCACGCTTTTCAATGCCCAAGTCTTCAGCAATCGTGATTTGAATATTGGCAATGTCTTCGCGCCGCCACAGCGGCTCGAACAGCGCATTGCCAAACCGCAGCGCAAACAGGTTTTGCACCGACGGCTTGCCCAAATAATGGTCAATTCTGAAGATTTGCTTTTCGTCAAACACCTTGCGCACGGCGCTATTGATGGCGCGGTTCGATGCCAGGTCATGGCCCAGCGGCTTTTCAAGCACCACGCGCACGTTGGGCTGGTTAAGACCTGCTGCGCCAATCTGCTCGCAAAAAGTGGTGAACAGCCCGGGCGCGGTAGCCAGGTACATTACCACCGTGTCGGCGCTGCGTGCTTGCAGCAACGTGCCCAACGCCGCGTAGTCAGCAGGGTTGGACAGGTCCATTCGCAAGTACGTCAGCAATGCCGCAAAGCGCGCAAATTCGTCGTCGCTGGGGCGCTTCGCCAGCTCCACGTCGTCAAAACGCGACTTGATGAGCGCGCGGTACGCGTCTTCAGTCAAATCGTCTCGCGCCACGCCCACAATGCGGCCACCCGCGGGCAGCGAGCCGTGCCTGAATGCCTGGAACAGCGCGGGCAAAAGCTTGCGCCACACCAGATCACCTGTGCCACCGAACAAAATGAGGTCAAATCCCATGGTCAATGTTTGCCGTTGTGTTGAGTTGTGTTGAGTTATGCAAAGGTATGTAATTTAGTTTCACAGTATATCGGCATAATGGTAACTCGCAAAATCCGGATGCACCAGCCATGAACCAACTTGAAGCCCTCAAACAATTTACCACCGTCGTTGCCGATACTGGCGACTTCAAGCAGCTTGCGCAGTTCAAACCGCAAGACGCCACTACCAATCCGTCGTTGATTTTGAAAGCCGTGCAAAAGCTCGATTACCAGCCGCTGATGGCGGGTGTGGTGGGCAAGTTCAAGGGCCGCCAGCTTGACGAGGTAATGGACCGCCTGCTGGTGCGCTTTGGCTGCGAGATTTTGGCCACTATTCCAGGGCGCGTGTCCACCGAAATTGATGCCCGCTTGAGCTTTGACACCAACGCGACATTGACGCGCGGCGAACACATCATCGAGCTGTACCAGGCTGAGGGAATCCACATCGACCGCGTGCTGATCAAGGTCGCGGCGACGTGGGAAGGCATTCAAGCCGCAGAAAAGCTGGAGCAGCGCGGCATACACACCAACCTCACGCTGCTGTTTGCGTTTTGCCAGGCGGTGGCATGCGGGCAAGCCAGGGTGCAACTTATTTCGCCTTTTGTGGGCCGCATTTACGACTGGCACAAAAAAGCCTGCGGCGCGGCCTGGGTTGAGGCCGACAACACGGGAGTGAACGACCCCGGCGTGGAGTCGGTGCGTGACATTTACCGCCACTATAAGCACTTCGGAATTGCCACAGAAATTATGGGCGCGAGCTTTCGCAATATGGGCCAAATTACGGCGCTGGCAGGGTGTGACTTGCTCACGATCAGCCCTGAACTGTTAGCGCAGTTGGCTGCCAGCGATGCGCCACTTGCGCAAGCACTGAACGCCGACTCTTCAAAAGCGTTGGACTTGCCTGCTGTTAATTTTGACGAGGCCGGATTTCGGTTTGCCTTGAACCAGGACGCTATGGCCACTGAAAAGCTGGCCGAGGGCATACGCGGCTTTGTGACGGACGCCATTAAGCTTGAGCAACTGATGCAGGCGCTGTGATGCGCACACGCTGTGACCGCACCGCCGCATGGGGCTTGTTGCAATCGCAGTTTGATGCAGCGGGCAAAGGCTTCAACCTGAACGATGCTTTTGCATCTGACCCGCAACGCTTTGACAATTTCAGCCAGGCCGCACCGCATGTTTTTGCGGACTTGTCAAAAAACCTGATTGATAAACCAACGCAAAGCCTGCTGTTTGATTTGGCCCGCCAGTGCGGCGTTGCGCAGCACCGCGACGCGATGTTTGCGGGTGAGGCCATCAACCACACTGAAAACCGCGCTGTGCTGCACACTTTGTTAAGAAATCCGCCTCTAGCCCAATATATACGGGCGCAAGCAGCTCCTGATAGTATAGCGATTGGTGGTGTGAGCCAAGGTGACTCAGAAGTCGAAGTCACGCTGAACGCCATGCTGGCGTACGCAGAACTGGTCAGGGGCGACGACACCATCACGGATATTGTCAACATCGGTATCGGCGGCTCTGACCTCGGCCCGCAAATGGCGGTGCTGGCGCTCAATGAATTTGCGCATGAGGCAAAACGTTTTCACTTTGTATCAAACATTGACGGCCAGGAATTGGCCGATGTGCTGGCGCAATGCAAACCCCGCAGCACGCTGTTTTTAATCGCGTCAAAAACCTTTACCACCATTGAAACCATTACCAACGCCCAGTCGGCCAAGGCCTGGTTTGAAGCGCAAGGTGGCACTGATATTGCCAAACACTTTGCTGCGCTGACCACCAACGTTGCTGCGGCACAAGCGTTTGGCATTGCCACCACATTTGGCTTTTGGGACTGGGTAGGCGGGCGCTATTCGCTGTGGTCCGCCATTGGTTTGCCAATTGCCATTGCAGTCGGTGGTGAAGGTTTTCGCGCCTTTTTAGCGGGCGCCAACGCCATGGACGAGCATTTTCGCAATGCACCGCTTGAGCAGAACTTACCCATTCGTCTGGCGCTCATTGATGTCTGGTATCGCAATTTTCATGGCTTTACCAGCCGCAGTATTGCGCCTTACAGCTACCCACTGCGGCGCTTGCCAGCGTATTTGCAGCAGCTGGAAATGGAAAGCAACGGCAAGCGCGTGGATGCGCAGGGCCATGCGGTGCCGTTTGAAACCGCGCCGGTATTGTGGGGCGAGCCTGGTACCAACGGGCAGCATGCGTATTTTCAAATGCTGCACCAAGGCACGTCAGTCGTTCCGGTGGAATTTGTTGCCGTTAAAAATGCGGCCAACAGCCTGCCGGGCCATCACCAGAAGCTGCTGGCCAATGCCGTGGCGCAAGCCCAGGCGCTGATGGTCGGCAAGTCCGATGAGGGTGGGCACAGGCATTTTCCTGGCAACCGGCCCAGCACTTTTTTGTTGCTGGACGAGCTCACGCCCGCCAGCCTGGGCGCATTGCTGGCGCTGCAGGAGCACCGCGTGTTTGTCAGCGGCGCGCTGTGGGGCATCAACAGCTTTGACCAGTGGGGCGTGGAGCTGGGCAAAGTGCTGGCGCGGAATATCGAGGCACGTCTGCAAAGCGGCGATGTCTCAGCGCTCGACGGCTCTACTGCGGGCCTGCTGCGGCGCTTGGGCGGCTGATACCCGAGGCGGTACCTGCCCCAAACGCACACGTTAGCTGGCCTTCGGCTTTTTGGCCGGGGTCGCATTTCCCGGTTTTCACGCCAGTTTCACTGTGCTGCCCGGTGTCTCGCACTGGTCACTCTTCGGATTAACCCTCTGAGCTGCGCTGATATAAAACAGTAATATTTCCGCTGGTTATTTCCAATTTGAATAATGTTGAGGAAACATGACATGACAAGATTTACAAAAGTCACAGCAGCAGTTTTAGGTGCAATTGCACTGGCCAGCTGCGGTGGCGGTGGTGGCGGCGATATCACCCCGCCGACCGTATCACCCACATTTACCCAAATGGTCACCTTCGGCGACAGTTTGAGTGATGTGGGCACGTACAAGGTGGGAACCATTGCCGCGGTAGGCGGAGGTCAATTTACGGTTAATGCTGCAACTTCAAAAAACTGGACTGAGCTGATTGCTGCCAAGCTTCAGTTGCCGACGCCCTGCGCAGCACAAACGGGCTTGTCGCCTTTGATTCCTAACTTCGTAGGCGGTGCGACAACCAACAACACAGCCTGCCGCAACTATGCACAAGGCAGCGCACGCGTAACCAGCCCGTATGGTCCTAGCAGCAAAGCCATTCAGGATTTTGTTTTTAATGCCAATGGTGGCGTCAACAATTTGCCCGCTTCGGCACAGGCTGCAGGTGCTGCTGCGCCGCTGGGCTTTACT
>JANNCT010000074.1:0-45163 GCA_031386895.1 Polaromonas sp.
TCAATCCGGTTGCTGATGAACAGCTCGTTGGGCACAATCGATTCGCGCCCCGACAGTGCACGCACCACGGTGTAGCGCGCCCTGATGTCGGTAATGCGGCCCTCAAAGGTATCAACCCGTACGTTGTCGCCAATGCGCACACTGCGCTCGGCCAGCATGACAAAACCGCTGACGTAACTGGCAGCGAGTTTTTGCAGACCCAAACCAACGCCCACACCAATTGCACCGCCCAAAACCGACAACGCAGTCAGGTCAATGCCCACCGCTGACAGGGCAATCAGCAAGCCCACAAACACCAGCACCACCCGCGTGGCATTGCTGAACGCTTTGCGCAGAGACAGCTCATTGCCAGTGGCCGAGCGCAGCACACGGGACTCAATGGCAGCAGACACCCACAGCGTGATCAAAATAACAATGCCTGCGGTCAGAGCGCCTTCAATAATTGTGCGCACCGAAATCGTTGACGCACCAAACTTCCATTTGATGTCGTCCAGCTCTTCAAGAATGACGGGCAACAAGCCGCTGACCCACAGCAGCATGGCCAGCCAGGCAATCCATGAAATGGAACGCTCCAGCGCATGCACCCACGGCGCATCTTTGAATGCCGCCTGCAAAACCTTCACACCAAGGCGAATAACCGCTAGAGACACCAGCGCCGGAATAGCAACTTTGAAAATGGCCAACGGCACAACCCGCAGCAGCAACGCGCTGGCGGCATAGGCGGTGCAAAGCAGCAGCAATGGGAAAAGCACGCCGTCGACAATACTCTCACCAAAAACAATTGAGTGCTTGTCAGTGTTGCCGCTGACCCGTCTGAGCAAGCGCACCACCACCCACACCAGCAACACGCACGCGACGAGTACGCCAAGCTCAATTAATGCGCTGGGCTGCACAACAGCGGTCAACCACTCGTCAAAACTGTCAATGCGCCGCTTGGGGTAAGCGGCTGTGCCCGAAAACAGTCCAGGCGGAAAAAAGGTGCTGAACGATATCAAACCGGCCATGACGGCTTTCGTTTCTCAATGAACGCCTGCACGCCCTCCTGCGCTACCGGGTGCGCCATGTTGCAGGCCATTGTTTGGCCCGCTAACTGGTAGGCGGCCTCGATATTGGTTTCACGCTGCTTGTAGAAAAGTGCCTTGCCCATGGCAATCGCCTCCCGCGGCCTGGCCACAATGGCGCTCACCAAATTTTCAACTTCTGCCTCCAGCACTTCAGGCGCTACCGCCCGGTTGATAAGACCGCGCTGCATTGCCTCATTCGCCGTGAGGAAGCTACCCGTCAAAAGCATTTCCATCGCCTGCTTAGGCAGCATGTTGCGTGACAAGGGCACACTGGGCGTAGCGCAAAACAGGCCCACATCAATACCGTTCACGCCAAAACTGGCGTTGCTCGACGCCACTGCCAGGTCGCACTGGGCCACCAGCTGGCACCCCGCCGCAGTGGCTACACCCTGCACCTTTGCAATCACCGGCACGCCAAGGTTTTGAATCGACAGCATCATGCGCGTGCACTGCGCAAACAACTTTTGGTAATAGGCCAGCTCCAGGTTGGCCCGCATGTCTTTGAGGTTGTGGCCCGCGCAAAACGCCTTGCCTGTTGCAGCAATGACGACTGCTCGCGCTGTTGTATCTTTTGCGATGGCATCAAGCTTGGCTTGTACGTCGGCCATCATGTCTTCGCTCAGTGCATTGAAGGAGCTGGGCCGGTTCAATACCAGTGTGTGCACACCGCGGTCGTCCGTTGTGTGCAGCACCAGCGCGGGGAGTTCATTGGCCGTTGTGGTCATAACAGGGCTCACAAATCCGCCAATACGCGAATATGCGCTTCAACGCTGCGCGCCAGTGCATTGAGATCGTAGCCGCCTTCAAGCATTGACACGATACGCCCCTTGGCGTGGCGTTTGGCCACGTCCTTGATACGGCTGGTGATCCACGCGTAGTCTTGCTCAACCAGGCCCATTTGGCCCAGCTCATCGTCACGGTGCGCGTCAAAACCTGCACTGATGAAAATCATTTGGGGCTTGAAGGCGTCAAGCCTGGGCAGCCACTGCGCCTCAATCATCTCGCGCACTTCCATACCCTTGGTGTATGCAGGCACTGGCACGTTCAGCATATTGCTCGCGGGGTGGTCAGTGCCGCAATACGGGTACAGCGGGTGCTGGAAAAAGCTGACCATCAGCACGCGGTTGTCATTCTTCAAAATGTCTTCCGTGCCGTTGCCGTGGTGCACGTCAAAGTCAATGATGGCGACGCGTTTGAGGCCATGCCGCTCCAGGGCGTAACGCGCCGCAATTGCCACGTTGTTAAAAAAGCAAAACCCCATCGCCTTGTCATGGCAGGCATGGTGGCCGGGTGGGCGCACGGCGCAAAAAGCGTTTTCAATTTCGCCCGCCATCACTGCATCGGTTGCGGCCAGTGCAGCGCCCGCAGCGCGCATGGCAGCGTTCCAGGTGTGCTCATTCATTTGCGTGTCGGGGTCAATCTGCACATAGGCAGGCCCACCGGCCTTGATGTCGTCCTGCAGTTGCGCGCCCAGCCCGCGCAGGCCGGCGACCATCATGCGGTCATGCGCCAGCTCAATGTCGCCAATCGGTGCAACCGGGGCTTCACGGCAGTCAAGTGCGTCTTTTACGCCAGTGGCCAGCAGCCAGTCGTCTATCGCATCCAGCCGCTCCGGGCACTCGGGGTGGCCCGCGCCCATTTCGTGTTTGCGGCAGTCTTTGTGGGTGAAATAACCAGTGGAATTCATGGCGTTAAAAATGACAAAGTGGTTTTCGGGTAACGTAACGTAATGGATGCAAAAACAAAACTTACAGCGCTGCTAAATCAGCTTAACACGGTGATCGTTGGCAAGCAGGCGCAGGTGCAAGATTGCGTTGCTTGCCTGCTGGCAGGCGGGCATTTGCTGATTGAAGACGTGCCTGGGGTGGGCAAAACCACGCTGGCGCATGCGCTGTCGCGCTCGTTTGGTTTGCAGTTTTCACGCGTGCAATTTACTGCGGATTTAATGCCGAGTGATTTGTCGGGTGTGTCAATTTACGAGCGGCAAAAAGAGGGCTTTGTGTTTCACCCCGGGCCTATTTTTGCGCAGGTGCTGCTGGCCGATGAAATCAACCGCGCCAGCCCCAAAACGCAAAGCGCCTTGCTGGAGGCCATGGAAGAAAAGCAGGTCACGATTGAAGGCGCAACCCGACCGCTGCCTACGCCGTTTTTTGTCATTGCCACGCAAAACCCCCACGACCAGCTGGGGACGTATGCGCTGCCTGAGTCGCAGCTTGACCGCTTTCACATGCGTATATCACTCGGCTACCCGGACCGTGATGCTGAGCGCGAGCTGCTCAGAGGTGCTGACCGCCGCGACATGGTTGACCATCTGAAAGCCGTTTTAAGCCCGCATGATTTGCTGGAACTTCAGCAGCAAGTCAGCAGCGTGCACGCTTCAGAGCCGCTACTGAACTATCTGCAAGACCTGATGGCGGCAACCCGCTCAGGCCGCTGGTTTTTGCAGGGCCTCAGCCCGCGTGCAGGCATTGCCGTCATGCGTGCCGCCAAAGCGCAGGCATTTTTAAACCAGCGGGACTACGTTGCGCCTGACGACATTGCCGCCGTATTGCCGCAAACCGCAGCACACCGCCTGGTGCCTGTAAGCGATGCAGGGCGTGGCGCACAAGAGCAGGTGCGGGCCATGCTGGCTGCGGTGCCACTTCCTTGATGTAATTTGTAAGAAATAGACCTTTTACGCAATAAATACCGGCGCAAGCAGCTCCTGAATTAATAGTAAATTATCGAGTAACCGCCGTGACGTTGAACCCCGCACCGTTTGTCAAACAGCGCTTTCATGCCTGGTTTGAAAATCGCCTGCCCCTGAGCGACCACATTACTTTGGGCCAGCGCACGGTGTACATCTTGCCGACGCGGCCTGGCTGGATGCTGGCGCTCACGCTGCTGGTGTTGCTGGTGGCGTCGATCAATTACCAGCTCAATTTAGGCTATCTGCTGACGTTTTTACTGGCGGGCAGCGCAGTGGTGGGCATGCATGTGTGCCACGGCACGCTGCGCGGGCTATCTTTGAATTTAATAGCGCCTGGCGCCCAATTCATGGGCGCTGCAACCGCTTTTGACATCAAACTAATCAATGATTCGCGCAGCATGCGGCACGGCATTGGCCTGAGTGTGATGGGCAACCAGCCGCACTGGTCATGGGCCGACGTGCCCGCCGGCAGCAGCAGCACGGTGCAGGTGGCCTTCAAACCCGAGCGGCGCGGCATGCACCGCATTCCTACGCTGACCGCCGAAACGCGGTTTCCGCTCGGCACGTTCCGGGTGTGGACGGTGTGGCGGCCAGCTGCCAGCGTGCTGGTGTACCCCGCGCCAGAAGCTGCGCCGCCTCCGCTGCCCGCAGGCGAGCCGCGTTCTGGCGGCGCAGCTAATGCCGCCAAGGCGCAAGACACTGGCGAGTTTGACGGCGTGCGCGGCTACCGGCGCGGTGACCCAGTCAAATTGGTAGTCTGGAAGAAGGCCGCCAAGTCAGATGAAAATTCATTGAGCGAAAGCGCTGGCCTGGTCGTGCGCGACACCCAGCAAGCCCAGCGCCACGAGCTGTGGCTTGACTACTCGCAAGCAGGCAACGGCGGCGTTGAGGCCAGGCTGTCACGCCTGTGCGCGTGGGTGCTGCAAAGCGACAAACTGGCGCTTGACTACGGCTTGCGCTTGCCGGCGCGTGAAATCAAACCTGCCAGCGGCGAGGCGCACAAGCGCCAATGCCTGGAGGCGCTGGCCCTATGTTGAGTTTTTGTTGAATTTATGGTGAAGTCTGCCCTGAACCGCCTGAACCACCTGCCGCGCGACAGCCGCGACACGCTGTTTTTGCTCGCCGTAATTGCCTGGGTGCTTCTGCCCCAAACGCCGCACCTGCCGTGGTGGTGCAGCACTCTTGCTTTTGCAGTGCTGGTGTGGCGCGGCCATTTGGCGCTGACCGCCAAAGCCTTGCCCAATGCGTGGTGGCGCCTGGGGCTGCTGGCTGTGGCAATGGGCGCTACTTTGCTGTCGTTCAAAACCCTGTTGGGCCGAGATGCAGGTGTGACCATGCTGGCCGTTTTACTAACACTCAAAACCCTTGAACTGAGGGCGCGGCGCGATGCGTTTGTGGTGTTTTTTCTCGGCTTTTTCTGCATGCTGGCCAACTTTTTTTACACGCAGTCGCTCGTCACTGCGGCCAGCATGCTCATTGGCCTGCTGGGCCTGCTGACGGTGCTGGTCAACGCGCACATGCCAGTGGGTAAACCGCCGTTGCTGGTTGCCGCAAAAACCGCTGGCTGGATGGCGCTGCTGGGCGCGCCCATAATGGTCGTGCTGTTTTTGCTCTTCCCGCGCCTTGCACCGCTATGGGGCACGCCGGGCGAAGCCATTGCAGGGCGCAGCGGGCTGAGCGCCAAAATGCAGGTGGGCACCATCGCCAGCCTGGCACTGGACGACAGCGTGGCCCTGCGAGTGAAGTTTGAAGGCCGGCCCCCGCAGCAGCCTGACCTGTACTTTCGCGGGCCAGTGCTGTCGACCTTCGATGGCCGCGAATGGACGAGCGCCAACCCCGATCTGTTTTCACGCTTCAGGGTTACCGCCAGCTTGGTGGTCAGCGGTGAACCTGTTCGCTACGAAGTCACCCAGGAACCCAACAGCAAGCCGTGGCTGATGGTGATGGACGCAGCCATTCAAGCCCCGGTGATTGAAGGCTACAACACCGTCATGCAAAGCGATTTGCAGTGGATTACCAACCGCCCCGTGAACGACTTGCTGCGCTACAAAGTGCAAAGCTACACCAGCTTCAAACACGGCCCGCAGCAGTCGGTAATTGGCCTGCGCGAATTTGTTGAACTGCCGCCTGGCTTTAATCCGCGCACCCTTGCGCTGGCCAACGAGATTCGGCGTGACGCGCGCTACACGCAAGCGGGCAGTGGCGCGCTGGTTGATGTAGTGATGAGCAAATTACGAGGAGGCAGCTATACCTACACGCTGGAACCTGGCCTGTACGGGCCCAACACAGCAGACGAGTTCTGGTTTGACAAAAAAGAAGGCTTTTGCGAACACATTGCGTCAAGCTTTGTGATTTTGATGCGCGCGCTCGACGTGCCCGCCCGCATCGTCACGGGCTACCAGGGCGGCGAGCTGAACGGCGTTGACGGCTTTTGGACGGTACGCCAAAGCGACGCGCACGCCTGGGCCGAAGTTTGGTACGAAGGCCGGGGCTGGGTGCGGGTTGACCCCACATCGGCAGTGTCGCCCGGCCGCACCGGCGCTTTTCAACGGCTGCAAGCGCCGCAAAACCCCATTGGCCAGGCGCTGCGCAATTTCAACCCGGCGTTTTCAGCGCAACTGCGCGCCACGTGGGAAGCGATTAATAACTCATGGAACCAGTGGGTGCTGAACTACACGCAAGGCAAGCAGCTTAATTTGCTTAAAAACATTGGCTTTTCGTCACCGAGTTGGGAAGACCTGGGAATTCTGCTCAGCGGCATATTGGTGGTGGTAAGCCTTGTAGGCGCGGCGTGGGGCCTGTGGGAACGCAGCCAGCACGACCCCTGGCTGCGCCTGTTGGGACGTGCGCGCAAGCGCCTGGCAAGCGCAGGGATTGACAGCACACCCGCCACGTCGCCGCGCCAGCTTGCTGCATTGCTGCGCACCAAGTTTGGTGAAACGCATTCAGCAGCGCTGCAGTGGCTGATGCAGCTCGAAGCGCAGCGCTACGCCAACTCAACCGCCAACCCGGACGGGTTCAGGCAACTCAGGCAGCAATTCAAGGCACTAACTTGGCCTAAGTAAAATAGGATGATGCTTGTTCTGCATCGCCAAATTTCATTGATATTTGCTACTATTTTAGTAGCTGCTTGCGCCCGTATTTCATGGGCTGAAGACCTAAAAGACTTAAAAAAAGTCAATTCCAGCGCCACGTTGGCCACCGGCCAGCCCCCCGCCAGTAGTTCCAATTATTCCAGCCGCCTCGACGTCATGCAATTTGCCGACGACCTGGCAGCACGGCGCGACCTGGACCCCGCCTGGGTACGTAATGCCATCGGCCAGGCCAGGTACAGCGCTACCGTGGCCCGCCTGATGCAGCCCGCTCCAAAACCGTTTGTTAAAAACTGGCGCGTGTACCGTAGCCGCTTCATTGACCCCATTCGCATTGCCGCAGGCGTGAAGTTTTGGCAAGCTAACCTCACCACTTTGCAACGCGCCGAAAAAGAATACGGCGTGCCCATTGACATCATCGTTGGCATCATTGGGGTTGAAACCATTTACGGCCGCGACACCGGCAGCTTTCGCGTGATGGACTCACTCGTTACGCTGGCGTTTGACTTCCCCACCAGCCACCCGCGCGCCAAAGAACGCAGCGAATTTTTCAAAGGCGAAGTCGAGCAATTTTTAACCCTGCAAAACCGCCGCAGCGCCGACCCATTTGAGCCGCGCGGCAGCTTTGCCGGGGCGATGGGCATGCCGCAGTTCATGCCGTCGAGCTGGGTGAAGTACGCGGTTGATTTTGATGGCGACGGCACGATTGATTTGCAAAACAGCACCGCCGACGTGATTGGCTCAGTGGCCAACTATTTCAAAGCTTTTAACTGGCAACCCGGCATGCCCACGCACTTTCCGGTAAGTTTTGACAAAACCAGGCTCGACACGGACGCGCTGATGGCACCCGACATACTGCCCACCTTCAGCGCCGCCAGCTTCACCGCCAAAGGCGCAGTGCTGGATGCACAAGGCGCAGCGCACACCGGCCCACTGGCACTCATTGAATTGCTGAACGGCCCAGACGCACCGCAGTACGTGGCAGGCACGGAAAACTTTTACGCCATTACCCGCTACAACTGGAGCAGCTATTACGCCATGTCGGTGATTGAGCTGGGGCGGGAAGTGGGCGCACTGGTGTCTATGCGCCTGAAGCAATAAGGAATTCGCTTCCCTTAAATGCTTTTCACGTCATTTATGCGGTCCGCTACATTAAGTCGGCACCAACGCTTTCGAGCCAATACCGAGTGGAGATGTGCACAAAAAAGTCGACGAATCTGTTTTGACGAGTGTCAAATCAGGAGTGTATGACGCGGCCAGATAGTTTATTCAGATGCAATAGTTACAAAAATTTACTACAAATTCCAAATCGTGATTTGACTTCATAAATAAAGACCATCTGCTCTAACGCTGATTTTCGGCTTGGGCTTTTCGTCTTACTTTCTGGACCACTGCAACGCCAAGTTCCATTTTTTTATCCGCGAGCTGCACAGATTGGGTAGCCCATTTAGGGGATTGCAGCGACATGTGCGTCGCAGCAGACTGCACTCAAGCCACGCAGTTGAGATCGATAGCTAGAGAAATGACTCTTTCTTAACGACCATCACCTAGCGAAGCTAAAAAGGGGCGACGTGATGTCATTAACGAGCCAACACAGCGGTGCAGAATTAAGCCGCAGGCAATCCATCCAACTGGGTGCGGCAGCCGTCGGTAGTGGGCTAATTACAAGCAAACAGCTTGCGCCCTCTGCCATCGCCAAAAACGGCGACAGCAGAGACCAACCCGCTGGCCCGTTCACAACGCCTTTTATGGTGCCGCTGCCGGTTTACCGGGCCAAGCCGCCTGCCACCGCACTGTCACCGCCCGCAACCCAGGACGTAGGCGCTGGCGAATGTGGTCGCCACCAGCACCAGCGCTGGATCAACTGGGCACCGCAGAAGTTCTACATTCTGAACGTGCGCCAAGCGCTGCACTCGTTCCATCCTCAATTGCCGACGCAACCCATTTGGGGCTACGACGGCATGTTGCCCGGGCCAACCTTTGTGGAGCAATACGGCCGCTCCATCATCGTGCGCATTGTCAATAACTTACCAGCCAACACTACGGGGTTTGGCTCGCCAGAAATCAGTACACACCTGCACAATTTGCACATGGGATCAGAAAGTGATGGCTTTGCTGGCGATTACTACAGCGCCACCAAATTTGGCCCTACTCTGACAGCGCCCGGTGCGTACAAAGACCACCTGTACCCCAACTGTTACGCAGGCTATGACGAGGCGCAGTACCACCACACCGAGGGGGATCCGCGCGAGGCAGCCGGCACATTGTGGTACCACGACCACCGCCTTGATTTCACCACTGCCAACGTGTACCGAGGTTTGTCTGGTTTTTATCTATTGTTCGACGAAGTCGACTCCGGGAATGAACTGGACGCCAACCCCTCGGCGCTGCGCTTGCCAAGCGGCGTTGGCAAGTACGACATCCCTCTCGCTATAGACGACAAGCAATTCGACTCGAGTGGTTACTTGGCGTTTGACCAGTTTGCTACCAAAGGCATTTTGGGCAACAAGGTGTGCATAAACGGAAAAATACAGCCGTACTTACAAGTCGAGCGGCGCAAATACCGCTTTCGCTTGCTCGACTCAAGTCCTTCACGTTTTTACGAGCTGTACCTGACCGATGACAGCGGGGTCAATCAAAGCTTTGCGTACATTGCTAACGACGGCAATCTTTTGCCTGCACCGTTGACATTAAACAGAGTAAGCATTGCGCCTGCCGCGCGAAGTGACATCGTGATTGATTTTTCCAAGTACCCCGCTTACAGCAAGCTGTACCTGGTGAACCGTTTGGTGCACACCGATGGGCGTGGCCCCGAGGGACCGCTGGTCAACACCCGCAGTGCCGATGGCTCGCTCACTAGGCCAGGGGTGCAGCTGATGCGTTTTGATATTGGCGTCGACCCGGCCACACCCGACATGAGCCGGGTGCCCTCAAGGCTGCGCGATTCGCCGCCCATCAACTTGTCCGAAGTGGTGAAAACACGGCGTTTCGAGTTTGACAAAGAAAACGAGGTGTGGACCATCAACGGCAAGATTTTTGACGTCGACAGCCCTGTGGCTACACCTAAGCGGGGCACTGCAGAAATCTGGATTCTCAAAGGCAAAGGCAGCTGGCACCACCCAGTACATATTCATCTGGAAGAAGGCCGAATTTTGACCCGCAATGGGAAGCCGCCACCACTGCATGAACGAGGCCGCAAAGATGTCTATGTGCTGGAGCCCGACGAAGAAGTGCGCATATTCATTCGATTCAGAGATTTCTTGGGCAAGTACCTCATGCATTGCCACAACCTCGTGCATGAAGACCACGCCATGATGCTGCGTTTTGACGTCGTTGAATAAACCGGGAGCCCACCATGAAAACGACAAAAACTACTGCCCCGGCTGCTGCTTGCAACCCAAAGCGCGACTGCCTGAAATGGATGGGTAGCGCAGCCCTGGCCCCAGTACTAGCAGTTGCTACGCCCCCTATTGCAGCCATGTCGGCGACTCGCTCGCAGTACTTTCCCAGCTATGTTGTGCAATCGCATTCGGGCGAGAAATTGCGCTTTTATGAAGATGTGGTGCGGGGCAAGATTGTTGTTTTCAACATGATGTATTCCGTGTGTACGGGCATTTGTCCTGGCAACACAGCAAATCTTTTGCAAGTTCAAAAAGCACTAGGCCGCCGGCTGGGTAATGACATCTTCATGGTGTCCATGACGCTGCAACCTGAATTTGACACGCCCAAGGCGCTGCAAGACTACGTCAAGCGCTTTGCCATCCAGCCCGGATGGACTTTTCTGACGGGTCAGCCCAAAGAGATGGAAGTGATCCGCCGCAAACTGGGCTTTTTCAACGATGACCCCAAGATCGACGGCGATTTAGCCAACCACACCGGCATGGTCAGGGTGGGTAACGAACCACTTAACCGCTGGTTCATGGTGCCCGCCCTGAGCCGACCACAGCAAATGGCCAGAGCCATTTTGCAAATGTAATTTTTACGTTTACCTGTTAGCAATGATTCATTCAAACCACTAGGAGAACACCATGGCCACCCAGCAGTACAACTTCACCGTCACCCAACTCGACCTCGACTTTATTTTGAAGCAAATCAAAATTGCTGAAGCCAGCACCAACCCAGTAACGGGGGCCGCTGAAAACCTGGCGGCGCTGGTTGGCAGTACGCTACTGCCTTTCGGCCTGCGCACGGTAGACGGCACCTGGAATAGTCTGCTCCCTGGTCAAGAGCGCATGGGGGCAGCTGACAACCTGATGCCTCGGCTGGTCGCCGCTGACTTTCAAATCGCCCAGATCCGGCCGGCTGGTTTGTTTGCCCCTGCGCCGGGCACGACCGTCACCACCTACAACCAAACCACTGGCAATGTGTATGACAACCAGCCCCGTATTGCCAGTAACCTTATTTCTGACCAAACCGCTAACAACCCAGCCGCTGTAGCCGCTGCCCTGCAAATGGCAGGGCACGCCGACCCCTTGGTTGAGGCACAAGCCATCGCGCTTTTAAACACTGCGCTGCAGGCGCAAAACCAATTGGTAAAGGACGCCGCCGCCGCGATACTTGCTGCGGGTACGGACCCGGTGCTGCTGGCAGCAGCGCAAGCCCAGTACATCGCGCTCACATCGCCTACCGGTTCGCACACACTGGCGTTCAACGCACTCAGTCTGGAGATGACGTCTGCCGGATTGACCGTCAGCGAAAACGGCACGATTGGCATCCTCAACTTGTCGCCAGACATTGGCTTGTCCCCGTCTTTCAATGGCTGGATGACCATATTTGGTCAGTTTTTTGACCACGGCCTGGACTTGGTTACCAAAGGCGGAAACGGTACGGTGTACGTGCCCCTGCTGCCAGACGACCCGCTGTACGTGGTGGGTAGCCAAACCAACTTTATGGTGCTCACCCGCGCGACGCAAGTCAATGGCCCGGGTGCCGATGGTATTTTGGGCACCGCCGACGACACGACCCATGAAAGCATCAACACCACCACGCCATTTATTGACCAAAACCAGACTTACACGTCACACCCCTCGCACCAGGTTTTCCTGCGTGGCTACCATATAGTCGACGGTAAACCATTGGCCACAGGCCGCTTGCTCGATGGGGCGTACGGCGCTGGCAACTGGGGCGAAGTCAAAGCGCAGGCACTCAGCATGTTGGGCATTCAATTGGTCGATTTGGATGTACACAACGTGCCGCTCTTGGCCACAGACCGTTATGGCGAATTTCTACGCGGCCCCAACGGGTTTGCACAAATGGTGGTGCGCCACGCTGGGCTCGATGGCATTTTGGGCAACGCGGATGATGGCCAAGCATTGCTCGAAGGCTCGCCCACAGCGCCGATTACCACCAACGGTACCCTGCAAATTCCGGACGGCGCCGGAGGCTTTTTAACTGTAGCCTACGGTGCTGCACTAACCGACCACGCGTTTTTGAACGACATTGCACATGGTGCAGCACCGGGCTTTGCAGACCTTGACCACAACCCCGCAACCCCGCCTACTCTTTTAGTTGCGGACTCTGACAACCTGGTTGGCTCGCTACCCAACCCGAACTACAACCCCGCCTTGCCAGTGGGGCCAAACAACTCACCCGTCATGCCGCAAGAGTTTGGTACGTATGACGATGAACTTTTAAACCGTCACTTTGTGACGGGTGACGGCCGCGGCAATGAAAACGTCGGCCTGACGACGGTGCACACCATCTTTCACTCAGAGCACAACCGCTTGGTGGAAGATTACAAAGTCACTGTATTGGCCAGCAATGACTTGGCCACCATTAACGAATGGCTTGCAACCGACATCACCGCTATTCCTACCGACCCGGTAGTTATTGCAGCTTTGAATTGGGATGGTGAACGATTGTTCCAGGCCGCACGGTTCGTGACCGAAATGCAGTACCAGCACTTGGCTTTTGAAGAGTTTGCCCGCGCGGTGCAGCCAAGCATTGATCCATTCATCTTTTCACACTCGCCAGATATTGACCCTGCCATCATGGCCGAGTTTGCCCACGTTGTGTACCGCTTTGGACATTCGATGTTGAACGAGTCGATTGACCGGATTGGTTTTAATATGGATTCAGACCCGCAAGGCCTGATTGCCGCTTTTTTAAACCCGCTCGCATTCAACACGCTGGGCGGTGTACAGGTGGATTCGGCTGAAGCCTCGGGCGCTGTCATTCGCGGTCTCACGCGCCAAACCGGCAATGAAATTGACGAGTTTGTGACTGAGGCTTTGCGCAACAATTTGGTGGGCTTGCCACTCGACTTGCCCACACTGAATATGGCCCGGGCCCGCGATACGGGCATGCCAAGTTTTAATGAAGCCCGTGCTGCGTTTTTTGCGGCCACTGGGGACAGTCAGTTAGAACCGTTTACCAGCTGGTCAGACATGGCGCCAGAGCTTAAAAATGCAGCGTCCATCATCAACTTTATTGCGGCCTACGGTACGCACAGCAGCATCACATCCGAAACCACGCTTGCGGGCAAACGCGCAGCCGCCATGACACTGATTTTCGGTGGCCCCGGTCAGCCTGCAGACGCTACAGCTTTCCTCAACAGCACAGGCGCATGGACTGCTGCCAATTCAGGTTTGAACGACGTGGATTTGTGGATTGGCGGTCTGGCTGAGCGTAAAAACGAATTCGGCGGCATGCTGGGTGCCACGTTCAATTACGTGTTTGAAAATCAGATGGAAAGCCTTCAAAACGGCGACCGTTTTTATTACTTGAGCCGCACCCAGGGCACCAACATGCTTAATGAGCTGGAGAACAACACTTTCTCAAAGTTAATTATGCGTAATACCGACTTGGGCGCGGCTGGTTCTTCACACGTATCGAGCCTGATATTCCAAACGGCCAGCTATATTCTTGAGCTGAACCAAAGCCTGCAGATTGGTCCAGACCCTACATCGGATGACCCGATACTTCAAATTTTGCATCCGAAAGTGATACGCGTCGCGCCCGGCTTGGATGTAGACGGTGACGGCCACGCCGACGGCGGATATTTGCAGTTCACGGGCGGGGAACACGTCGTCCTCGGCGGCACTGCCGGCAACGACACACTCGTGGGGAGTTTAGGCATTGACACTTTGTGGGGCGACGGCGGCAATGACCGACTCGACGGCGGCAATGAGGCCGACCAAGTACACGGCGGCGATGGAGACGACATCATCACCGACGCCGGTACACCTGCGGGCGGTGCCGACTTCTTGCACGGCGATGAAGGCAATGACGTGATTTCTTCAGGTATGGGCAACGACATTGTCTTTGGTGGTGGCGGCAGCGACTTCATCATCACCGGCAATGACTTCACCGAGGTCTTTGCGGGTCGGGGCAACGACTTCATCTTGGGCGGAAATGGCTCCGACGGCCTGATGGGCAACGAGGGCGACGACTGGATTGAGGGCGGCGAAGGCTTTGACGGCCTGTCGGGTGAAAACTCCGAGCTGTTTTTTAACAGCCCGATCATTGGCCACGATGTACTGAATGGCCAGGGCAACGACACCGACTACGACGGCGAGTCCGGCGACGACATCATGGTTCAAACGGCGGGCATCACCCGCAGCAACGGCATGTTCGGCTTCGATTGGGGAATTCACAAAGGTGATGCGCTCGGTGCGGATTCTGACCTGGGCATTCCGTTTTTTCCGGGTCAGCCCCAGTTCACGCTGCGCGACCGGTTTGATTCAGTCGAAGGCCTGTCTGGCTGGATACATAACGACAAACTGACCGGTGCGGCTGTATTGAGGGGCGCAGCCGGTGGAGTCGGCGCAGGGCCGGGCAACCCACCCGACGAGAGCGACCTGAAATCTCAGAACATCAGTTTGATCGATGGTTTTGCACAGCTGCTGGGGTTAACGCAAGCGCAAGTCGCTGCTATGCCTTTCAACACCTCCGTTATAGACATTCGACAAGGCGCTGAAGTCATCATCGGCGGCGGCGGCGGCGACACCATCAAAGGCAATTTAGGCAATGACTATATTGACGGCGATGCATGGTTGAATGTGCGCATTCGGGTAACGCACAACCAGCTTGAGGGCAACACCCAAGCCAATGAATGGTTCACGGTAGACAGCATGAACCAGCTCAAGGCCCGTATGTTGACGGGTGAGATTAACCCAGGGCAATTGCACATAGTGCGCGAAATTTTGCAGTCAACTACTGCCGCAACTGATATTGACACTGCGGTGTACAACGGCAATTTATCTGACTACTCGATTGTTCAAAACGCCAATGGGACCTACACCATCACCGACACCCGCGCAGCGGGCGTGTTGGGTAACGACGGTACAGACCAGATTCGCAATATTGAGCGTTTGCAATTTGCCGACCGCACCGTGAGCCTGACCAACAACGCACCGGTGGCACTGGCCGAGACCTTCGCGGCAACTGAAGACACGGTGATTACCTTCACCGCATTGCAACTGCTGGGCAACGACACGGATGCGGATGGAAACCCCTTGACGATCTTGTTGTTGACCAACATCGCGGGCGGCACGGCAGTTCTCAATTTAGATGGTTCGGTTGCGTTCACACCAGACCCCGACTTCAATGGCGTCGCGTCATTCAGTTACCAAGCCAGTGACGGGCAATTCGTCAACGCGGTAAGCAATGCCGCGGTAGTGACTGTCAATGTGGCCGCTGTGAATGACGCGCCGATTGGCTCACCCACTGCCGTACTGGCAGCAGGGTTTGACCCCGCCGCTTATGTGGTCAGCATTGCAGATTTGCTGGCTGGGTTTTCTGATGTGGAGGGCGACGCTTTAAGCGTCACAGGGCTAACCACCAGCAACGGCACGGTCGTTCTCAATGCAGACGGCTTGGGCTACACCGTCACACCTACTTTTAATTTTGCAGGCGCAGTCAGTCTTGCCTATAGCGTTGTCGACGGAAATGGCGGCAGCACATCTGCCGTGCAAGGCTACCAGCAAGTCGCGTTTAACGACCCCACTACCGGCGAGCTGCGCATTGCCAGCTACACCAACACATTGACGACTGCGAGTTTGACGGCTGCCAACTCCCTTGCCGATGCTGATTTGCCTGGCGTGGTACCCGCTACACAGTGGCAGCGGCTGGTGGCGGGTAACTGGGTCAACATTGCTGGACCTCAAGGCACGGCCGCAACGCTGGTCAATCAGGCCAACACCACTGTGCGGGCAAGCTCTTCTTATGCAGATGCTTTTGGATCTGTCACCGTCATTTCTAATGAAACCGCAACTATCGGATCAGGAGCCAACAACACTTTGACTGGCACGGCCGGCACAGATTTCGTTTTGGGTTTGGGGGGTAACGACACGCTCACCGGCGGTGCGGGCAACGATGTTGTGGACGGCGGTGTGGGCAATGACACTTTTGTAGCCAGCGTTGGCGACGGAAATGACACCTATGTCGGCGATGCAGGCGTAGACACTTACAACCTTTCGGCGATCAGCGCGTCAGCAAATATAAACCTCACTTCAGGAGTCGCCGTTAGTTCAGAAACCGGTTTGGACACTTTAAGCGGCGTTGAAAACATCACTGCTGGCAGCGGCGACGACACCTTGACGGACGGGGTGGGCAACAACACCCTCACGGGCAACGCAGGAAACGATACCTTGGTGCTGAGGGCAGATAACGCTCGCGACATCCTTAACGGTGGCGCGGGCACGGGGGACACCGCAGACTATTCAGCCCTTTCGGCTAACCTGACAGTCACCATCGGCAACAACGCAGTGGTGGGCGGCACGGGGGCCAGTGCAGCCAGCAGTGACATCATTTCCAATATTGAGAACTTCACAGGCGGCGCTGGCAACGACGCAATCACGGGAAGTGGCATCGCAAATTCATTGGCAGGCGGTCTGGGCAACGACACGCTACGCGGTCAGGCCGGGAACGACACTTTGAGTGGCGGTAATGGAGACGACACCCTAATCGGCGGCGCTGGCCAAGACCAGTTGATAGGCGGCGCAGGCGCAGACTTGTTTGACTTCAATGCAGTCAACGAGTCGGGCGCTGGCTCGGCAGTGCGCGACACCGTGGCCGACTTCTTAAGCGGTATCGACAAGTTGGACTTCTCGACCCTGGATGCCAATACCGGGTTAGCCGGTAACCAGGCCTTTAGCTTCAACACTACTTCGGGTGTAGCCTTCACCGCAGCAGGCCAGCTGGTCTTTCATTACGAAATAGTTGGAGGGCAAGAGTTCACGGTGGTGGAGGGCAATATCAATGGCAACTTGGCCACTGACTTCCAGGTGGCGCTGCTGGGTCACCACACCTTTGTTGCTCAAGACTTTATCTTGTAGATACTATGCAACACGTTGGCCATTCGCCTGAAAACGAACTCGCCTGCGCGCTGCGCAGTTGCAATGATGCGTTCAAAACAGTGGGGGTCTTCAGCGCCGTCATTAACTTGATGCTGCTGGTGCCCTCGCTGTACATGCTGCAGGTGTACGACCGGGTACTGGCCAGCCGCAATCAGACCACGCTGCTGATGCTCACCGTCATGGTGCTGGGGGCTTTTGCCGCCATGAGTTTGCTGGAGTTTGTGCGCAGCTTTGTACTGATACGCGTGGGTGCCAAGCTGGACATGGCCCTGAACCAGCGTGTCTACACAGCGGCGTTTGAGCAAAACCTCAAAAAAGCCGGCGGCAATGCAGGCCAAGCCCTGCAGGACTTAAGCACGGTGCGCCAGTTTGTCACCGGCAATGCGCTGTTTGCTTTTTTTGACGCACCGTGGTTTCCGATTTATCTGGCGGTGATATTTATATTCAACACGTCGCTGGGCGTTTTTGCACTGTGCGGTACCGCCGTATTGATTGCGTTGGCCTACATGAACGAAGTGGCCTCCAAAAAGCCGATGGCGGAGGCCGGCAACATGGCCATTGCGGCAGGTACTTTGGCCACCAACAACCTGCGAAACGCAGAGGCGATTGAAGCCATGGGCATGCTGCCTAACTTGATGGCCCGTTGGTACACATTGCACGGCAGGTTCTTGCAACTGCAAGCCGAGGCAAGTGAAAAAACGGCGGTAATCACTGCATTCACCAAGTTTTTCAGGGTGTCGCTGCAATCACTGATCCTCGGCCTTGGCGCTTTGTTGGTGCTCGACGGCAAGATAACCGGCGGCATGATGATCGTGTCTTCTATCCTGATGGGCCGCACACTGAGCCCAGTTGAGCAATTGATTGGAGTGTGGAAAACCTGGAGCAGCACACGCAGCGCCTATGGCCGACTAAACGAGCTGCTGGCCACCAACCCAGTACGCCACACCGGCATGGCGTTGCCCAAGCCACAGGGCCAAATTTCGGTGGAAGCCGTTACTGCCGGGCCACCGGGGTCGCACTTGGCAGTTATTAAAAACCTGAGCTTTGCGATTGTTCCAGGAGATATTTTGGGCATCATCGGTCCCAGCGGTTCGGGTAAATCCACGCTGGCCCGGTTATTGGTAGGCGTATGGCCGTCTGCCATGGGTACTGTGCGTCTTGACGGCGCAGACCTGTACCAATGGAACAAAAGCGAGCTTGGGCCCCACATTGGATATTTGCCACAAGACATCGAGTTGTTTGGCGGCACAGTAAGCGAGAATATCTCCCGTTACGGCGAGTTGGATTCCAGCAAGGTCATTGAAGCGGCTAAGCGTGCAGCGGTTCATGACATCATTTTGCAGTTTCCTCAAGGGTACGACACCCTGCTGGGCGATGGCGGTGCTGGCTTGTCTGGGGGTCAAAAACAGCGTATTGGCTTGGCCCGCGCTATGTATGACGACCCTTCGCTGTTGGTACTCGACGAGCCCAACTCCAATCTTGACGATGCGGGCGAACAAGCGCTGGTAGCCGCCATGGTCGACTTTAGAACACGCGGTAAAACAATCGTGCTGATCACCCACCGCACCAATGCCATTGGCGTGACAAACAAGCTGCTGCTTTTGCAAGGCGGTGTTGCCCACATGTTTGGGCCAACAGCCGAGGTACTGGCAGAGCTCACTACGGCTGCGCAGCGGCCCGCGAAGTTGGCTAAATCTGCCGCCAGTTTGGCCGCAGCAAACTCGCTAATGGTGTCAGTCAATAGCGAAAAATAAAATACCCAGAGGCAGAAAATGTCACCTGAAAGCCTGTCAACCGGCCCAGTGCTGATGCCCGATTCAATGCCCTGCAGCCCGGAGCGCCTGGACGTCAAAACCGATACCCAGCCGTATGTTCGGCTAGGCTGGTGCGTGATAGTGCTGGGCATAGGAACCTTTTTACTTTGGGCGGCGCTCGCGCCACTGGACAAAGGCGTGCCTTTAAGCGGTACCGTCACCGTAGCCAGCAGCAGAAAAGCTGTGCAGCACCTCACTGGCGGAGTCGTTGAAGCCATTTTGGTCAAAGAAGGCGACGTAGTGAAGGCGGGCGATGTGCTGGTGCGCCTGAATGCGGTGCAGGCCAAGGCCAACGCAGAAATAGTGCGCGTGCAGTACTTCAGTGCGCGCACTGCAGAAGCGCGGCTGATCGCGGAGCGGGACGGTAAAAAAGTCATTGAGTTCCCGCCAGAACTTCAAGGCGCCAAGACCGACCCCCGCATCGCCAGTACCATCACGCTACAACAACAACTGTTCAGCGCCCGTCAGGCAGCTATTGCAACCGAGTTGTCTGCGCTGGATGAAAATATTGCAGGCTTGCAGCAGCAATACAGAGGCCTTGAGCAAGCGCATGTTGGTAAAAACACCCAACTGGCTTTTCTCAAAGAGCAATTAGACAGCACACGCAATTTGGCCAAAGAAGGTTATGTGTCGCGCAACCAGCAGCTTGAGCTGGAGCGCACGTATTCGCAGCTAAGCACTTCTGCGTCAGAAGACATCAGCAACATTAGCCGCAGCCAAAAACAAATTTCAGAATTCAAATTGCGCCGCTTGCAACGCCAGCAGGAGTATCAAAAAGAGGTACGCACCCACCTGTCTGAGACACAAAAAGAAGCTGACAGCCTGGCCAACCGCCTGGCGGGGCTGGACTACGATCTGGGCAGCGTGCTGGTGAAGTCTCCGGTCGATGGCACGGTGGTCGCCATGAACGTATTTACCCACGGCGGCGTGGTGGCCCCGGGCTTTCGCATGATGGACATTGTTCCTATCAGCGACGCCTTGACCATTGACGGCCAGCTGCCCGTGCATTTAATTGACAAGGTGCATGCCAACTTACCGGTTGAGCTGATGTTTACCGCCTTCAACCAAAATCTCACGCCACAGATTCCCGGCATCGTCACCCACGTATCGGCCGACAGGCTGGTAGACGAAAAAAGCGGTCAACCCTACTACAGCATGAAGGCCATCGTGGCACCCGAAGGCATGAAGCTGCTGGCCAAAGTGCAACTGCGCCCAGGCATGCCAGTGGATATGTTTATCAAAACCGGCGAGCGTACGATGCTTAACTACCTGCTCAAACCACTGCTTGACCATTTTAAAATGTCGATGGCCGAGGAGTAGTACGGGCCCTGGCATGGTGGGCAGGCGCTACAGCCCCCACCTGTGGCCCAGCAACTGCGCCGCTGGTCAAATAGAGATACAGCCTGACACGCAACGCGCTGCTAGCAGTGAAAATTTTTGCTATCGGCGGCTACAACTGGAGCAGCTACTACGCCATGTCGGTGATTGAGCTGGGGCGGGAAGTGGCGTTGAAGATGGCAGGGAAAGTGCGTTGAGGCCATTTGACGATTTAACTCAGTTTAGGTATGCTTTACACAGTATTACTGAATACCAAACGGAAACCACATGACCGCCTTACGCGCCTCCTATTCCATATCCCCAGAAGTTTTACAGCGCTTCAATGCGCTGGTGCCATCCAGTGAGCGCAGCAAAACGGTGCAATCGCTGATGGAAAGTATTTTGGAGCGCCGGGAGAAAAACCTGGAAGCCATAGCAAACGAATTTTCGACACACCCTGACTTTGCAGAAGCCCGAGCCGACGGCATCTTGTGGGATGCAACATCGAACGACGGGCTGATTGAGCCAGCAGCATGAATATCGAACGCGGCAGCATTTACCGCGTCAACCTAGACCCAACCATCGGCAGCGAGCAACAAGGCAACGCCAGACCCTGCGTTGTTTTGAGCCTGAGCGCTTACAACCGCAAATTGCGCACCGTGTGCGTGGTGCCGCTAACGTCATCACCCCGAGCGCTTGCGCCATTGATCGTGCCTGTGCCATCCGCCGGTAATGCGAATTCAATGGCCGTATGCCACCAAATTCGGACGATTGACAAAACCCGTATTGGCAAACTGCTTGGCAAACTTAGTCTGGATGATTTGGCGACTGTCGAAGACGGTGTGCGTCGGGTGCATGGCTTGTAATGGTGTGACTTCGCGCGCCGGCTACTGACTCAAAGGAGCTCTAGATTAAATAATCAAAAATGAAACCGTTTTGGTACTTGGCGCGGACGCCAACACGCATTGTGCAAAAGCCTGGTACGAGTAGCAACGTCACGGCCTAGGCGGTGAGTTTGCCCGCGGCCTTGAGTCTGCGATCAATAGAGTCGCGCGCAACCCGCTTGCCGCACCGGCTGTGCACAAAAACGTCAGACGTGTTTTGTTGAAACGCTTTCCATATTTTGTTTTCTGCATTGTCGATGATGACCACTTGCTGGTGCTAAGTTGCCTCCATACCAAGCGTGCGGTTGTTGATTAATCAAAACTTTCGGCTTCGCCATAGGCAGTAGCTACGAAAAAAGGAGCTGCTCGCGCCCGTATCTATTGCGCCAAAATCTTATTTGACACAAAAAATAGCCCAGGAAACGACAAACATCGACGTCAATGCAGCTTTTTTGGCACGGCTCACGCGTCGGCAAAATAGCCGCCGTCCCGCAAGTCCGCCAGCAATCCCGCGTACTGGGGTTGCCAGCCCAGCGTGCTGCGGGTGATGGCGCTTGAGGTGGGGTTGTCGATTGCCACAAAGTCGGCCAGCCAATCGAAATGGGCTGGCGCTTCGTCTTTGCTGAGGCTGCGTACCGGCACTCCCAAGCCATCACCTATGGCCTGCGCAATGGTGCGCATCGCAATAGCGTCTTCAGCTGCTGCGTGCAAACGGCAACCTGGTGCTGCCTTTTCAAGCGCCAACCTGAACAGGCACGCCGCGTCTAGCCGATGCACTGCAGGCCAGCGGTTCGAACCATCGCCGATGAACGCTGAAACTCCGGTGCGGCGCGCAATACCAATCAGAGCGGGTACAAAGGCATGGTCGCCAGCGCCGTGAACCGTTGGCGGCAAGCGGGTCACACTCACACGCACGCCGCGTGCTGCTGCATCGAGCACCAGCTCGGACACGGCACGAATGTGGCCCAGGCCGTCCTGCGCGGGCGGGTCTTGCTCGGTGCCGACAACGCCGGGCTTGAGTACGGTTGTGCCAGACGTTGCCACCAAGGGCTTGCCTGAGCCTTCAAGGGCGTGCGCCATTGCGGCCAGCGCCAGCCTGTCGGTTTCGGCATTGGCTTGGTAGGTTGAAAAATCGTGAATGAAAGCCAGGTGAATGACCCCGTCACAAGCCCGCGCGCCTGCTGCCAGACTGGCCGTGTCTGACAACTCCCCGCGGTGCGCCTGTGCCCCCATTTGCGCCAGTGCCTCATCTGCAGCGCTGCTGCGCGCCAGCCCCAGCACTTCATGCCCGGCCGCCAGCAAATCGCGCACCACTGCAGAACCAATGAAGCCGGTGGCTCCTGTGACAAATACCCGCATATAAGCTCCAGAAGTTAAATAGCACCACATAATCCGTCGTTTCCGATGGCTTGAAAAGACGAGAGCATATACAGGTATGGCCGCTAACACCCTTCCCGATCCGGCGCTGACGCTGGGCAGCTTTTTGCGTGATCGCCGTGCGCGCCTGTTGCCGGCCAAAGGTGGTGAGCAACGCCGCAGAACACCAGGCCTCAGGCGTGAAGAAGTGGCCACACGGGCACACGTCAGCGTGACCTGGTACACCTGGCTTGAGCAAGGGCGCGGGGGCCCGGCGTCTGATGAAGTGCTGGAACGGCTGGCTGCAGCCCTGGCGCTGGACACCGCAGACCGCGAGTTCATGTTTTTGCTGGCGCAGCAACGGCCACCACCGCTTCGGCCCGCGCCGCCATCCGTGGTGACACCTGCTTTGCAACGGGTGCTTGACGGTCTGGCTGGCAGCCCCGCTATCGTCAAAACTCCGGCGTGGGACATCGTGGCCTGGAACGCAGCTGCTGCTGCAGTGCTGACCGACTACGCAGCACTGCCAGTGGGCGATCGCAATGTACTGAGAACTCTTTTTAACAAAGCCGGGGCTCGCGCGTCGCTGCCCGACTGGGAGGCTGATGCACGCTTCGCGCTGGCAGCGTTTCGGGTTGACGCAGCGCGCGCTGGCGACTGCGCTGAAGCCGCAGCACTGGCGGCGGAGCTGCAAGCCAGCAGCGCCGACTTTCGACGACTGTGGGCAGAAAACGAAACCAGCAGCCACTACGTTGGGCAAAAGCGCATTCAACGCCCGGATGTGGGCACCATCGCACTGGAATACCAGGCCCTGTCTGTTGACAGCGCAGCCGGGCTGAGCATGGTGGTTTTTACGCCAGTCACCAGCGCCGACGCGCAAGCTATTGCGCTACTGATAGCAAAACGCGGCAACAGCGCTTCATGAGCAGGTCGGGGGCGCTCAGCGCAGCCCGACCGGGTTGCCAAGTTTGGCGTTGCCTTATAACGCTGCTCTCACCGCTTTACGTACACGACGAACACGACGAACATGACTCACTGACAGATTCACAGGGGATTTCAGTCACTTTTATTTGCTACTGAATCAGTAGCTGCTTGCGCCCGAATTCATTGCGCTAGAGGCATATTTCGTATCTTAAAATCGACCCAGCAAGGGCGCTGGCATGATTTGGCAGGGTAGGCAGCAAACTGCATTCGACATAAATAATTGCAAATGAATACTAAAGTAATAATTGCAAGCCGTTTTAGAAGGACGTTGCAGGACAGATAGTTTTTAATGGTTAACATATGTCATGCAATTCCTACCATTTAGTCCTCGGGTTTTCGCGTACAGCCGGTACGCGGACGTATGCTTGACCATGATGAAAAACCAGTCCGTTTGTCGGTATTTTTGCAGCCTGTTGCTGGCTTGCCTTGCCATTGGCGTTTTGACATGGAGTGAGCCCTCCCACGCCATACAACGGGCTTTTGCGCCGCGCTTTACGCTAAACGCTGCGGGCGACATCACCATTGCTGCCAACGCCAACACCACTTGCAGTCAGGTCACCGGTGCTACGGGCGCTGGCGCTACCTGCACTGATGCACAAACACTTGGCACGTTAAATGAAGCAAACAATGGACACACCATGGTCAATGTCGATGTCGACACTGACGCCAGCACCTTCAATTCATCAAGAGCCAGACTGAACTTGCCCGTTGGTGCCAGCGTGGCGTTTGCGGGTTTGTATTGGGGCGGGTTTTCTACCGCCGCCAGCCGCAATACGGTGCGTTTGGCCACACCCTCCAGCGCAGGGGCGTACACCACGTTAACTGCCACCGTGGTGGACGACAGCTCTGCTACCGCTACCCCGGCAGGCGCTTACCAGGGTTTTGTTGATGTCACCAGCGCGGTGTCATCAGCTGGCGCAGGCACTTACACCGTGGCCAACATCACTACCACCGTTGCCGTGGCGGGCAACTATGCCGGCTGGAGTCTGGTGGTGGTTTATCGGCTGGCGTCTGACCCTACCCGAAATATGGTGGTTTATGACGGCTACCGCCGGGTCGCGGGAGCCGCCAACGTTGACATCACCTTGAGCGGGTTCACCACACCACCGTTTGGTACCGTCACCAGCAAGCTGGGCATTGTGGGTTACGACGGCGACAAGGGCTCAACTGAGGGCGCTGCCGGGCTGCAGTTTGGCCAGTCGGTGGCGACACTGGCTCCGGTATTTAATGGCTTGAACCCTCAAACCGATGTGTTTAACAGCACCATCAGTACGCTCGGTGCAAACGTGGGAACGCGTGAGCCCGCTTACCCCAACACGCTGGGTTTTGATGCAGATATTTTTTCGCCCAACACCCAATTGCCCAACGGCGCTACCAGTGCCGTAGCACGCGTTAGCTCCAGCAACGAAACCATCGACCTGGGTGTGGTGACGCTGGCAACCAATATTTTTGTACCCAATATCAAAGATACCTTTGTGAAAACCGTAACTGATGTCAATGGCGGCCTGGTGTTGCCCGGCGATATTCTGGAATACACCATCAGCTTTGGCAACACAGGCAACGACCCCGCCACCCGCACCGTGGTGCTGGACGGCATACCGCCCAACACCACTTATGTGCCCAACAGCATTGCGTACGCGTCAACCAGCGCGGGCTTGCCCACCGGGACGCGCACCGACGCGACTGGCGACGACAGTGCAGAGTTTGATGCGCCTGGCAACCGCATCGTGGCGCGGGTAGGGCGCACCGCTACTTTTGCGCTGGGCGGACAGGTCAACCCCGGCGACAACCAAACCGTGAGCTATCGGGTGACCGTTAACCCCCTGACGCCGGGTGACACCGTCATTGACAACTTTGCCACCGTCACCTTCCGGTCCCTGACAGTGGGTACCGACATCAGCGATGTGTCAGATGCCGATTTGGCCGTGCCTGGCGACCAACCCGCCCGAGTGGTGGTGGCGTCGCCTGATCTTGTTGTCGTTAAAACCCACAGCCCCACAACGTTTGCGCAACTTAGCCTGCTGCCCACAACGCCCACTTTTTCTATCGTCGTCAACAATGTAGGCGTTGCCCCGAGCTTTGGTACTGTCACGGTTACCGACCTTTTGCCAGCCGGATTTACGGCCTTGGCAATTTCAGGCACGGGCTGGAATTGTGTACTGGCCACCATTACCTGCACACGGCTGGACGTGCTGGCGACCGGCAGCAGTTACCCCACGCTTACGCTGGCAGTCAGCGCAGCCAACACCGGCACTTTTACCAACAGCGTTACCGTGGCGTGTGCTTGCGAAGGCAGCGCCCGCACTGCCAACAATACGGGCACAGACACAGTGGTGGTGTTCGCAGCCGCAAACCTCACGATTACCAAAACCAATGGCGTGGGCACCCTTACTGCCGGGCAAAGCACTACCTACACGGTAGTGGTGTCCAACTTCGGCCCGTCTGCGGCTGACAACGCACTGCTGGCTGACCCCGCAACCCCGGGCCTGGCGTGCACCAGCGTGACCTGCACTTCCGCCACGGCAACCTGCCCCACCAGCCCGATAGCGATTGCGAGCCTGCAAAGCGGTGTGCTGATTCCAGCGTTTCCGGCCAACTCGAGCTTGAGCTTCACGATCGTGTGCGGGGTGACTGCCAGCGGTCTTTAGCCAAGAAACCAGCCTGTAAGACCAACGACGCCCGCGTGCAATCATCAGTCTGCACAAGTCGGCGGTGACGCTCTCGCCGAAAGTGCTTTGGGCTTTGACAATGGCAGCGGCAAGCAGCATCTGGCCCGGCAACATCAACCGAATCGCCCCGTCCGGGCATTAGGCCAGCGTCCTACAGCTTCGACTGTGTGCGAAAACTACATTTTGTTTTGGCAATCCCGCCAGCCTAAAGTGAGCGACCACACCATGGCCAAATCTCCCAACTCCACCAACGCCGGCAAAGCCAGCCCTGCCGAAAAAGCCGCATCCCGAAACACCGGCAGCGCGCCTTCAAAGGGGCCCGAAAAGTCATCTGCCGACCCTGCGGTGAACAAGCAACTTCATACAGAAAAACTAGCCGCTGCAATGCCGTTTAATGCAAACAAGCCACTTGAATACGGCTTTGAAAACGGCATCCATCCGCAGCGCGGCGCCACAGTTGAACCACAATCGCGCTTGCCGGGCGGCAGCACGTTGACTGAAGAAAACGGCACCGCCAAAACCGGAAGCGTGGCACCAGAAGGCGTGAACGCCAGCATTGAACCGCTTGACCGAGTGCGGGTAGATTCCGCAGGCCAGATGCTGACCACCAACCAGGGCGTGGCGATTGCTGACAACCAGAACTCCTTGAAGTTTGGCGTGCGCGGCCCTGCGTTGCTTGAGGACTTCATCTTGCGCGAAAAAATCACGCACTTTGACCACGAGCGCATTCCAGAGCGCACCGTGCACGCGCGCGGGTCGGCAGCGCACGGCTTTTTTGAGTGCTATGAAGCGCTGACCGACGTTACCAGGGCAGCCCCGTTCAAAGAGGCGGGCAAAACAACGCCGGTATTCGTGCGCTTTTCAACAGTGGCTGGTGAGCGCGGCTCCAAGGACACCGCGCGTGACGTGCGCGGCTTTGCGGTGAAGTTTTATACCGACGAAGGCAACTGGGACCTGGTGGGCAACAACATGCCGGTGTTTTTTATTCAGGACGCGATCAAGTTTCCTGACCTGATTCACGCGGTAAAACCCGAGCCACACCACGGCATGCCGCAAGCGGCAAGTGCCCACGATACGTTTTGGGATTTTGCTTCGCTGATGCCTGAGTCGACTCACATGCTGATGTGGCAGATGTCAGACCGCGCCATTCCGCGCAGCTATGCCACCATGCAGGGCTTTGGCGTGCACACGTTTCGCCTGGTCAATGGCGCGGGTGAATCTGTGTTTGTGAAGTTTCACTGGCAGCCAAAATTCGGCACCCATTCACTGGTGTGGGACGAAGCAGTCAAAATTTCAGGCGCTGACCCGGACTACCACCGCCGCGACCTGTGGGACCGCATTGAAGCGGGCGCTTTTCCTGAATGGGAGCTGGGTCTGCAAATATTTACTGAAGAGCAAGCCGAGGGTTTTAGTTTTGACATTCTGGACGCGACCAAACTCATTCCTGAAGAGCTGGTGCCCGTCAAAATCGTGGGCCGCATGGTGCTTAACCGCAACCCGGATAATTTTTTTGCAGAAACCGAGCAGGTTGCTTTTTGCACCGCCCACGTGGTGCCCGGCATCGATTTTTCAAATGACCCTTTGCTGGCGGGCCGCCACCACTCGTACATTGACACGCAAATCAGCCGCCTGGGCGGGCCGAACTTTCATGAAATTCCCATCAACGCGCCCGTCAACCAGGTGCACAACAACCAGCGCGACGGTTTGCACCGCCAGGCGATTCCGCGTGGGCGCGTTTCGTATGAGCCAAATTCCCTTGCGGGTGGCTGCCCTTTTCAAGCGGGATCGGCTCAAGGTTTTGTGACGGTTTCAGCGCGCCTTGCAGCGCAAGAAGAAGCTGCCAAGGTGCGCGGCAAGCCCGAAAAATTTGCCGACCATTACACGCAAGCCACGCTATTTTTTGAAAGCCAGACGCCCGTTGAGCAAGCACACATTGCAGCAGGTTTCAGGTTTGAATTGAGCAAGCTGACCGTGCCCGCAATACGTGAGCGCGTTGTGGCCATGCTGCGCAATGCGTCTGAGCCATTGGCGAAGCAGGTTGCCGAAGGCCTGGGGATGAAAGAGTTGCCTGACGCGCTGCCAAAAGTGCTCGCAAAACCCGCTGCGCCAGAGGTGAAGCACTCGCCCGCCTTGTCACTCATGGCACGCCCGGGCGATGGCTCGATTACCGCCCGAAAAATCGCGATTTTGCTTGCACATGGCTCGCTGGGTGCATCGGCCATGGACGTGCATGCAGAGTTGCTCGCGCAGGGCGCCGTGCCGCGCTTTGTCGGGCCACGTGTTGGCGCTGTGCACACCAGCGACGGCGTTGAACTAGATGCCGACGCGTCGATGGAAAACGAGCCAGGCTTTCTTTTTGACGCGCTGGTGCTTGCAGATGGCGAGCAAGGCATAGCTGCTTTGATGAAAGACGGCAACACGATGGATTTCATCAAAAACCAGTATCGCCACTGCAAGACCATCATGGCGATTGGTGCGGCGAAATCACTGCTTGATAAAGCCGACGTATCGCCCAAATTGCCAGGCGGCAAACCTGACGCAGGCGTGATCGTGGCTAACGCCGATATGGGCAAATCGTTAGCTGGATTCATCAAGGCGGTCGCCATGCACCGTCACCCCGAGCGTGAAACCGACCCGCCTCAGTTGTGATGGCGGTTGGAATTTAGCGTGGGCTTGCAGTGCGTATCTGTCACTGCCAAAGCGGCTTTCTGTCCGCACCGATTGACAATTCCTGGAGCTGACTGTGATTGGAATCATTGTTCCCGCGCATGATGAAGAAGAGCGCATTGAAGACTGCGTAAAGTCGCTGATTAACACTGCGGCGCACCCCAGCCTGGCTGGCGAGGCTGTTGAAATTATTGTGGTGCTGGATGCCTGCCGTGACAACACCGGCGTTCTGGCCCGCCGCCTTGGTGCCCGCACCGTCAACCTGCGGGCCAGAAACGTTGGCCTGGCACGCCAGGCAGGCGCACGCACGGCGCTGGGGTCTGGCGCACGCTGGCTTGCATTCACCGATGCAGACACAGTGGTAGCGCCAGACTGGCTGGTCATGCAGCTGGCGCTGAAAGCAGACGCGGTGTGCGGAACGGTAGCCGTTGAAGACTGGGGCGCTTACGGCGAGCGGATTCATCGGCACTTCGAGCTGACGTATACCGATGCAGACGGGCACTCACACATTCATGGAGCCAACCTGGGCGTGTGCGCTGCGGCCTATGCAACTGCAGGCGGTTTCTTGGGCCTGGAAACTGGTGAAGACGTTGCGCTGGTCGACGCATTGCGCGCAAGCGGGGCAAAAATTGCATGGTCGCGCGCGCCCCGCGTGGTGACCAGCGTGCGACCAAATTACAAAGCACCACACGGATTTGGAGCAACGCTTGAGCGAATTGAAAAGCTGCATCAATGGGCTGGCGTTGAGATGGCAGTGGCGGCATGACCGCGCAGCTGGCCGAGCACACTCTGGCGCGACCTTCTGAGCGCTTTGCAGAACGCATTACAGAACTGTTCAACGCCGGCATGCCGCAAGACGCCAACTGGCTGTCGCTGCTATTGAAAAACCAGCTTGACCAGTTGCCTTTGCCCGGCGCGGGGCAAACGCTGCAACGCTGGCGCGCGCTTGCTGCAGTGGCGCAATTTGATTTGTCGCTGACCAAGTTGTATGAGGGGCACACTGACGCTTTGGCAATTCTTGCGGAGATCAATGAATCCAATGCACACATTGCACAGGGCGCATGGTGCGTGTGGGCAGCTGAAGCACCCGGCGGGCGTACGCGCATCCACCCCGCTGGCGGCGCATGCGTGCGCTTGAGTGGCGCCAAGCACTGGTGCTCTGGGGCAATGAAGGGCGACCACGCTTTGTTGACGGCATGGGCTGACGATGGCACCGGTCCGTACCTGGTCGCCATCGAGTTGGACCAGCCTGGCTGGGCCATGGACGCCAGCCAATGGAAGGCAGTCGGCATGGCCAGCAGCATGAGCGTGAATGTGACTTTCGACGGCGCTAAAGGCCGCTGCGTGGGCAGGCCTGGCCAGTACCTCAGCCGGCCGGGTTTCTGGCACGGCGGCGCTGGTTTGGCCGCGTGCTGGTACGGCGGCGCGGTTGGCATCGCTTTGGTGCTGCGGGCGTCGCTGCTTGGCAAGAACAGCGACGGCGCTGGCTACAAACTGTCAGCACTCGGCAAGGTGGAGCTGGCGCTTGAAGAAACCTCTGCAACGCTCAGGCAAGCGGCCGCATGGATTGATACGCACCCCACGCAGGATGCAAGCAGGCTGGCGTTGACCACCCGGCTTTCAGCAGAAAGATGCGCCAAGCTGGTGATTGACGAAGCGGGCAAGGCCATGGGCGCCACGCCGTTTTGCCTGAATGAAAAGTTTGCGCAGGCCGTGGCTGACCTGCCGGTGTTCATTCGGCAAAGCCACGCCGACCGGGACTTTGCAGCGCTGGGCGAGCGCTCACTTAAAAACGTGGACACACCGTGGACGCTGTGAACGACCGGCTGATTCAACACGCTGGCACACCCGATTCGGCGTGGCTGCCCTGGCTTGCAGCGCAGCAAATACGCCGCCTAACCATGACCAGTCTTGCCCCAGATCAATGCACCTTAGTGGTGGTCGCCCCACATCCCGATGATGAAGTCTTGGCGTGCGGTGGCTTGCTGGCGATGCGGGCCGCGCGCGGCCTGCCGTCAATGGTGGTCGCAGTGACTGACGGCGAGGCCAGCCACGGCGGCCGCAACCTGCACGCCCGCGCGGGGCTTGGTTTTCAAAGGGCAGAAGAAAGCTACTCTGGTTTAAGCGTGCTTGGAGTGCCTTCCTCATGCGTGGTGCGCCTTGGCATACCGGACGGCAGTGTTGCCAGTTGTGTGCAGGAGATTGCGCGCAAGCTTCAGGCGCTTGTAAAACCGACGGACGTGGTGGTCACAACCTGGAGCCTGGACGGCCACCCCGACCATGAAGCAGCTAGCCAGGCCGCAAAGCACGCTTGCAAGGCACTGGGTGCCCAGCTGGTTCAAGCGCCGGTCTGGATGTGGCATTGGGCAGAGCCGGGCGATGCACGTATCCCCTGGCACGATCTTGTGGCTTTGGATCTGCCTGAGCATGCGGTAAAAGCCAAGCAAGAAGCGCTGCACTGCCACCAGAGCCAACTGGTTGCGCGCAGTAATGGGGCTGGCCCGGTGCTGATGCCCTCCATCGTTGAGCGGGCCGCGCGGGCGCAGGAGTACTACTTTGTTTAGATTCGCAACCATGGCAGACCACCCCTCTACCCGGGTAGACCAGCCGGAATATTTCGACGACATGTTCGCCAAAAGCGACGACCCCTGGAAGTTTCAATCGCGCTGGTACGAGCGTCGCAAGCGCGCCCTCACCCTGGCCTGCCTGCCGTCAGACCGATACGCAAACGGCTTTGAGCCGGGCTGCGCAAATGGCGAGCTTTCGGCCCGCCTCGCAACCCGTTGCGAGCGCCTTCTGGTCAGCGACGGGATTGACAAAGCGGTGACTTTATCCAGAGAGCGCCTGAAGGGCCAAACCAACGTGGAAGTGCGCAAAGCGTGGGTGCCAAAGGACTGGCCGCGTGACAAGTTTGACCTGATTGTGCTGAGCGAATTTCTTTTTTACCTCAAGCCTGAAGTGGTGGAAGAAATTGCGTTTAAAGCCAAAGAAAGCCTGATGCCCGGCGGCGCAATTCTGGCCTGCCATTGGCGGCACCCGATTGCGCATTGCGTGGTGACTGGAGACGACGCACACGATGCGCTTGACCGCTTGCTGGGCTTGCCTAACCAGTGCCACGTTGTCGAGCCCTCCATGCGGCTTGATGTTTGGTCGGCAGGTCCTACTGCAGCAGAAAAAGATGGATTGTCTTGAAGCGTCTCGGCCAAGTTGCTCAGACCGCTCAATTCACACCGGCACGATGGTGATAACAACCGACATCGACTCTTTTCCGCCGCCGCGCCGCACGCCCTTGGCTGGCGGGCAGGCGCTGTAGTCGCCGCCCATCGCCAGACGGATGTGGCGCTCATCAATCAGGCAGGCGTGGGTGATGTCGATGCTGACCCAGCGCCGCGTAGCCACGTTCAGGCACACATCTACCCAGGCGTGGCTGGCCAAATCAGGCTCGTTGGCGGCGTAAAAATACCCGCTGACGTAACGCGCCGGATAGCCCAGGCTGCGGCAAATAGCGACCATCACATGGGCCTGGTCCTGGCACACGCCAGCGCCTGCGTGAAAGGCCTGCATCGCCGTGGTGGTCACATCACTGCTATTTTTTTTATAGCTGATTGCGCCCATAACCTGGGCGCTAAGTGCCAATAAGGCTTGTAAATCTGCCGTACCGTCGGTGCTTTGCCCAATCGACTTTCTGCCAAACTCGGCCAGCTCAAAATGCGGCTCGGCCAGCGGTGTGCCGCGCAGAAAAAAGTACGGCGCGGGCAACGTTGGGGCGTCGGTAAATTCAGGCACCCCCAGCGTTTGCACATCGCCAGCCGCGTTGACCAGGCTCCAGCGCACGTCGTCTGCCGGTTGGCCCACAAAGGTATACGACTGCACTGTGTTGCCGAAGGCATCCGTTTGCGCATACAGCTTTTCAGGTGCGCCCACGCTCCAGAAATTTACTGTTTGCGAGGGGCCACTTTGCGGAGTGAGATGCAGAGTTTGCAGCGCGTAGGTCAGCGGCTCGGTGTAGCGGTAATCGGTGGTGTGGGTTACGTGAAACAGCATGAAGCCCCCACGGTTGCTCGCTTCGCGTAGCGCCCTGCACCTTGCAGGCCGCCGCTCGCCAGAGGCTTCGCTTCTGTCGCCTGTCCAAACCTGCTCAAGCAGGTTTGGAGCAACAGGCTCCAGCCCCGAGGGGGCCGCTGCGCCTGCGGACTGGCAAAGCCAGATCCGCGGCCCCTGTTTGGCAATACCGGGGCAACTACGGCGAGATTCATTTGATACCGACTGGGTTTATGTTGTAGCGGGCACTAGGAATTCGCGGCTTAAATTGCCGCCGATCTCATTCACGCGGTCTAAAAACTGCGTCAAAAAAGCGTGAAGGCCATTGGCCAGAATCTCGTCGATGCGGGCAAACTGCAGGTCTGAACGCAGCTTGCCGGCGCGACGCTGGGTTTCGCTCGTGTTGTCGCTGGTCACCATCGCCAGGTTGTTCATGACTTCATTCAAACAACCCAGCAATGAGCGCGGCATGTCTGCGCGCAAAATGAGCAGCTCGGCAACACGCTCGGGCTTGATCACATCGCGGTACACCTTGCGGTATATCTCAAAGCCCGACACGCTGCGCAAAATTGATGACCAGTGGTAGAAATCAAAGTCTTCGTCGGTGCTGCCGGGCGACAACTCTTTGTTGGCTGCATGAAACTTCACATCGACCAGGCGCGCAGTGTTGTCGGCGCGCTCTAAAAAAGTGCCGAGGCGCAAAAAGTGAAACGCTTCATCTTGCAGCATGGTGCCTGCGGTCACCCCGCGCGACAGGTGCGATCGAAACTTCACCCATTCAAAAAATTGTGACGGGTCACGCTCAAAGTCGCCGCTTTTGAGCATGCGGATGACTTCTAGATAAGTTTGGTTTTCAGTCTCCCAGACTTCGGTGGTCAGTGTGCCGCGCACGGCCCGTGCATTTTCACGCGCGTTTTTCAGGCACGAAACGATACTCGACGAGTTTTGCTCATCACGCACCATGAAGTCCATCACATCGCGCGGGGCCACTTTTGCGCCGTACTTTTTCGTGAACGTTGGCTTGAGCTCACTGATGCTGAGCAGCCCTTCCCAGCCCGCTTGCGCAGAGCTGGCCGATTGCGGCAACAGCGAGGTTTGGTAGTTCACATCCAGCATGCGGGCGGTGTTTTCGGCACGTTCCGTATAGCGAGACATCCAGAATAAATGGTCAGCGGTTCTTGACAACATTTACTTGCTCCCTTGCGATTGCGATTGCGAATGTGATTGCACGGGCGAATCGTCTTCCAAAATCCATGTGTCCTTGGTCCCGCCGCCCTGCGACGAATTGACCACCAACGAGCCGTCTTTCAGGGCCACGCGGGTAAGCCCGCCTGGCACCATCTGCACGTCTTTACCGCTCAAAACAAACGGCCGCAAGTCGATGTGGCGCGGTGCTATGCCGCTTTCAACATAGGTAGGGCAAGTCGACAGACTGAGCGTAGGCTGCGCAATGTAGCCTGCCGGGTTGGCAATCAATGCCGCGCGGAAGTTTTCAATCTCGGCCTGGGTAGAAGCAGGGCCGACCAGCATGCCGTAACCGCCCGCGCCGTGTACTTCTTTAACCACCAGGTCTTTGAGGTTGTCCAGCGTGTACTTCAAATCGTCTGCGTTGCGGCACATGTAGGTCGGCACGTTTTTCAAAATCGGTTTTTCACCGAGGTAAAACTCGATCATTTTCGGCACGTACGGGTAAATCGATTTGTCGTCCGCTACGCCGGTACCAATTGCGTTGCACAGCGCCACATTGCCGCTGCGGTACACATTGAGCAGGCCCGCGCAGCCCAGCGTTGACGTGGGCTTGAACGCCAGTGGGTCCAGAAAATCGTCATCCACTCGGCGGTAAATTACATCAACCCGCTTCGGCCCGCGCGTGGTGCGCATGTACACAAAGTTGTCTTTTACAAACAGGTCTTGGCCTTCGACCAGCTCAATGCCCATTTGCTGCGCCAAAAACGCGTGTTCAAAATACGCGGAGTTGTACATGCCGGGCGTCAGCACCACCACAGTCGGGTCGGCAGTGGCAGGCGGTGCAGATGCGCGCAGTGTTTCCAGCAACAAGTCAGGGTAGTGCGCAACGGGCGCAACGCGGTTTTCATTGAACAAGTCGGGGAAGAGCCGCATCATCATTTTGCGATCTTCCAGCATGTAGCTCACGCCGCTGGGCACGCGCAAATTGTCTTCAAGAACGTAATATTCGCCGTTGCCCTGCGCGTCAGGTGCACGAACAATATCGATGCCGCTAATGTGCGAATAAATGTTGCCCGGCACATCGACGTTCATCATCTCAGGGCGGTATTGCGCGTTTTGAAAAATTTGTTCAGACGGCACAATGCCAGCCTTCAAAATTTCTTGCCCGTGGTACACGTCATGGATAAATCGATTCAGCGCAGTGACGCGCTGTACCAGGCCTTTTTCCATCGTGGCCCACTCGTGCGCGGGGATGATGCGGGGAATCAAATCAAACGGAATGAGGCGCTCGGTGCCTGCACCGTCTTCGTCTTTTTCGCCATACACCGCAAAGGTAATACCGACCCGGCGAAAAATCATTTCTGCTTCAGCGCGGCGGGCCTGCATGCTGGCCAGTGGCTGGCGCGCCAGCCAGCGCTGGTAAATCTGGTAGTGCTCCCGCACCTCGGTGGGGCTGGCGTTCATCTCGTCAAACATCGGTGTCATGCGCATTTATCTCCGTCTACTGTCTCGGTATTGCTGGCTTGGTAATCTCAGTTTTAGCCGGTTATGGCTAGAGCTTAGCAAGTAATGCGCCCGTCGAAAGCCTGCCCGCGCATTTATTCCGCGCGGTGGTGCCAGTACCGCTTACCCACTTTGCGCTGGCAGAGCACGCGACTGGCGTCTTGCGAGCTGAAAGTTGCCGCGCCGCAAATGGGTGACTGCACGACGGCAATATTTCGCTCCCGATAGCGCGCCAGCACTGAATCTACCGGATGGCTAAAGCGGTTTTTGTAGCCCGCCTGGGCTATGGCAAAACGCGGCTGTACGGCATCTAAAAACAGTCCGGTTGACGATGTTTTACTGCCGTGGTGCGGCATCAAGAGCACATCAGCCTTTAGTTTTGGGCCGAACGATGGGTCGGCTACCAACCGCAGTTCTTGCGCGGCCTCCAAATCGCCCGCCAAAAGCGCGGTTTGCACGCCGTTGCTGATGCGCAGCACGCAGCTCATGGCGTTGGATTTGTTGGCTGCGGCATAATCAAGTGTTAAGGGGTGCAAAACTTCAAAGTCAACCCCGTCCCAGCGCCAGACTTGTCCGGCCACGCAGCGCTCAGACCGGCGAATGGCTTGCAGCTCATGGCCGTCTTCAATCGATGACACCAAGCGTGCTTGCGGTTGCATGGACAGCACCGCCGGCGCGCCGCCAATGTGGTCAGCGTCTCGGTGGCTCAGCATCAGCACATCAACGTTGGTAGCCAGAGCGCGCAGCAAAGGGACCAGTACGCGGTTGCCTGCATCGCTTTCACGCGAAAACTTGGGGCCGGTGTCGTACACCAGGCTGTGGCTGGCAGTGCGCACCAGCACGGCGTTGCCTTGGCCAATATCGGCCGCCAGAATTTCGAATTGACCAACAGCAGGCAGCGTGGGTTGCCACAGCAGCACGGGCAAAAGCAGTGGCACACCCAGCGCGCGCACAAACCAGGGCAAGCGAATGGCCAGCAGCGCCCCGCCCAGCGCGCCAGCCACAGCAGCCCACAGCGGCGCGGCGGCAACGCTGATTGACGCCAAGGGCCAGCTTGCCAAAAATTGCAAGCCAGTCGTCAGCATGCCAAGCGCTGCCGCCGCCACATTCCATACCGGTGCCCACAGCGCGCCCAGCATGGCCAAAGGCGTTACCACCAGCGTGACCCACGGAATCGCCACCGCATTGGCCAGCAAGCCCACTACAGACACCTGGTTAAAAAGCAGGAGCGACAGCGGGGTGAGCGCCAAAGTAATCACCCATTGCTGGCGAGCGCTGGCGGCAACGTTAGAGAACGGCATGGCAAGAAAAGCGGCTATTTTGGCGATTCGAGGGGATATTTTTATGCCATTCAGGCTTGTAGCGCAATAAATACGGGCGCAATCAGCTCCTAAAATAGTAGCGTTTTGGTCTTTGGCTGCAGGCCGATCTGCCGGGCTGGACGCAGCAAACAAAATTCCCACCGCTACAAACGACAGCCAAAACCCGGCTTGCATCAACGCCCACGGGTCAATGGCCACCACCACCGCCATGGCCAGCAGCCATATCAGCGGCCACGGCCATTGCCTGCCGGTTAAACGCAGCAGCACCATCGTGGCCAACATCCAGATGGTGCGCTGCGCTGGCAAACCCCAGCCTGAAAATAGCGCGTACAGCGTGGCCAGCATCAGCCCGCCCAACGCACCCGCGCAGGCGGCGGGCAGCCAGTGGCAAAGCAATGGCGTGCTGAGGGCAGACCGCCGCCAGGCCCAGGCAATTACCAAAGCCGCCGCCCACGCAAACATCGTGATGTGCAAGCCTGAAATACTCATCAAATGCGCAACGCCAGTCGCCCTGAAAACGTCCCAGTCGGCCCGTTCAATTGCCCGCTGGTCGCCCACCACCAGCGCTGCCAGCACACCTGCCGTGGCGCGGTTGTCTACCTGCGCAAAAATGGCGTCTTTCACCGACTGTCGGGCCCGCTCTATCGGGTGCGCCCAGGTAGTGGCGAGCTTTTTGGGCGGCGCGTCTGCTTTGCTGGTGCGCACATAGCCGGTGGCCTGCACGCCCTGCTCCCACAGCCAGAGCTCGTAGTCAAAACCATGCGGGTTGCTGTTGCCGTGTGGAGCTTTGAGGCGCACCGTCATTTGCCAACGCTCCCCTGCCCGAAGCTCTTGCGGCTGGCGCTGTAGTTGCAGTAAAAACTCAGGCGGCTGCGGGTCCTGGTCGGTATCTGGCAAGGCTTTGGCGGGGCGTGTGCCAAAGCCCGAGTACCAGCCGAGCTGAATGCGCGGCGGTACGGCCACTGCCTGGCCATTTAACGCAGCGGATTCGACGGCAAAGACAAACCGGACGCCGTCTTCATTGACCTGCGGCATCGCGTGGATTTCGCCAGTCACCACGATGTCCTGGCCTTCAAGCGACGGACTCAAGGCCGAGCTTGAAAACGCGTGCGCGCGCAAACCGGTCGCGCCAAAGCCCAAGCCAGTAGCCAACATGCACGCCAGCGCAACCAAAAGCCACTGCTTTCTCACTGCAGGTAAAAAATACGGTAGCGCCACCATCACTGCCAGTAACCCTACCAGACACGTTGCAGCCAGCAAGCAGTAAGCGGGGAGTACAAAAAGCACCCTTTGCTGCAGCTGCATGGCCGTGCCCAACACGCTGCCAAGTAGCACCGCAGTGAGCAAGCTGCCTAGGCGCACTGGGTCGGTGGGCGCTATCTCAGGGGGAAAGGCAATGGACGGGGCAGGCGGCACAAAAACGGTTGATTTTTAGGGTGGTGTGGCGTTAAGGCTTGGCTCTTGCTTGACTCTTGCTTGACAATAGCATGGTCGGCTGCGGGCAACGCAGCGCCAGCATTTAGCGCCAGCATATATTTTTTTAAAGCGAGTTCAACTTGTCTATTCACGTCGCCCTCAGCCACATCACGCATTACACCTATGACCGCACCGTAACGCTTGGCCCGCAAATTGTGCGGTTGCGCCCTGCCCCGCACAGCCGCACGCAAATTTTGTCGTACTCGTTAAAAGTTGAGCCACTAGACCATTTTTTGAACTGGCAACAAGACCCATTTGCCAACTACCAGGCGCGCCTTGTCTTCCCCACGCCTACCAAAGAATTTAAAGTCACAGTCGACATGGTGGTCGACATGGTCACGCTCAACCCGTTTGACTTTTTTCTCGAACCTGACGCGGAAGAATTCCCTTTCAAGTATTCAGAAAGCATGGCGCGCGAGCTTGCGCCGTATTTGGTCACAGAGCCAGCCACGCCACTGGTCAAAGCGTATCTGGAAAAAATCGACCTCACGCCGCGCCGCACCAACGACTTTTTAGTTCAAGTAAACCAGCAACTGCAAAAAGACATCAAGTACACCATCCGCATGGAGCCCGGCGTGCAAACGCCAGAGCAAACGCTAGAACTGGCGCTGGGTTCATGCCGCGACACCGGCTGGCTGCTGGTGCAACTGCTGCGCCACATGGGCCTGGCCGCACGCTTTGTGTCGGGCTATTTGATTCAGTTGAAAGCCGACGTCAAATCACTCGATGGCCCCAGCGGCACTGAAAAAGACTTTACCGACCTGCACGCCTGGTGTGAGGTGTTTTTGCCCGGCGCTGGCTGGGTAGGCCTCGACCCAACATCCGGCCTGATGGCAGGCGAGGGCCACATACCGCTGGCCTGCACGCCAGAACCATCGAGCGCCGCACCAATTGAAGGCGGTGTGGACGAGTCTGAAGTAGTTTTTGTGCACCACATGGGAGTGCAGCGCATTGTTGAAACGCCGCGCGTGACGCTGCCGTATTCAGACGACCAATGGGCAAAGGTATTGGCGCTGGGTGAGGCGGTTGACCGCGACCTGGTCAAAGGAGATGTGCGCCTGACGATGGGCGGCGAGCCCACTTTTGTAGCGACCAATGACCGTGACGCCGCAGAATGGAACATTGATGCGCTGGGGCCAACGAAGCGCGGCTACGCCACCGAGCTGGTGCAAAAACTGCGAGCCGAATATGGCCAGGGCGGCTTTTTGCATTTTGGCCAGGGCAAGTGGTACCCCGGTGAGCAGCTGCCGCGCTGGGCGTTGAGTATTTTTTGGCGCAAAGACGGCCAGCCGATCTGGAAAAACGCCGCGCTGTTTGCCAATGAATCCGAGCCGTGCAACTACAGCGCCCAAGACGCCGCCCGCTTTGCCGCCACGCTGGCAGACAAGCTGGGCCTTGCACCCGACTACATCACACCGGGTTTTGAAGACACCTGGTATTACTTGTGGCGTGAGCGCCGCTTGCCGGTCAATGTTGACCCCTTCAATTCAAAACTTGACGACGCCATGGAGCGCGACCGCTTGCGCCGCGTGTTCATGCAGGGGCTTGACTCAGTGGTCGGTTACGTTCTGCCACTTAAAGCACCTGAGGCGGACAAAACCAGCCCACTGGCTGGCCCAACATGGACCACTGGCCCGTGGTTTTTGAGGGACGAGCGCATGTACCTGATGCCTGGCGATTCGCCCATGGGCTACCGCCTGCCGCTTGACTCGCTGGCATGGGCATCCAAAACCGACAACCCCGGCATGTTTGAGACTGACCCGTTCGCGCCGCGCGGCGATTTGCCCGCCGCAAACGCACTGGCCGCACGATATACCGGCACAAATGCTGAGGCTAATGCCCAAGCGGTGACCGCGCGGGTTGAGCAGTACATGTCGCGCTTTACCAAAGGCGTACCGCCCAAGTATGAAGCACGCCGCGTGATGCAAGCGCCAGGCGGTACCGCGCCAGCCATCTCACAAGCGCGTGATGCAACTCCCCGTATGCCCAACGCGTTTGAGTCCGCTGCCTGGCTGACCCGCACAGCGCTGTGCATCGAAGTGCGTGACCCCAAGCGCGCCAACGGCCCTAAAGCCAAAGCCGACACCAGCCAGCCCGGCGCTGGAACCAGTGCCGAAAAAGGCGCGCTTTACATCTTCATGCCGCCAATGGAGCGCCTGGAAGACTACCTTGATTTGCTCACTGCCATTGAAGCCACAGCCCAAACGCTGGGGGTCAGCATCGTGCTGGAAGGCTACCCACCGCCACGTGACCACAGAATGAAAATGCTTGCCGTCACGCCTGACCCCGGCGTGATTGAAGTCAACATCCACCCGGCCTACAACTGGAAAGAGCTGGTTGCCCACACAGAATTTTTGTATGACATCGCACACAAAACGCGCCTGTCAGCTGAAAAGTTCATGGCCGATGGCCGCCACTCTGGCACCGGCGGCGGCAATCACTTTGTGCTGGGCGGCGCAACGCCAGCCGACAGCCCATTTTTACGCCGCCCTGAAGTGCTGGCCAGCCTGGTCGCGTACTGGCACAACCACCCGTCGCTGAGCTATTTGTTCTCGGGTATGTTTATTGGCCCGACCAGCCAGGCACCGCGTATTGATGAGGCGCGCAACGACCAGCTCTATGAGCTTGAAATCGCCATGCGCGAGATTGCGAGCAACCGCGAAAAGTACGGTCAACAAATGCCGCCCTGGATTGTTGACCGCACACTGCGCAACATTTTGGTGGACGTTACCGGCAACACGCACCGCAGTGAGTTTTGTATCGACAAACTTTACTCGCCCGACTCATCAACAGGCCGCCTGGGCCTGCTGGAGCTGCGCGCATTCGAGATGCCGCCACACGCCCGCATGAGCATTGCCCAGCAGTTGCTGCTACGGGCATTGGTAGTGCGCTTCTGGAACAAGCCGTACCTTGGCGCAACCAACAGCTTGACCCGCTGGGGCACCGAGCTTCACGACCGCTTTTTGCTGCCAAGCTTTGTTCGAATGGATTTTGAAGACGTGTTGACTGAACTCACAGAAGCCGGTTACCCGTTCGACATGGCCTGGTTTGAGCCGCACTTTGAATTCCGCTTCCCGGTCATCGGGCAAGTCAAAGTCAACGGCATTGAACTCACGCTGCGCAGCGCGCTGGAGCCGTGGCACGTGATGGGCGAAGAAGGCTCATCGACCGGTACCGCCCGTTATGTGGATTCATCGCTTGAGCGGGTTGAAGTGCGCGTAACCGGCCTGAACAACAGCCGCTACGTGGTCACCGTCAATGGCCGCGCCATGCCGCTGCAAAACACCGGCACCGTAGGCGAATACGTGGCAGGTGTGCGCTACAAAGCATGGAACCCGCCTTCATCATTGCACCCGTCCATTGGCGTGCATGCCCCACTGACGTTTGACCTGGTCGACACGTGGATGGAGCGTTCGCTGGGCGGCTGCCAGTACCACGTTGCCCACCCGGGCGGCCTGAGCCCCACCAACTTGCCCGTCAATTCATACGAAGCAGAAAGCCGCCGCCTGGGCCGCTTCCTGCAAATGGGCCACACGCCCGGCAAGATGAAAGTAGCGCCGGTGCAGGTCAACCGTGAATTTCCATTCACGATTGATTTGCGATAATTTTCTTTGTGGTTTTCTTGCGGTTCGCATAAGAGGCGAGAGCAAGGCGCTGCCCCACAGACAGTGCTTTCAGCACGGCAAGGGGCAGCAACGCCCCAATTGACGTTAAGCGACTTTTATGCGGATCGCATCAAGCGACGCCGTTTGTCTTCAGCCAGGCAAGCGCGCGTTTAAATCCGTCATCAGCCGCTTCTTTGCGGTAGCTCGGGCGGTAGTCCGCATGAAAAGCATGCGGCGCATCGGGGTACACCACAAACTCTGATGCTTTGGCGGCTGCATTGCCCTTGCCGCCCGCGTCTGCCAAAGCGGCCTTCATCTGGTCAACGGTTGCCACCGGAATGCCGCCGTCTTGCCCACCGTACAAGCCCAGCACCGGCGCTTTGATTTGCGCTGCCAAGTCCAGCGGATGCTTCGGCGTCAGGTCTGATGGCTGGCCCACCAGGCGGCCATACCAGGCCACACCGGCTTTAACGTTTGCGCTTTGCTCTGCATACAGCCACGTGATGCGGCCTCCCCAGCAAAAACCAGTGATGCCGACTTTCTTCAAGTCGCCACCGTTGGCGCCAGCCCATTTCACCGCGCCATCCAGGTCAGCCATAACCTGCGCGTCAGGCACTTTCGACACGACTTCAGACATCAGCTTGGCCATCTCGCCGTACTTGGTCGGGTCGCCCTGGCGGGCAAACATTTCAGGCGCAACCGCCAGGTAGCCAGCCTGCGCAAAGCGCCGTGCGGTGTCAGCAATGTATTCGTGCACGCCAAAGATTTCCTGAATCACCAAAATGACTGGCAAGTTGGTTTTGCCTGCGGGTGCAGCGTAAAACGCGGGCACCTTAAAGCCGTTCACTTCAAAAGTGGTTTCACCGGTTTTCAGGCCATCAGACGACGTTTTGATCGCAGTTTGCGCGACGATGGGCATGGCCGTTGCGGCGTACCCAACGCCCAGAGCTACTTTCAATGCGGTTCGGCGGTTGGCACCCGCGTCGGTGGTTTTGCCTGGCAACAGGGAATCGAACTCGGTCTTCAAATCGTTAGTCAGCATGGGGGCCCTTTGGTTGGTGAAGTAAGAGAATTAACGCGCTGGCAGTTTATGCGTTTGGCTGAATTTGTGCAGGCAAGGAGCGCAAAGCGTATACACCGCAGAAGTAAAACGCTATATATTTAATAGCTTCTCGCGCCCGTATTCGTTGCGCCAGGGTCCTAAAACACTTGAGAAAACCTAATTCGTAGCCCGCCGCAGCTGCGCCAGCTGCTGCGCCACGCCGCTCACGTCTGGCGCGTGCTCTGCGTGAAACAGGTACTTTTCAAGATCTGGCACGGCTTGCGCGACCTGACCTTGCGCGGCAAACGCAAGGCCGCGGTCACGGTACTCGGCCCAAGCGTTGGGCTCCAGCACGATCAGGCGGTCTGCCACCGGTATCAGGCGTTGCCAGTCTTCCTGCGTTTTATGAATTTCTTTCAAGTTGCGCAGCATGCGGCTGATAATCTCGCGCGGAGCGGTGGACTGCAGGTACATGCCAATCGGCGCGTCTGACGGGTCTTGCCCGTTGCGCAACTGGCGAAACGGCTCCAGCCGCTCAGACAGCTCTTCACGGCTAAGCGACTGGCCGCTGAAGGGGTCAATTACCACCTGGCCTTTTGGCAGATTGACCTTGACCATGAAGTGGCCGGGAAAAGCCACGCCGCGTGCGTTCAGCCCCAGGCCATTGGCCAGCTCCAGCCACAGCACGGCCAGGCTGATCGGTATACCGCGCCGGGTTTTAAGCACTGCGTTCAGGTAGCTGTTGTCGGGGTCGTAGTAGTCGTTGACATTGCCGCCAAAGTTCAAATCCCGAAAGAAGAACTGGTTGAGCAGCCGCAGCTTTTGCAGCGCAGAGGCATCGGCAGGCAAACGCCTTTTGAGCCGCGCCTGTAACTGGTCGACATCCCCGAGCACCTGCTGCACATCCAAATCAGGGTATTCGTCTTGCGCCAAGCTGATGGCCGCTTCAAGCAGCGGAAAGTGCTGGTCGCTTTCAACAAGGCTCGCAAAGTACTGCAGTGCTGAAGGAACTTCAAGATTTAAGGCCATGCCGCTACTTTCTCATAAATCTGGCTTCAAGTCATCAGTAGCGCGCCGCAGCCTATCGGCGCATAAGCTGCTTGAGTTTCAGGCCAGAAATCCAAAGCGCTATAAAATAAATAGCTGCTCCTGCACATATAACTAGGGCCAGCAGCCCAATTCGTTGCAAAGCCGCAGTTTTAAGAGCCACCCAGCCCACCGCCCCTGCCGCCCACAGCAAAAACACCGCCAAGAGCGCCGTGGCCGCTAACACCTGCAACAAGAAAATGTCCCAACCTGGTGCGGGTTTATAAGAGCCCCGGCGCATCAGCCCAACCAGCAGGCACAGCGCATTGACCAGTGCGCCGATGCCAATGGCCAGCGCCAGCCCCGCGTGCGCAAAGTAGGGGACCAGCACCACATTCAAAATTTGCGTGAGCACCAGCACCACGACAGCAATTTTTACCGGCGTTTTCACGTCCTGGCTGGCGTAAAAGCCTGGCGCCAACACCTTGATGGCAATCAGCCCGACCAGCCCGGCGCCGTAGCCCATCAGTGCAGTGGTGGTCTGCGCCACATCGCGGTCGGTAAAGGCGCCATAGTGGTAGAGCGTTGCCACCAGTGGCGTAGCAAACGTCAAAAGCGCCACGGCACACGGCACGGCCAGCAGCACCACAATGCGCAGACCCCAGTCCAGCATGCCTGAATATTTGGCCGCGTCGTTGGCCGCTTTGGCTGCCGCAAGTTGGGGCATCAACACCACGCCAATCGCTACGCCCAGCATGGCCGTGGGGAACTCCATCAGGCGGTCCGCATAGCTGAGCCAGCTGACGCTGCCGGGTGTGAGGTGCGAGGCGATTTGCGTGTTGATCAACAGCGAGATTTGCGCAACGCTTACCCCCAGCAACGCGGGCAGCATCAGCTTCGCTATATTTTTAGTAGCTGGGTCCGCCCATGCTTGTTTGGCTACAGTCCAATTCAATGATATTTTTGGCAATAAACCGAGCTTTAACAGCGCTGGGACTTGTACCGCCAACTGCAACGCGCCACCCACCATTACGCCCACGGCCAATGCGTAAACGGGCTCAATGCCCTGCGCCTTGAACCACGGTGCGCCAAACCAGGCTGCCGCAATCATGGCGATGTTGAGCAG
>JANNCT010000095.1:0-1558 GCA_031386895.1 Polaromonas sp.
CCCCATGCTCAGTGAAACTGAATACTGGGTGAACTTGTTGATGTCTTCCTGAATGCGCTGGTCAGGGTTGTCTGGTGTGGTTGCCGCGCCATGGTCTGTTGTCAAGGTGCTAAATCGCGCCAGCTCCATGGTGTAGAACACTTGGGCCTCTAGCCACCGGTCCAGGTAAAAGCGCGTCATCCACGCACGCCAGCGTACCTCCAGCAACTGGGTCAGGTAAAACTTGTAGACCGCAATCACAATGCCGCCGAAAGCAAGGTATGTAAACACGCCCATTTGTTGCCAAAACACAGGCTGGTCGCGCTTTTCCATCGCGTTGTAAAAAACGCCGTACCAGTCGTTGAACAGCACCGCCACGTACACGGTGGCCAGGTTCAGCGCCACGATGGCAGCGAGTAAACCGCGTGCTTTCCACTTGTCCTCAGAGTTGAAGTACGGACTGGCCAAAGCCCGGACTTGACGCACAAATCGCTGAAAAGCACCAAGGCTTGAGGTGAAGCGGGCGGTGAAGCCGGAGATGGTTTTCATGGCAAATCAAACCGGTGAATTTGGCAAGTTTGCCAATTTAGCCAGCGATGGCGATGACGATGGAGATGGAGATGGAGATGGGTTAGACACACCGCTGGCCACATGCCCTGCAGGCACATGCAGCGCCGCTGAATCGACGTGGCCGGTCTGGTCGTCAAAGAAAAAGTCGGGCTCAAACTCACGCAGAAATTCGCCCTTGCCCAAGCCGCCTAAAAACATCGCTTCATCGACCTCAATGTTCCAGCCCATCAGCGTACGAATAGCGCGCTCATGCGCCGGGGCACTGCGCGCGGTGACCAGCGCGGTGCGAATGCGCATGTGCTCGTTGCCGTCTTGCTGCAAGCGGTGCAGGGCTTTGAGCAGCGGCATGAACGGCCCTGGCGGCAACGGTTTGCTGGAATGTTTGCGCTCGTGTTTTTGAAAGGCATCCAGCCCATCTTTTTGGTACACCCGCTCGGCCTGGTCTGAAAACAGCACCGCGTCTCCGTCAAACGCGATGCGCACTTCATTGGGGTAGGTGGTTTTGGCGTGCACCGACAGCGTGGCCACCGTGGCGGCGGCAAAACCGGCGTTCAGCGCGGCGCGCACGTCCTCCGGGTTGGCGGATAAAAACAGGTTCGCCTGCAGCGCTTTGAGGTAGTGGTAAGGCGCGCGGCCGCGTGTGAAAACGCCGCGCCCCAGCTGCAATTTGTTCTGTTCTGCCGAGCGAAAAATTCTGAGGCCCGACACCGGGTCATTGCGCGACAGCATCACCACCTCAACGCGTTTGACGTCGGTATTGAAAGCCAGCAGTTTTCTGATGAGTGAGAACGCCACGCCGGGTTTGGCCGGCGTTTCCAGCCGATCAAGCTGCAGCTTCATGTAGGCGCGGTCGTCGGATTGCTCAAACACGCGGTTTTCTTCTTCCAGGTCAAACAGCGCCCGCGATGAAATGGCGACTACGAGTTGTCCGTCAAGGTTGGTGGCCATGTTTTGTTGCCCTTGTGTTGCGCTTTATGGGTTGACTGCCAGTTTGCACCATTGTCCATAA
>JANNCT010000119.1:0-34500 GCA_031386895.1 Polaromonas sp.
ATCATGACGAAATACAGCACCACAAACATCAGCACCAAAGGCAGCATGCCTGTGAGCGATGAAAGCATGTCGCTGCCGCCAGCAGCTGCAGGGGCGGTTTGGGCAAAAGCAGAAGAAATAAACACGGCAAACTCCACAAAAATAGGTATCGAATTGTCAAAAACCAGAGCACGACGGGCCTGCTGGATCAGCGGCATATTGTAAGCGTGCGCAGGGGCAAGCCGGCTTTGCCGCAGGCGAGCAGAGATAATTCTAAATGTAAGTCTGAAAATAAGGGGCTACTAATTTAATAGCTGCTTGCGCCCATATTCATTAGCCAAAAGGCATAAACTGCTTAAATTTCCAAATGCGCCAAAACACCCCGCCCAGCCGCCAGGCCGCTGGCAAAACAGGCCGTTAGTAGGTAACCGCCGGTAGGCGCTTCCCAATTGAGCATTTCGCCAGCGCAAAAAACCGGCATCGGCAAGGCTCCAGCGGTGACGTGCAGACTTCCTTCCTTCGCCTCCATCGCTTCAAACGCCACGCCACCGGCACTGCTGATGGCCTCGTCGATCGGGCGCGGATGCACTACGGTAATAGGCAGCGCCTTGATGGCGCGGGCAAGCTGCGCTGGGTGCATGAAGGCTTCTTTGCTCAAAAGTTCGTGCAGCAAAGACGCTTTGATGCCGTCCAGATGCAGGCGACTCTTCAAGTGGCTGGACAGCGACCGCGAGCCGCGGGGGTGGCTGACTTCCGCCAGAACCTTCTCTGGCGCAATGTCGGGCAGCAAATCGAGCATGAAAGTCGCGCTGCCTGATTTGGCAATTTCGCCGCGCAAAAGACTGGACGCGGCATAAATCAGGCTGCCTTCTACCCCCGTGGCGGTGGCCACGAACTCGCCCTTGCGCGCAAAACGGCTGCCGCGTGAATCGGTGAAATCAATTGCCACTGACTTGAGCGGCTGGCCCGCAAACTTTTCTGTGAAATGCGGCGTCCAGGCGGCAACGTCAAAGCCGCAGTTGGATGGCAACAGCGGCGAAACGGGCACGCCGCGTTCGGCCAGCAAGCTTACCCACGCCCCGTCAGACCCCAAGCGGGCCCAACTGCCGCCGCCCAGCGCCAATACGACTACATCGGCAGCGATGCTTGCCTCACCGGCTGGCGTTGAAAAACGCAGGCACCCGTCGCCCGACCAACCCAGCCAGCGGTGGCGCATAAAAAACTGCACACCAGAGCCACGCAGGCGATGCAGCCACGCCCTGAGCAGCGGCGCGGCTTTCATGTCTTTTGGAAACACGCGCGCCGAGCTGCCCACAAAGGTTTCAATGCCCAGGCCGTGCGCCCATTCGCGCAATTCGGTCGGGCCAAACTGTTTCAACATCGGCTGCACGCTGGCGGCAGCTTCAAAGTAGCGACTTACAAAACGATCAAAGTCCTCGGCATGCGTCAGGTTCAGCCCGCCCTTGCCGGCGAGTAAAAATTTACGGCCCACAGAGGGCATGGCGTCGTAAAGCTGCACATCTATTTGTGCCGCGCGGGTGGCCAGAGCCTCAGCCGCCATCAGCCCAGCGGGGCCTCCGCCAATGATGGCAACAGTGAATTTTTTAGCGTTGGACATGGGGTTTTTCTGATCTTATGGATTCATGTTGCGGCAGATTGCTACTAATTAAATAGCTTCTTGCGCCCATATTGATTGGCCAAAAGGCACTATTGTTATAGATTTATGCTTTTCGCCAGCATCAGGGCAACTCAACCACACCACCGTTGCTGGTCAAAAATGCAGCTTTCACCACGCTTTCAGGGTAGATCAGCTGCACTGCCGCGCGGTAGCCGTTTAGTTGCTCCAGTAGTTCGATTTGCCGCTCGGGTTGCTGGTTTGATTTGTAGTCCAGCACCCACCACTGCCCGGCGTGGCCTGAGTCTTTGCGCTGCACCAGGCGGTCAATACGCCGCAGTTGCCCGGCCACCAGCAACTCCACTTCGTCGCCCTGCCACTGCACCGCCGCGTGGTCCCACGCCCAGGCGGCATCGCCATTGCGTATGCGCTTTGCCATTGTCTGGGCTGCCGTAATTTGGCCCGGATTCAGCCCGAATTGCCGCGCTGCCCGCAGCAGCAATCCTGCGTTGTCAACATCGCCCCACTCCAGCAGGCGGTGCATGGCTTTGCCAATGCGCGCCTCGTCTGAATCTTCCTGTTGTACTGAAATCTGCGGCGCAACACGTGCGTGCTCTGGCAGCTCGGAAAGTTGCGTCAAGGTAAATTGTGTGGGTTCCTCAGCTTGGCTCGCCTGGCCGCTGGCATGAGCAGGTTCCACAGGTGCGGCAAGCCCATACAGCCGATGCCACCAACTGCGCGGCGCAGGCCGGTGCGGCGTAATGGACGACAGCACCAGCGTGCTGCGGGCGCGGCTAAGCGCCACGTACAGCGCGTTCAGCTCTTCCCGCTGGCGGGCAGATTGCTCGGTGGCCAGCAGGGTTTTGGCGCAGGCGGGCGGCTTGCTTTCGCTGGTTAAAAAAACAAACTTTTGCGGCGCAGCGGCTTCGGCTGGCCAGTCGATTAGCACGCCCATGCTGTCTGCGTTGCGTGGCGCGGTGTCGGTGTCCAGCAGCACCACAGTGTCGGCCTCCAGGCCTTTGGCACCATGAATGGTCAGCAGCCGAACGGCCTCAGGGTTGACTGCGCTGGGCGCCTGAAGCCCGCCCGCTTTGAGCGCCCGCACAAATGCATAGGGCGTGGCATAGCGCCCGCCGCCTTCATCGAGTGCGGCGTGCAGCAACGCGCGCAAATTGGCCAGCACACTGGGCCGGGAAGCCGCAGGCGCGGCAGCGGCAAAGCTGGCCAGCACGTCACCCGCATCGTAAATCGCCTGCAACGCATCGTGCGGCGGCAGCTTGTTCACCCACTGCTGGTATTGAGCCAATTTGGCACCTAGCCCAATAAATTCGGGCGCATGCAGCTCGTTATTTAATAGCAGATCAAACCACGAGCGCTGGCTGGCGGATGTGGCCAGGGCGATTTGCACCAGTGCGTCGTCGCTCAAACTAAACAGCGGCGAGCGCAGCGCCCGCGCCATCGACAAGTCGTGTTGCGGCGACACCAGCACATCGAGCATTGCCACCACATCAAGCACTTCGCAGCATTCAATCAGCTGCGTTTTTTCGCCAATTTGTGCTGCGATATTGAGGGTGCGCAGTTCCGATTGCAGTGGCAACAGCCCGGCGCGTTTGCGCGACAGCACCATGATGTTTTTTGCCTGCAAGGGCGCGTCCACGGACGGTGCAAGTCGCGCTGAAATCCATGCGGCCACGCGCTTGGCCAGCTGGGTGTGCAGCGTTTCTTCGACCTCCTCGCGCGGCGTGGTCAAGCTGTCGCGCCATTGGTCGCTGGCTGCATCATCAGGGTGTTCGCTGGCTTCCCGCGAATCGCGCTGTACCGGCTCCAGCCGCAGCACGCTGCCCAAGTCGCTAGATGCGCTGGTGTGCGGCCGAAAGCCCTCATACCCATCCACATCACGGGCATCGCCCATCACGGTGTTGACCGCGTTGATCACGGCCACGCTATTGCGTCGCGTGTGGTCGCAGGCCAGTAAGTCCCCCTGCAGCGCGTCTTTAACAAACGCTTGGGCGGCAATAAACACTTGCGGCTCAGCGCGGCGAAAGCGGTAAATGCTTTGCTTGGGGTCACCAACCAAAAACACGCTGGGCGCACCGCTGCCTGCACCGGCGTAGCTTTCGAGCCAGCTTGACAGCGCCTGCCACTGCAGCGGATTGGTGTCTTGAAACTCGTCGATCATCAAATGGTGAACGCGCGCGTCTAACCGCTCTTGCACCCAGCTTGACAGCACCGGGTCGCGCAGCATCAGGCTGGCAGCGCGCTCAACGTCGTTCATGTCAACCCAGCCGCGCGCCATTTTGAGCGCGCTGAACTCAGCCAGCAGCAGCCTGCCCAGGCGCGTCATGCGCTGCTGGTAATTCCACGCATCCATCTGGGCAATGGCGTCAAGAACGCGCAGCGCAGCGTCCTGCGCTGACCGCACGTTGGCAATGCCGATGATTTTTTCACCGAACTTGCGCGGCGTGCCTTCGTTGGTCAAAAGCGCCTTGAGTGCGGCCTGAATATCTCCGTTTGCAACGGCTGTTTCAAGGTCAACGCCCTTGGCAGAAAACGTGGGTGCCGACGCTGCGCCAAGTGCTTTTGCAGCGTTTAAAAACAATTCACGGTTGGCGTGGCCTTCTGCAATTGACTCGCCCGGGTGGCGCAAGCCCGAAAACTCAGAAAACTGCTCGGCAAAATGCACCACCGATGCACCCACCACCCCCGCGCTGTCGGCCAACATAAATTCGCCGCGCTTGTCGAGCGCACTGCTGAGCGCCTTGTCGGTTTGAAAGCGCCCATATCCCTGCACAACGGCTTCAAAGTCGGCTTTTAGATCCGGCGCGGCAAGCAGCGCGGTGTAAAACCTGCGCCACACCAGCGCCTTGGCGGGGCCGTCATCTTCGAGTAGCTCGTAATTTGTTGGCAGCCCAAGCTGCTGCAATGCGGCCACCGGCGCGCCGCGCAGCAGCGCCGCAAACCAGCTGTGAAAGGTTCTGATCTGCACCGGCCGCCCGCTAGCCAGCACACTGCGGTATAAATTTAATAGCTGCTCACGCCCTATTTTATTGGGCTCAAGCCCTGTTTGGCTTATATTTTCAGCATCAACGCCGCGCGCCGTGAGTTCTTTGAGCAGCGTGTCGTCATCGGCCTGGCTGAACGCTTCCAGCCAGCCATACAAACGCTCACGCATTTCGCCAGCGGCTTTTTTGGTGAATGTGATGGCCAAAATCTCTTGCGGCTGCACCTGGCCATCGGCGCGCATGTCAGCCAACAGCGCACGCACCATGCGCGAGACCAGCATCCAGGTTTTGCCAGCGCCAGCGCAAGCCTCCACCGCCACGCTTCGGCGCGGGTCGCAGGCAATGGCGTAGAAGGCTTCAGCAGAGATGTTTTGGCCGTTGCACTGGTACGCGGCGAAATCGGTCGTACTCATCTTGCAAAGCACTCGTAGAAGGATGAAATTCCAGACCAGCAGGGGCCACGGAACCGGCTTTGCCGAGCCGCAGGCGCAGCGGCCCCCTCGGGGCTGGAGCCCGCGGCTCTAAACCTGCTGGAGCAGGTTTGGACGGGCGACAGAAGCGAAGCCTCTGGCGAGCGGCGGCCTGCAAGGTGCATTGCAATACACGAAGTGAAAAGCGTGGGGGTCATATTGTCCAAAAGTCTTTACGGCACAGACCCCGCGCAGCACAAAAATCGCAAGCCGCGCCCTCACCCAGAGCTGGAAGCGTCACGTCATTCGCAATGCGGCCCATGTCGCTCAAAATGCCGCCAATCAAATCGTCACGCAGATCCACCACAGCCTCTTGCGCGACCGTCTGGGTCGGTGATTTCTCACCCAAATTAACGTAGGCAGCAGCCAGCGTGTCGTCTGGCAGCAACGCGGCGTAAAACGCCAGCTGCGTGTCTTCTTGCCCGCTTTTTATGCGCTGTTTTGATTTTTCAAGCGCCTCGGTTTTGTAGTCCATCACGATGTGGCTGCCGTCTGGCATGGCGTCAATCCGGTCGAGCTTGCCGCTCAGCGTGATACTGCCCAGCGGCATGTTTTTCCAGACTTCGCCTTCGCTGTAGGTTGCGCCGCTGGCTTCATGCTTTGCCAGCCAGTTCAGGTAGCCGTCCCGCGTGCTGGGCCAAATGGCAGAAAACGGCAAGAACTCGCTAGCGCTTAATGCAAGGTCTTTGCTGGCTTGCTCAGACGCTATGTTAATCATAGCTTCTCGCGCCCGTATATCTTGCACTGGAGCCGCTTTTAATGCCTGGTGAAAGATGTGCAGCGTGGCGTGCAGCCAATTGCCAAAATCCCGTTTGCCGAGCTCGCTTTCTAATTCATCGGCGTCTTGCACCTTGAGCAACCGCAGCGCAAAAAAGCGGTAGGGGCAGCGGCGCAAATCTTCGTACGCTGTAGCCGACAACACCGGCCGCAACTTGAGCAGCGCAGCTCCGGTAGGCATGGGATGCGCGGTGGGTTGTGCGGGCAATGTGCGTGTCATGCGCGGGTCAATCGCTGCGCTATTTTCTGCCACGTCTCCTGCAGCATCCAGCAGCAATTTCTGCACAAAGCCACTGGGCATCAAACGCTCACCACGCTCACTTTGCCGCCACAGTACGTCCAGATGTGGGTGGCCCAAAGCCACGCGCCAGGCGGCCCGCTGGGCGGTGGCCAAATCAGCACGTGAAGGCAAGCCGAGCAGCGCCCTCTGGTTCGGCGTCCACTGCCCAGGCGGCTCTGGCGAAACCGCCAGCCGGTTTTCATCACAACCCGGAAGCACCACCGCCGCCACAGACCGGCCCAGCAACTGGCTGAGCGGCAATATCACTACCTGGGCACTGGCCGGATGCGCGGGCGAAAAGCTCTGCGACTCCAGCGCCTGCATGGCCCAGCGGGTGAAATCTTGCATGCGCATGCGGGGGTTGTGCTCTGGCTGGGTTGGGCCATCAAATGCAGCTGCCATACCGTCTTCAAGATACAAAGCGGTCAGCACGGCCTTGCCTGCTGCATCAGCGATCAACAGCTGCCACTGTCCAGTCGTTTGCAAGCCAAGTCGCACTCCCTGCAGCCAGTCGGCCAGGGGGCGCGTGGCTTGCAGGGCGTCGCGGATCGTTTGAATTTGAGTGGCAACTTCTGCCAGCCCTTCAGCTGCCATCGGCACATCACGCCAAAAACGGGCGCCCAATCTGCGCAGGGCAGCCTCAACCGAAGCGACATCAGCCGCGCCAAAAGCCGGGGAATTTTTAACCCAGTCAAGTACCGCGTCGGTAGCTGCGTCCCAAGGCAGCGCCCGCAAAAACCCCATGAGCGTTGCGGCCGCGCGGGTGGTCGACAGCGTCCAGCCGGTTTCATCGCGCAGCAACACGCCGCGCCCTGCCAGCATCGCACCAATGCGGCGCGTGAGCAAACGGTCCTGCGCGATGAGCGCCACCGGGCGGCGCTCAGACGCCAAATGCGCCAGCACGCACGCTGCGGCGCGCTGAGCCTCGTCTTCGGCGTCTTGCGCGGGGTGCAGCTGCGGCGCAGTGCAAATTTCAGGCGCATCGAAAGTAAACGTTACAGCAGCCGTGGTTGCGCGCTTTTTAAGCGCTTCAGCAAGCGGGTCAGTCTGCAAACCATCAATGGTTATAAATAACTGCGGCTGCACCTCAAACAGCACATCGGTCGGGTAGCTGGAACTCGATGCCCAAGCCAGCGCAATCCGGCCAATCGCCAGCTCAAACGCCATGTATGGCGACTCCATACCTTGAGCCAGCACTGCGGCGATGCTCTGACCCCACGCCAGCCGATGGTCTGGGTTTTGCGCAGCGGCCACGCGGGCCAATGACCACGCAGACTCAACCAGCTTTGCCACCAAAGCTTCGCTGTGCTGACCCAACCCTGCTGCAGCCAGCAAATGCGCAGCGGTTAACGCATCAAATGCTGCATCTTGCCGAATGTCGTTGCTGCCCGCCACCACCGAGTTGGCCAGGCTGTGTGCCCAATTCATGGTGCTTTCAAAGCGCGGCACAAATACAGCAGTTTGTCCCGCGCCAACGCCATGCGCAGACCAGGCCGCTTTGGCTTCATTCATCAGCTGCGCGTAAGGCACCAGCACAATTGCCCGCGCAGGGTGCACGCCCGTTTGATTCAACACCGCGCTGAGCTGCTTCATTACGCCAGGCCATGGGCCGCAATCGTTGGCGTCATCCTTGTGGCTTGCTGTCAATGTCATGGTTGGGGTGAGAACTTCAAAATAGGGCTGGAGCTTGGTTTCTGACAAAATGCCCTAAAGCTACTGTTTTTACGCAACACTTAAAAGGAGCCAGCATGGCCAGCGAACTGATTAAACATACCACCGATGCCACGTTTGAAGCCGACGTTTTGAAATCAGCGCATCCGGTACTGGTTGACTACTGGGCCGAATGGTGCGGTCCTTGCAAAATGATTGCGCCTATTCTTGACGAAGTGGCGACCGCTTATGAAGGCAAGCTGCAAATCGCCAAAATGAATGTCGATGAAAACCGTGACATTCCAGCCAAGTTTGGCATTCGCGGTATTCCGACCCTGATGATTTTTAAAAATGGCGAGCTGGCAGCCACCAAGGTCGGTGCCATGACCAAATCGCAGCTGACGCAGTTTATCGACCAGCAAATGGTTTGAAGGCGCTCATCGAAACGTGATTTTCAAGACGGGTTTTCAGCCGCTGATACGCAACGCCAGCTGCTGAAAACCAACTCTTTTTCCTGTCATAATTCCAGTCAATCGCAGGCCAGCCACAGCTGCCCTGCCAAAATTTCGGTTTCAAAAGCCTGCCTTGCAACACGGCTTTTAACAAAACCACCAAAACCCCATTTAGTTTTTTCTCGCCCTGTATTTTTTTCAACGCTCCATCCGGAGTCATTTTTACGCCACCACAGCAGGTAAATCCATGCATTTAAACGAACTCAAGGCACTGCATGTGTCTGAAGTGTTGAAGCAAGCCGAAGCTCTAGAAATCGAAAACGTCGGCCGGATGCGCAAGCAGGAGCTGATGTTTGCCATCATTAAAAAGCGCTCCAAGACAGGGGAAACGATTGTCGCTGACGGCGTGCTGGAAGTTCTGCCAGATGGCTTTGGCTTTTTGCGGGCACCGGACTCCAGCTACACGGCCAGCACGGACGACATTTACATCAGCCCGAGCCAGATTCGACGCTTTAACCTGCACACCGGCGACATGATTGAAGGCGAAGTACGCACGCCCAAAGACGGCGAGCGCTACTTTGCACTGAACAAGCTCGACAAGGTCAACGACGGTCTGCCCGAGGACAACAAACACAAGGTGATGTTCGAGAACTTGACGCCCCTGTTCCCGCGTGAGCAGTTCAAACTGGAGCGCGATATCAAGGGCGAGGAAAATCTGACCAGCCGCATCATCGACATCATTGCACCCATCGGCAAAGGCCAACGGGCGCTACTGGTAGCACCGCCAAAGTCTGGCAAAACCGTGATGATGCAGCACATTGCCCACGCGATTACCGCCAACTACCCGGAAGTCATCATGATGGTGCTGCTGGTGGACGAGCGCCCTGAAGAGGTGACAGAAATGCAGCGCAGCGTGCGCGGCGAAGTCATTTCATCCACTTTTGACGAACCAGCAGCCCGCCACGTGCACGTGGCTGAAATGGTGATTGAACGCGCCAAGCGCCTGGTTGAACTGGGCAAAGACGTGGTGATTTTGCTGGACTCGATTACCCGCCTTGCGCGCGCGTACAACAATGTTTTGCCATCGTCCGGCAAAGTGCTTACTGGTGGAGTCGATGCCAATGCGCTTCAGCGCCCAAAACGCTTTTTTGGTGCTGCCCGCAAAATTGAAGAAGGCGGTAGCCTGACCATCATCGGCACGGCACTGGTCGATACCGGTAGCCGGATGGACGAGGTAATTTTTGAAGAATTCAAAGGTACCGGTAATTGTGAAATTCACCTGGACCGCCGCTTGTATGAAAAACGCGTGTTCCCGGCGATTCACTTGAACCGCAGCGGCACCCGCAAGGAAGAGCTGTTGCTGGCCCCGGAAATTCTGCAAAAGTCGCGAATTTTGCGCCAGTTCATGTACAACATGGACGAAATTGAATCGATGGAGTTGATGTTGAAAAATATGAAGGCGACCAAGAACAACCACGAGTTCTTCGACATGATGAGAAGAGGTGGTTAGCCCCCACGGTTGCTCACAACACGCGAGTTGCATGCCTCCCGAGGGTGCCGCTGCGTCCGCGGCACGGCAAAGCCGGTTCGACAGCACCGGCTTGGATTGAGTTGAACGCTCACCCAGAAAAATGCGGTAAGTAGTTGACTCCATGGCATAATATGGGGCTTAGCGGAAAGTGCTCAGAACGGTTTTGAGTGGCTGCCGAAACGATATTTAAGGATAGAGAAATGAAAGACGGCATTCACCCCAACTACCGCGAAGTTTGTTTTATGGACTTGTCCAACAACTTCAAATTCGTAACGCGTTCATGCGTGAACACCAAAGAAATGGTGAAAATGGACGATGGGCGCGAATTGCCTTTGTACAAACTCGATACGTCGAGCGAATCTCATCCGTTTTATACCGGTACACAGAAATCTGTCGACAACATGGGCGGCCGCGTTGAGAAGTTCCGCAACCGCTTCGGCAAGACCGCTGCAAAAGAAGCAACGCCAGAAGTTGCTGCTTAAATTAAACGCTTAGCGAAAAAAGCAGCCTGAAACCAGGCTGCTTTTTTTTCGTCTGAAGTTGCGTGAAAATTGCATATTTCCAAAGCATCGATTTGAACAAACCCTCCCCCGCCATCATCGCCCAATCGGCGGTTCGCCGACTTCCGAGGCTTGCCCTGCTTTTATTTTGTGCAGCCTATGTGTTGCCGGGGTTTTTTGGCCGCGCGCCCTGGAAGAACGAAGACATCGCCTCCTTCGGTGTGATGCGCGAATTAGCGTCAGGAGCAGGTAGCTGGCTGTCGCCGCAGCTATTGGGCAAAGGCTCTGGCCTTGATGCTTTGTTACCGTACTGGATAGGCGCAGCAAGTATCAAGCTATTGCCTTTTTTAGACTCTGCATTGGCTGCCCGGCTACCATTTATCGCGCTGATGTTTCTCACCTTGATGGGCACGTGGTATGCAACGTACTACCTTGCGCGAAGCCCACAAGCCCAACCTGTAGCATTTGCGTTTGGTGGAGAGGCCGATCCGGTTGATTACGCCAGGGCAATTGCGGATGCAGGTTTGCTCGCGTTGATAGCCTGCCTTGGCCTGGCGCAGCTGTCGCACGAAACTACACCAGCGGCGGCGCAACTTGCATTTGCTGCACTGACTTTTTACGCGTTCTCAGCAAGCCCCTACAGACGCGCAACAGCCGCCGCCGGCCCAGCCTTTGCCCTTGTGGCAGGTTTGGCAGGCATTGCACTCAGTGGTGCGCCCACGATAGCGCTGCTTTTGGGCGCGGGAGGGTTGGCGGTTGAATGGTCGCACAGGCTATGGGGGGACGATGCGGCGCAGGATATTGCCCAGAGCCCTGCGAGTGAAGCAAACAAAAAGCACGCACATCAATGGATGCTGTTGATTTTCGCGGCGACTTCACTAGCTTGTCTTTTGGCGACGCAGCTGGATTTGTGGCGATGGCGAATTCAGCTACCCGGATCTGGCAGTCCATCTGCGTGGACCGATTGGCGCAGGCTTGGCCGGCTATTGCTTTGGTTTACCTGGCCGGCCTGGCCGCTGGCTTTGTGGACAACATGGCGATGGCGCCGGCAGCTTGCCAGCCGACATGTAGCGCTTCCATTGTGGTTTGCGGGCGTGTGTGTTTTGGCGGCCATGGTTGCACCTTCTTCCGACCGCACTCTGCTGTTGGGGCTGCCTGCTTTGGCGGCACTTGCAGCATTCGCCCTGCCTACTCTAAAACGCAGCGTGGCATCTCTGATTGACTGGTTCACGCTCATCTTTTTCACCGGGTGCGGTGTGATCGTATGGGTTGTCTGGATCGCAATGCAAACGGGCACGCCTCGCCAACCCGCAGCCAATGTTGCCAGACTGGCACCCGGCTTTGAACCGACGCTGTCTTTTTTTACTTTTTTGGTAGCAGCTGCTGCCACATTGGCCTGGGTTTGGTTGGTACGCTGGAGAGCTGGTGCGAACCGTGCCGCTATCTGGAAGTCTTTGGTGCTGCCCGCTGGTGGAGCAACGCTCTGCTGGATATTGCTCATGACGTTGTGGCTACCCCTTCTCGATTTTGCGCGAAGCTACGGGGCCATTTCGCGGCAGGTCGCAGGTCTCGTCGAAAAGTCCAAATGCGTCGAGATTCTCGGTATCAGTACCGGCCAGGCAGCCGCCTTTCAATACCACGGGGGACTTGACCTCCGGCATACAGGCCGTGAAGCCACCTGCCCATTTTTAATCGTTGATTCAGATGCGCAGGAGTCCATGAGCCGGGCTGTTAACCTACCCGATTGGGCTTTTATGGCAACACTGAGTCGGCCAACTGACAAAACTGAAAATATTTTGCTGTTCAGACGTGTTGGAAGTGCGACACCCGGTGCGCGACCTCCGTGAGCGAAATCAAAATCATTGGCCAGCACGCATCAAGCGTTCTGGTTGGGCAGCTCGCTGTCATGGCTTTCGGCGTAGCAGACGCGGTCATTGCGGGCAGGTACAGTGACACTGCGCTTGCAGCGCTGTCGGTCGGTTCTGCGATTTACATCAGCGTCTATGTTGGATTGATTGGCATCGTTCAGGCACTGTTACCAATTTGGGCCGAATTGCTTGGTGCAAAGCGGCTAACGATGATTGGGCAATCTGTGCGTCAGGCCATTTATCTTTGCAGCATCATCACTTTGCTGGGAATGGCGGCCCTTCTTTTCCCAGGTTCGCTGCTTAAGTGGGCTCAAGTTCCCGACTCTATGCTGGCCGAAGTTGAGGACTACCTAATGGTGCTTGCATTCGCTTTTGCGCCAGCCTTGCTCTTTAGGCTTTACAGCACGCTAAACCAATCGCTGGGCAGGCCGATGCTCGTCACAGTTCTGCAAGTTGCCGCGCTGTTTGTGAAAATACCTTTGTCCATCTGGCTGGTAGCCGGTGGTGGCGGAGTGCCGCCTATGGGCGCTGTGGGTTGCGCATGGGCAACCCTTGCAGTGAGCTATTTGCTACTTGTGTTGGCCTTCGTCATGCTCCGTGTGCAACCAATGTACAAACCGCTTGCACTTTGGCGAAGGTTCGAGAGACCCGACTGGGTGCAATTAGGTCACTTCGCGCGATTGGGAATTCCTGGAGGGCTGGCCTACTTTGTCGAAATAACGTCGTTCACGTTGATGGCTTTGTTCATTGCGCGGCTGGGTACGGTGGCCTCGGCGAGCCACCAGATCGCCTCAAGCGTAGCTGCAGTGCTCTACATGATTCCCTTGTCTGTCGCAGTTGCTTCCAGTGCAAGGACTTCTTACTGGCTGGGTTCTGGACACCCCGAAAATGCAAAAAATACCGTCATTCTTGGCTTAAAAATCACCCTCGCATCAGCTATTTTTTTAGCATGTTTGCTTGCAACCGTGCCAAGATTAATCGCAAACGGATACTCGACGAATCCGAAAATTATTTCGATTGCGGCGTCCTTGCTCGTGTGGGTGGCCTGCTACCACGTTGCTGACGCAATACAGGCAGTCTGCGCATTTTTACTCCGCTGCTACCGCATTACGATCGCGCCGCTTGCCGTGTATGCCATAGGCCTGTGGGGGCTTGGGCTTTTAGGCGGTTATCAGCTTGCATACTTCGGCATTTCTGGATTTAAAGCCGGGCAAACGCCCGCCAGCTTCTAGATGGCCAGCACACTTGGAATCGTTTCAGTGGCTGCAAGTTTGGCTTTTATGCTGCAAAAAGCTGTTCGAAAAAGTGTCGCCAAAGATACAGCCATCAACTAAAGCCGCCGGACCCGGCCTGGCGGGAACGTAATGGAAAAGCAGGAACCCTCCCCCAGCTTGCTTTCAATACGTAACTCAGCGCCGTGGCGCTGGACCACATGTTTTACGATGGCAAGACCCAGGCCGGTGCCACCGGTTTCCCGTGATCTGCTCCGGTCAATTCGGTAAAACCGTTCAGTAAGACGCGGTAAATGCTCGGGGGCTATGCCCGGTCCCGTATCTACAACTGTGAACCTGCCAGAACCGTCTGGCAGTAGACCCCAGGCTACTTTGACACTGCCCCCATCGGGCGTGTAGCGGATAGCGTTCACCACCAGGTTCGACATGGCGCTGTACAACTCGGCCTGCACGCCAGCAATCTCGCAGGCAGGGGCTGCGTCGAATGCCAATTGGTGACCAAAAGGTGCAATCAACGCAGACAAGGCCCGTGCTTCTTGCTCACATTGAGCGAATATGGCACTGGTAGTAGCCCAGTCAGTGGCGCTTGGTGCAGGGCTTCCCTCAAGGCGCGATAAAGTCAGCAAATCATTAACCAGTGTCTGCATGCGCTGCGACTGCTGTGCCATCAAAGACAAATACCGCACACGCTCTGGATCTTTCAAAGGCAGAGTCTGTAGGGTTTCAATAAAACCGGAAAGAACAGTTAGCGGGGTTCTTATTTCATGCGAAACATTGGCAACAAAGTCTCTTCGCATCGATTCTGCGAGCTCAACCGCAGTAATGTCACGTGACAGCAGCAACTTTCGGTTTTTACCGTATGAATGCACGTGAACAGACAGTTTTACGGGCCTGCCCGGCAGGCTGGCGCTTCCAGCGAATGCCACATCATGAGTGAAGTCCGCGGTGGCCATGTAGGCCTTAAATTCTGGCGCTCTGACCAGATTAGCAATGTGTTGCATCACGTCCCGCTGCGCGTCGAAGCCAAAGTGCAGAGCCGCCATTTGGTTGCACCACTCGATACGCTCTTCGGAATCAAGCAATACAACGCCGCTGGGCGAGGCCTGCATGGCAGCGAGAAATTCTTCGAGGCGTGCCTGGCTTTCAAGGTATTGCTGGTCGCGATTTTTAAGCAGTCTTCGGATGCGATCAGCTGCCTCTCCCCAAACGCCGGATATGCGAGGCATTGGGCTGATGATAAGTGCAGGAGATTCGTTGTTTTGCTCGGATCGCAGCCAGCCCAAGAGTCGCTCTACCCGAATGCTGTCTAGTGCAAGCCAACACCACGGTGATAGAAACAAAGCAACTATCAATCCGTTCTTGGATGCCGCCAATATGCCAATGCCGCCCATTGCAGCCATGCAAAAGGCCAAGCCAAACCACCTGTTAATCATGTGCCAGATTGTGACGCAGGCAGCGAAGACATTGAAGTTAATCGGTACCCAGCGCCCCTGACTGTCTCAACCATGGTGCCAGCCGGCCCAAGAGATTCTCTAAGGCGTTTCACGTGAACGTCAACCGTCCGTTCCTCAATAAAAACATGGTCTCCCCAGACTTTATCCAGCAAAGTGCCTCGGCTGTGAACGCGCTCGGCATGCTTCATCAGAAAATGCAAAAGCTTGAACTCAGTCGGTCCAAACTTTAACTCCTGGCCATGAAAAGCAATACGGTGGGTCCCGGCATCTAAAACCAACCCACCCACAGTGACGCTATCAGTGGCTGATTCAGGCGCCCGCCTGCGAAGAACTGCCCGGATGCGAGCCAACAATTCCTGGGTGGAAAAAGGCTTTGTCACGTAGTCATCAGCTCCGGCGTCCAGACCCGCTACTTTGTCGGGCTCGTCGCCTCGCGCGGTAAGCATCAGTATGGGTATGCTCTTGGTACGCGGCTGCTTGCGCAAGTGGCGAGCCAGTGACAGGCCGCTTTGTCCAGGCAACATCCAGTCAAGCAGTATGACATCGGGCAAAGCCGCGTCAAGCTCACGCTGTGCGCTCACACTGTCCCCGGCAATCACGGCTTCAAAGCCGCCGTGCTGCAAATTCACAGCAATCAGTTCAGCGATGGCAGGCTCGTCTTCGACGATCAGTACGCGCGGCAGCTGCTTCATGTATGTACCAATCCGCTCTAGCGAACCGCTGATTCGACCTGGTCCATGGGGGTATGCCGAACATCGGCACCCTTCACAATATAGATAATAAATTCAGCTATATTTTTTGCATGGTCTCCGACTCGTTCAATCGCTTTTGCAACGAACAACAAATCCAGACTAGGTGAAATAGTACGAGGATCTTCCATCATGTAAGTGACTAATTTACGGACAAAACCGTCAAACTCGCGGTCAATCTGGTCGTCCTCTTTAAGAATTGACACCGCAACTGCAGTGTCAAGGCGGGCAAAAGCGTCAAGAGCCTTGCGCAGCAAGCCCGATGCGAGTTCCGCTGCAATGCGCAGATCAGAAGATGGCAATGACCTCGACGAACCGCTGTCAATGATGGATTTGACCATCCTTGCAATCTTCTCAGCCTCATCTCCGGCGCGCTCCAGATTTGCTGTAGTTTTGGAGATCGCTATCAACAAGCGCAAGTCGCGAGCGGTAGGTTGGCGGCGGGCAATGATTGAAGAAAGTTCGCGATCAATGTCAATTTCCATTGCATTGACTCGCGACTCGGTTTCAATTACCTGGTTAGCGCTGTCTGAACTGAACTGAGAAAGCGCATAAATTGCAAGGCGAATTTGCGACTCTACCAATCCACCCAGCTCCATTACGCGAGAGGACACACCGTTAAGTTCGGCATCAAATTGGGTGGATAAATGTTTATCAGGCATGCTAGTTTCCTATGGTGTCTTAACCAAAACGGCCGGTAATATAGTCTTCTGTCTCTTTACGTTTCGGCTTGAAAAACAGATCCTCTGTCACGCCAAACTCCACCAAGTCGCCCAAGTACATGTAAGCGGTGTAGTCGCTGCAACGCGCTGCTTGCTGCATGTTGTGGGTCACGATAACTACGGTGTAGTCGTTCTTGAGCTCGGTAATGAGCTCTTCAATTTTTGCTGTTGAAATGGGATCCAGCGCCGAGCACGGTTCATCGAGCAGCAACACTTCGGGTTTGATGGCAATGCCTCGAGCAATGCACAAACGCTGCTGCTGCCCACCGGACAAGCTGGATCCGTTTTGGTTGAGCTTGTCTTTAACTTCTCCCCACAATGCCGCCTTCCGAAGCGCCCATTCAACACGTTCGTCCATGTCAGAGCTGCTGAGACTTTCAAACAACTTCACGCCGAAGGAAATGTTGTCGTAAATAGACATTGGAAAGGGTGTCGGCTTTTGAAAAACCATGCCAACTTTCGAACGGATCAAAGCGACGTCTTTCTTGGAGGTCAAAAGGTTCTCACCCTCAAAGATGATCGTACCCTCCGCGCGCTGCTCAGGATACAACTCATACATACGGTTGAAAATCCGCAGCAAAGTGGACTTACCACAGCCCGACGGACCGATGAAAGCCGTTACTTTTTTCTCGGGAATTTCCAGATTGATGTTCTTCAGAGCGTGAAATTTGCCGTAATAAAAATCAAGATTTTTTACGGAAATTTTGGACGGCGACGCTTGAGTCATAGTTGCTTCCATTAATAGCTTTCGATTGGGAGTCGTCGGTTAATTTCAGTTTTTGTTACGTGTTAAAACACGCGCCAGAATATTCAGACCGAGCACAGCTACCGTGATCAAGAAAACACCAGCCCAGGCCAACTGTTGCCAGTTTTCGTAAGGACTCATCGCAAACTTGAAAATAGTGACCGGCAAGCTTGCCATTGGCTGACTCATATCAGACGTAAAGAACTGGTTATTGAGCGCTGTAAACAAAAGCGGGGCAGTTTCGCCAGCGATACGAGCTACGGCCAAAAGCACACCAGTTACCACGCCAGCCCTTGCGGCCTTCAAAGTGATGGCGGTTATGACCTTCCACTTCGGCGCTCCCAGGGCATAGGCGGCCTCACGCAGGCCGGCTGGAACCAGCTGCAGCATGTTTTCCGTGGTTCTGATAACGACTGGAATAACGATCAACGCCAAAGCCATGACACCAGCCCACCCAGAAAACGATTTGAAACGTGACACGACCACTGCATACACAAAGAGTCCGATGACAATAGAAGGTGCCGAAAGCAAAATGTCATTGACGAATCTGGTAGTCGATGCAAGCCATCCCTTGACGTTGTACTCCGCCAGATAAATCCCCGCCATGATCCCGATCGGTGTTCCTACAAAAGTTGCAAGCAGGACCATGAAAAACGAGCCGTATATAGCGTTGGCGATTCCACCTGGCTCATTAGGCGCTGGCGTCATTTGAGTAAACGTGGCTATGCTGATACCACCAACTCCCAACCTGATGGTCTCCCACAAAATCCAGAACAACCAGAAAAGTCCAAACGACATCGCAGCCAGGGACAAGACCAGGGCGACTTTATTAACCATCTTGCGACGACCGAATTTGGCCAAGCGCGCGTCCATTAGATGTGCGCTCATGTTTTTAGCCCTTCACTCTTGTTGAGCCGCGCCAACATCAATTTGGACAACGCAAGAACTATAAAAGTAATAAAGAAAAGTACCAGGCCCAAATAAATCAGGGCCGCCTGGTGCAATCCTTCTGCAGCTTCGGCAAACTCGTTTGCCAGCGCGGATGTAATGCTGTTGGCCGCTTGAAACAAGCTCAGAGAATCCAGCTGATTGAAATTGCCAATGACAAAAGTAATAGCCATGGTTTCACCTAAAGCCCGCCCAAGGCCGAGCATGATGCCGCCCACCACTCCTGCCTTGGTGTAAGGCAAAACCACTTTGTACACCACCTCCCAAGTGGTAGAGCCGAGCGCGTAGGCTGACTCTTTCAACATGACCGGTGTGACATCAAACACATCGCGCATCACCGAAGCAATGAACGGAATAATCATGATCGCAAGAATAATCCCTGCGGACAAAATACCAATCCCTACAGGTGGGCCCGAAACCAATGCGCCGATGTAAGGTGTTTCACCAAACGCTTTTTGCAACGGTTGCTGCACGTAGGTAGCCAGAATTGGGCCAAAAACCAGTAAGCCCCACATCCCGTAAACGATGGAAGGCACTGCTGCAAGCAGCTCAATGGCTGTACCCAGCGGTCGCTTCAGCCAGGCAGGTGATAGCTCAGTGAGGAAAAGAGCTATTCCAAAACTGACGGGGACGGCGATCACCAACGCAATGAACGAGGTCGCCAGCGTACCGTAGATCATCACCAAGCCGCCGTATTCGTTTTTGACGGGATCCCAGGTCGTGCTGGTTAAAAACCCCAGACCGTACTTGCTGATTGCGGGCCATGCGCCCATGACCAGCGACAACAAAATCCCGACCAATAGCAACAAAGTAAGCAATGCGGCACCAAGTGCGGCCCAGCCGAATATTCGGTCTGCGAAGGGGCTTCTGCGAACTGCATTGCCAGGAGGAAGATTGATCATTTTTCTTTTCGCTGATTCAGACGCAGGATCAAAGGCAGCGCCGCCTACTGGTAATGTTGAGGACACAAGTGGATCCTTGTTGGTTAAACAAACAGCTAAAAGCTACTTACTTAATTGCAACTGATTTTCCAGATCCGTCCTTGATATCAGCCCACGCTTTTTCAATTATTGTCTTGACGTTCGCAGGCATTGGAACATAGTCCAGGTCGTCAGCTGTTTTGTCGCCGTTTTTGTATGCCCAGTCAAAGAATTTCAAGGATGCAGCGGCTTGAGCTGGCTTGTCCTGCGCCTTGTGCATCAAGATGAACGTCGCGCCGGTGATTGGCCAAGAGTCTTTTCCGGGCTGCTCTGTAAGAATTTGATAGAAGCTTTTTGCCCAATCGGCACCAGCTGCAGCTGCCTTGAAAGCCGAATCGTCAGGCGATACAAAAGTACCGGCTGAGTTGCGCATTTGGGCAAATGTCATCTTGTTTTGTTTGACGTAGGCGTACTCAACGTAACCGATGGAGTTTGGCAAACGCCCGACGAAAGCCGCAACACCTTCATTGCCCTTTCCTCCAGCGCCGACCGGCCAATTAACGGCGGTACCCTCGCCCACTTTGGTCTTCCACTCTGCGTTAACCTTGCTCAAGTAGTTCGTGAAAATAAAACTCGTGCCTGATCCATCAGCGCGGCGCACTGGAGAGATAGCCGCATCAGGTAACGACAAAGCAGGGTTCAACGCCTTAATGGCTGGGTCGGTCCAGTTGGTGATCTTGCCCAGGTAAATATCGCCTAAAACCTGACCATTAAGTTTGAGTTGGCCAGGCGCAATCCCTTTGATGTTCACAACTGGAACCACACCCCCGATCACAGTCGGAAACTGAACCAATCCTTTTTTCGCCAGCTCGTCATCCTTCAGTGGCGCATCGGACGCACCAAAATCGACTGTTTTAGCTTCAATTTGACGGAGGCCAGCACCAGAGCCAACTGACTGGTAGTTAATTTTGACGCCAGTGGCGCGGTTGTAGTCCGCAGCCCATTTCGAGTACAAAGGTGCCGGGAAGCTTGCGCCAGCTCCAGTCACATCTTGAGCCACCGACATCGTCGGCAAGGCCACGGCAGCAACAGTTACCGCACAGATCAAAGAAAATTTAAGACTCAATTTCATGGCAATACCTCTTGGGTTGATAACAAAGATACAAAACTGTAGAAAAACTCTGTGACAGAGTCATGACAAGCGAGCAGCACTGTTAAAAAGGACAATTTCTGCGATTTGCCGTCCTGCCTCACAGCAATAAGGCACTTGTCACGGTTTTGTCACTGATTTCTCTCACTCTTTAAGGCGTCTTTAACCAGGAGTAATTTAAATGTCGACTATTTTTTCCATTCGCCGCATTCTCATCGTGTCTGCTTCGATTGTGACCCTCTCGGGTTGCGCAACCCAATTTGGACCCCTGTCGGTTGCAGACACAATTGCTGCAAGGTCGGAGTTAAGCACGCTCAACAGTCTCGTCGTGAAAGCGGGGCTGATTGACACACTTAAAGGCACAGGCCCATTCACAGTTTTTGCGCCTACCAATGCTGCATTTGCGAAAGTCCCCGCCAAAACCATGGACGAACTGGGCAAAGACCCAGCAAAATTTAAAGCGGTTTTAACCTATCACGTAGTTCCGGGCAAAGTCCTGGCTGCCGAAGTCAAAAATGTCAACGCCAAAACCGTCAACGGGGCGAACCTGGCGCTTTCAAAAGCTGGCGCTTTTGTGACGGTTGAAGACGGCATGGTTCAAACGGCAGATCTTTCTGCAACGAATGGCGTAGTACACATCGTCGACAGCGTCCTGATTCCCCCAGCACGTTAGTTCATGCTTTCTCTTCTGTTGACTAACTTTCAGGTCAGCAGGTTTATAGAAACTTTCGGGTAAGGCCAGCGTTTTTACAGAAAAATCGCTGGCTTTTCTGCAGGGAAATGGAGGGTGCAGATAGCGCCGCGATAAACTCAACTATGCAAAACGGAACACTACTGGCCGCTATAGATCTCGGATCTAACAGTTTTCGCCTTGAGATTGGCCGCTACGACAGGGGCCAAATAAACCGTATCGAATATCTCAAGGAAACAGTACGTCAGGGCAATGGGCTGGATGTGGATCGCAACCTTACTCCAGAGGCCATGCAGCGCGGTTGGGATTGTCTGGCTCGTTTTGGGGAAAGACTCGCTGGTTTTAAAAAATTCCACGTCAGGGCAGTAGCTACCCAGACCTTGCGCGAAGCAAGAAACCGTGACGAATTTTTGGCCCGTGGCGACAAGATACTTGGATTTCCCATTGATGTCATCTCAGGTCGGGAAGAGGCACGACTGATTTACCAGGGGGTAGCGCACATGCTTCCGCAATCTGATGAGCGACGACTGGTAGTGGATATTGGCGGACGTTCCACTGAAATGATTGTTGGCAAAGGCCTCGACGCACGCACCATGGAGTCCTATCGGGTGGGTAGTGTGGCATGGTCAATGAAGTACTTTCCCGACAATCAGTTCAGTTCACGCGCTTTTGACAGTGCTGAAATTGCTGCAAAAGCGATTCTGGACGATGCTACCAATGCCTACCGATCTGGTGCATGGGATGTTGCCTATGGATCATCGGGAACGATTGGTGCAGTCAGCGACGTGCTGTCAGCGGCGGGTTGGCCAGCTGGACTGATAACGCGTGAGGGGCTTGATTGGTTGCTGGATCGGCTGATAAAAGCACAAAGTTCCGATCGCGTGAAGATTGATGGCATGAAGGAAGATCGTCGTGCCGTGATTGGCGGCGGTGTGAGCGTTCTGCGGGCAGTGTTTGATCTTCTGAACATCAGCCAAATGCAAGCGGCTGCAGGGGCGTTGCGCCATGGCGTTCTTTACGACCTGCTTGACAGGGAGCAAGGGGTGACTGATTTGCGCTCTACCAGCGTGGATCGTCTGGCTGGCAAATTTGCAACGGATACCGCTCAGTCTCAGCGCGTGAGTAAAGTAGCCAAACAACTTTTCCTGATGCTGGGTAAAGACCAGCCAGCGCCTGAAACTAGCCGCCTTTTGCGCAAGCTGCAATGGGCGGCCCAACTCCATGAGATTGGGGCCCATATTTCACACAGCGACCATCACAAGCATGGTGCATACATTTTGGACCATGCAGATGCTCCTGGTTTTGCGCTTCCAGAACTGCATCGTTTGAGCCTGTTGGTGCTGGGACACAGAGGTAAACTGAAAAAACTGGACGTTGACTTCGAGGACCGTTTGTTTATCCAGCAACTGCTTTGCCTGCGGATAGCGGTGATTCTGTGCCACGCCCGGCGCGATCCGGACTTGCAGGGTTTACGAATCGAAACTGGAGGGGAGCCCGGCAGACTTTTTGTCCTGAATTACAGATCTGGTTGGGCAGAAACCTTTCCGCAGTCTGCGCACCTTCTCCGAGAAGAGGTACTGGCATGGCAAAAGACATCTTGGTCCTTGTTTGTGTCAGAGCTGTCATCGGCGGAGTAACGAACGTCTCGGTAATAGTCTCTACTCACCAGTACTGGAAGCTCAGCATCCGGCCTTCAGGCGTCACAAAACCTCTGGTGACTGAACGGTAACGACCACCGTCTGACTTTGACCATCCCGGTCACGGTTGCGCAACCACCAGAGTGCCCCTTTTTTAACTGCGCATTCGCTTTCCCTCAGATTCAGAAGCTGCGCAATAGCTTGCCCCAGTGTGGGCTGATGACCGATTACCAACACGGGGTATTTACTATTTGGCCATTGCACCAGATCGAGCAGTTGCTCGGGGGTTGCATCCGGCGCAAGCTCCGTTCTGATTTTGTATTTGCGCCCTAGTGCCAAGGCGGTCTGCTCGCAGCGCCTTGCCGGGCTGACCCAGATGCGTGCTCCTTCTGGCAATTGCCTGTCCAGCCAAACAGCCATGCGTGCCGCCTGCTTTTCACCCCGCTGGGTCAAAGAGCGATCCAGATCGAGTCCTGGCTGCTGATCGCCCAGCAGCCATTCCTCAGCTTCTGCATGACGCCACAAAATCAGGTCCATTGGCGCTACTTCCTGTTTTGCGCCAACGACGAATAGCGCGCCATCAGCGCGGCCTGCGCACCATGTCCCGGTAAAGCAGGATCTGTTTTTACACGCTTGTAAGTACCGTCTGGTTGCAAATCCCAAGCATCGACCCCGTCATGCAAATACGCGACCAGGCACTCATCAATGATGCGCTGTCGCAAGGCCGCATCTGTCACAGGCCAGGCCATTTCAACACGCCGCAGCATGTTTCGATTCATCCAGTCAGCGCTTGAAAGCAGCAAAGACTCTTCGGAGCCACACCTGAAGTAAAACACTCGTGAATGCTCCAGAAACCGGCCTATCACCGACCGCACCCGTATGTTGTCGGTCACGCCTGGCACCTGCGCAGGCAGCATGCAGGCACCTCGCACGATCAGGTCGATCTTGACTCCACTCTGCCCAGCTTTTACCAGGGCGAGCATCAACGCTTCGTCGGTAAGTGCGTTCATTTTGGCAACAATACGAGTGTCTTTGCCTTTGGCTGCGGCCTTTCCCAAAAAGTTAATTTTTTCGATCAGTTTGGTCTGCAAATGTAGCGGGGCCAGCATCAGACGGTGCAGTTTTGGTAATTTGCACTGACTGGCAAGATGTACGAAAACGTTGTCCATGTCAGCGGTCAATAACGGTTCTGCCGTCAGGTAACTGGCATCGGTGTACAGGCGCGCCGTTCGCGGGTTGTAGTTGCCGGTAGACAAATGCCCATAGCGCACCAGAGTGCGTCCCTCGCGGCGGGTCACGAGCAGCATTTTGGCGTGGGTTTTCAGCCCCACCACACCATAGACAACCTGAGCGCCTATCGACTCCAGCATTTCTGCCCAGTTGATATTGGCCTCTTCGTCAAAGCGCGCCTTAAGCTCCACAACTACCGTCACCTCCTTACCCCGGCGCACAGCTTCGCGCAACAAAAGCATCAATTCAGAATCAGGGCCGGTGCGGTAAATGGTTTGCTTAATGGCCAGCACTTGTGGATCATTGACAGCCTCACGCAAAAAGGCCAGCACACCTTCAAAGCTCTCGAACGGCTGATGAATTGACACATCCCCAACCTTCAGGCGATCAAAAAAAGATTGTCCCAGCACGAGTTGAGTTGGGTAGCAGGCGCTGTAGGCAGGAAACAAAAGTTCGGGATCGTTCACCAAATCCACTATCTGAGTCAATCGCGCCAGGTTAACTGGGCCATGCACCCGGTACAGCGCCTGCACAGGCAAATTGAACTGTCTGAGCAGAAAGCTCGACAAGTGTTCCGAGCATCCCGCCGAGACCTCCAGACGCACCGCTTGACCGTAGTGGCGCTGCTCTAGTCCCTGCCGAAGTGCGGTGCGCAGGTTTTGCACATCGTCTTCGTCAACCGCGAGGTCAGAGTGGCGTGTTACCCGGAACTGCGAGAACTGCCCGACAATCCTCCCCGGAAACAATTCAGTCAGATGCGCCCGAATCACACTGGAAAGCGAAACAAACGAAGTGCCCTTGTTGGCACCGCGCCTGGGCATGTGAATAAAGCGCGGCAGAACACGTGGCACTTTGACAATTGCGATGTCGTTCTCCCGCCCAAAGGCGTCGTGGCCACTGAGGCGAACGATAAAGTTCAAAGACTTGTTGGCAACCTGGGGAAACGGGTGCGATGGATCAAGCCCGACTGGTATCAAAAGTGGCCTGACCTCGCGCTCAAAGTACGCCTTGACCCAGCGACGCTGCTCGGTGCTCCGGTCTGCATGAGAAACAACCAAAATGCCCATTTTGGCAAACTCTGGCAACAATTCGTTGTTATAGATTTCGTACTGACGGGCCACTACCTCATGGGTTGCGTCAGATAAACCTTTAAACGAATCGGCCGTGTACGGGCCTTTGCTGGAGCTATCCTGGAATGCAGTCAGGTGCGGCGCGGCTCTAACTTCAAAGAACTCGTCAAGATTCGATGAAACGATACACAGGTAACGCAATCTCTCAAGTAGCGGTACTTCTGGACGCCGTGACCAGTCCAGTACGCGTTCATTGAACGCCAAAATACTGTGATCCCGATCAAGAAATTTAAACAATGTGCCGGATGAGAATTGAGGTTTGTTCAACGCTAGACCAATAAAGGATTAATCCACACATATTAGTGTAATTAATGAAGCCAAAACCTCTATGGAATTGAAGGGAGTTGCACCTCGGGAGTCTCGGCGAGCGAAGCATCCGATCGAAAGGCTCCAGTTTCCCCCGGCGCAGTGTTTTTGCGTGCAAGTACCAAGTGACTCTCGAACAGCTGCGCTGCATGCGCCCAGCTGAAATCGAGAGCCCGCATTCTCGCTTCTTGTCGCGAAACGGCCAGTGCGCTGTAGCACGCCTGACGCAAATTTTCATGGAGTATGCCGCCACGCGATGTTCCATCGGATCTGCCCAAAACCTCTAGCGGACCGTCTACTGGATATGCGGCCACAGGTGTTCCAACCGCCATTGCTTCAAGCATCACCAAACCAAAGGTTTCAGAACGACTCGGGAACACGAACACGTCAGCTGCAGCATAGACCCGCGCAAGCTCTGGTCGGGCCAATACTCCCATCCAGCGCACTTTCGGGTAGCGTTGTTTTAGCGAAGCCTCCAAAGGCCCCACACCACACACCACCTTCGTCCCGGGAATGTCCAAATCGAGAAAAGCACCGATGTTCTTTTCATATGAAATCCTGCCAACAAAAAGAGACACGGGGCGTACCAGCGTCCCAATCGGCGGGTAAAGCCTAACTTCCGGGTGAAAAGCGAACAAATCTGTGTCCACACCATGTGTCCACAAGCGCAAATTTTTAAATCCACGCTTTTCCAGCATGGTCAAGACGCCATTAGTAGGAACCATCACACCTGACGATGCTCTGTGAAAATACCTGAATAAAGCGTAGCCCCATGAAAGCGGTACTCTCAATGCCGCATGAAGAATCTCGGGGAACTTGGTGTGAAAGGCAGTGGTGAATTTCAAATCTCGACGAGTGCAATAACGGCGGGCTGCCCAACCAAGTGGGCCTTCGGTAGCGATATGCACCGCGTCGGGTGCGAAAGTATCAAGTCGGGCGGTCAGAATTTTTCGGGGTGCCACAGCCAAATCAATTCCAGCGTACCCAGGAAAAGGCCTGGTTTTAAATAAGCCGGGGTGCACAACTTCAACAGTATGGCCAAGTTGCTCCATCTCCCGCACCAGCTCGACCAAGGTCGTGACAACGCCGTTTACCTGGGGTTGCCAAGCGTCGGTAACAAGGGCAACTTTCATGATCAGATCTACACCGCAACCGGATCTGTATGAAGGCTTCGTCCTGACTTCTCGGGCTCGGGTGACCAATGCAAAAGCTCTAATTGTCCGCCGAAGTGTTCAACCAGAGCGGTTCGGCTTTCAACCCAATCGCCGTCGTTGCAGTACAAAATTCCGTTGATACCTCTCATCTCGGCCCGGTGAATATGACCACACACTACACCTTGATGGCCTCGCTTTCTAGCTTCATGTGCAACCGCCATTTCAAAGTCGGTAACGTAGTTGAGGGCGCTCTTGACCTTGTGTTTTAAATATGCCGAAAGCGACCAATAGGGCAAACCCATTCGGGCACGCAAACGATTCAGGTGGCGATTGAGTTTGAGCGTGAATTCATACATGTTGTCGCCCAGGTAGGCCAGCCATTTCGCGCACTGAACCACCGCATCGAAATAGTCCCCGTGAACCACCCACAACTGGCGGCCATCGGCAGTAATGTGCACAGCCTCATCGACGACTTCAATACCGCCAAACTGGTGGCCAATAAATTCACGCGCAAATTCGTCGTGGTTGCCGGGCACATAGATTACGCGGCAACCTTTGCGGGCTCTCTTCAACAGCTTTTGCACGACGTCGTTGTGCGACTGAGGCCAATACCACTTGCGCCGCAACTGCCAGCCGTCCACGATGTCACCCACCAGATACAGGTTATCGCTGGGATGGGCCTTTAAAAAATCCAGCAAGGCAGTCGCCTGACAGCCAGGTGTTCCCAAGTGAAGATCTGATATGAAGATTGTTCGATACCGCTTGCGCAGAGAATCATCTTCGTTGTCGTCAGGACCGCCAGGGGCCGCTGTCGCGCCGATAGCTCCCATGGCGTCAAACAACTTCCTCACTATGCCGCCGCAAATTTGGGATTGAAAAGCTTGAGGTATCGAGGCGGCAGGTCTGCAATACGCACCATCATCGGCAAATCTGCAGAGTTAAAGTCTGGATCCCAAGCAGGTGCTCCCAGCACTTTCGCACCCAGGCGCAGGTAACCGCGAATCAAGGCGGGCGGATCAATCTCCAGCGTGTCATCCAGCCTCTCAACTGGCAGCGCGAGTCTGGGGCTCACACGGTACTCAATCGGGGCCAAATGCGTCTGCTTGACCTGCCGCCAAATACTTGCGGCAGCCTGGCCGCTGGTTGCACCGACGTGTTGCATGGGAATGCTGGCACAACCAATCATCGTGTCTAGCTGATTGCGGGCCATGAACTCTGCCAAAGCGCCCCACAACGCCAAGATAACGCCCCCATGGCGGTGGTTAATATGGACACAGCTTCGGCCCAGCTCCACCATCCGTTCGCGAAGGCTTCGCAGTCGTGTCAGATCAAATTCAGTATCGCTGTAGGTACTGCCAACCCGTTTTGCCTGGGTAGGCGTCAGCACACGATAGGTCCCAATGACATCGCCATTTGCCTCGTCACGCACAAGCAAATGCTCACAATAGTCGTCAAACAGATCTATGTCGTGACCAGGTAGCGTTACGGGCAAATTTGCACCCATTTCAATCGCGAATACCTGATACCTCAAGCGCTGGGCTTGACGGACTTCGTCCTGATTACGGGCCCAACTGACCGAAATCTTTCCTATCGTCGGCTTTGCAACAGGCGCTGCATGGAGTGAATGACCGCCCGGACAAAGTGACCCCCGGATAATCTGCGGCAAGGCCACCGGAGACATGGCAAACATTGGGTTTGGTAGTTCTTTCATCACAAACTCCTGTTTAGTTATTTCTGCTCATCACATTAAAAATGAATAGCGCCTGTGAGGCTGTAGGAGAGCCCCGCTATCGGAGCTTTCGACTCTGGGCGGTGGGCGTCGGTAACTGCAAAAGACTCACCCGGTCGCGGGCTCGCTGGGCGACTTTCAACGCGATGCAACTTTGCCAGCCCATCAATCCAACGTTGCGTTACGCCTGAAACTTGGCATCCGTCAGGGCTGCTGGCAAAAGCTTTGGCAGTGCAATACAAGACCCGTATAAAGTGTTGGCTAACGGTTGGCGACGTTGGTGCTCCTGGCGTCGAAAACGAAGCTGGTTTGTTCAAACCCTGCTGTTGCATGTCACTGTTCATGCGTAAAGTATCAAAGCCCAGAGTGACATCATCATGTCACTTCAAAGGCAGTTGTGTGACATTGCCAACGCTAAACTGCTCTGCTTTTAAGAGCTAGCCACGCCCGATTTTATTGCCTCATCCTTAGATTTCCTTCAAATCTTTCAAAGCGAAAAAGCCTGCAGTCGTCACAGGCCCCGACAGCAGACAACCGAGCTGTCGCACAAGATCAGGCTTGCTGTGTTTTGCGTCTGGCACGCCCCTTTTGCCTGCTGAACACTTGTACATTTTTCAGAATTTCCCCTTTGCCTATCCTTGATAATGTCGGTACTCGACGATTCACTGAGGAAATTTTGGACAAAAGTTCTGTAAATATTCGAATGGTGGCCATTTGCTTTGCGGCCGCATCCGTTGGGCTTTCAATGGCGCTGATCAGCGTCGCGAAGCTTGCTCTCTTTATTGCGGCAATTCTCAGCCTCGCAAGGCTTCAGGGCATCAGTCTTTCAAAGCCACAAATAAAGGCCAGCTATGTGCCTGTGTGCGTACTCATGATGCTGGCAGCCCTTACCGCAAGTCTTTTGTGGACAACAGGCCCAATGAGTGAAGCGCTCAATTCGCTGGGCAAGTACGGAAAGCTTTTGGTGATTGTGATTCTTATGGCAATCATACGAACCCGCAAAGAGGCCTGTTACGCAGTAGTTTCCTTTCTGGTTTCGCAAATCATTTTGGTACTGGGCTCTTGGGCGCTGTTTCTCGGTGCTGCTTTGCCATGGGCTACTTCCAATATGGCGCTGACCCAATACAGCGTATTTTCAAGCTACCTTGATCAAGGAATCATGAGCGCCGTTGCGGCGGCAATACTGTGGCATTTAAGAGCACTACTGCCTGGCAAGCCAGCCAGAATGTTGACAAGTCTTATCGCCGCTGTAGCGATGGTCAACGTATTGTTTGTGCTGCAAGGCCGGACTGGCCATCTGGTTGCGGTAGCTCTTTTGTCGCTGGCAATCATGTGGGAGCTTCCTCGAAAAATGCGTTTGGCAGTTGTAATGTTGCCGTTTGTCCTGGTTGGTTTTCTCTACGTAGCCTCAGAAAGGGTGAGCAATCGGCTAAATGAGGTTGTCGCTGAAGTCCAGGCGTTTTCGCCAAAAGACGCAGTAACCACATCCTCAGGAATTCGACTGTCGCTATGGCTTCGCGCGACCCAAATGATTGCCGCCGAGCCATTTAAAGGCTATGGACCGGGAAACTGGAATACACAATACAACAATGCGCAGAAGGCACAAAATGCACAGAAACTACCTGTTACTACAAATTTCAACACCCACCAGGAATACCTGCAGTGGGGAGTGCAGCTTGGGGTGCCGGGGATCCTCCTGTTCGTTGGCTTGATGGCGTGCATTTTTCGGGATGGGCTGCGCATGTCCGCACCGATATCCAGGGCAACACTGTCCGTTTTGGCCGCGTTTGCCGTCGCCTGCCTTTTCAACTCGTCTCTTTATGATGCTCACATCGGTGACTTTTTCTGCGTTGCTTTCGGGCTTTTACTGGCTCTGGGTCTGCAAAAAAATGATCGCTTTTCACTGAATTCAGCTTATGCTGTCGGTGTTGATGGAGCAACCCGATGAGGTCCGAACAGGCGGCTGGACAGCCGCTTGCGCCAAAATCACTTCGCCACAAGCTCGGCAGGCTGTGGCCCTATTTCAGCCGATCCCGGGGCGCTTGGGCGCTGGCAATTGCTGCAACCATCGCTGCCGCAATCACTGAGCCATTTATTCCAGCGATGTTAAAACCGCTATTGGATCGAGGTTTTCAAAAAGACTCGTTTGACCTTTGGCTGGTGCCTTTGGCATTGATACTTCTTTTTCTGGTTCGCGGTCTGGCTGGCTTTCTTGCGCAGTACGCTATGGCAAAAGTCACCAATGATGGCATGCAAGCCATGCGGCTGGCGATGTTCCAAAAACTGCTTACCGCGCGCCTTTCCCTTTTTGAGAATCAATCCTCAAGCGCTGTGGCCAATACAGTGGTCTACGAAGTGTTCAATGGCTCGTCCATGCTCATGAATGCCGCGCTTAAGTTGGCACGCGACCTTTTAACCCTGATAGCTCTCGTGGCCTATCTGCTGTTTTTAAACTGGAAGTTGATGCTGGTGGTCTCGCTGCTGTTTCCCGCCGTCGCGCTGGTCATACAGCTGCTGACGCGCCGCTTGTATCGGCTCACCAAAGAAAGCCAGCTCGCGACGGACAATCTTGCTTACGTTGTAGAGGAAAATGTCCTGGCCCACCGAGACATCCGATTGCACGGCGCACAAACCGAGCAGGCTGCCAGATTTTCAGAGTTCAGCAAACTGCTCAACCGATTGTCAATAAAAGCAACCGTGGCTTACGCAGGTATGAGCGCCATCACGCAAGTTTTGGCCGCATTTGCTCTGTCTGCGGTGATCTTGATTGCGCTGATTCAAGGCGCTGAGAACACCACAACCGTGGGTGGTTTCGTAGCGTTTGTCACCGCAATGCTGCTGCTGATTGCCCCTATTAAAAGTTTGTCTGACGGCGCAACGCCGATTACGCGCGGCTTGGCGGCACTTGAACGCGGACTCGACTTGATTGACGCGGTAGAAGACGAAGCAGGCGGTCCTCATGTTGAAGACAGAGCGCGGGGTTCCATTGAATTTTCTGATGTCTGCGTAACCTACACACCGGACGGGCGTGCAGCTATCGACAATGTGAGCCTGACAATTGAGCCTGGCGAAACCATTGCTCTGGTCGGTAGTTCGGGCGCTGGAAAAACAACTTTGGTTAACCTTCTCCCGAGGTTCATTGCGCCCAAGTCCGGCAAAATATTCCTTGATGGCATCGCGCTGGAAGATTGGAGCATGACATCCCTGCGGGCACAGTTTTCGATGGTGAGCCAGCACGTAGTGATGCTAAACAGTAGCATCGGTTTGAACGTAAGTCTGGGACAGACCTACGACAAGCCAAAGGCCATGCGCTGCCTGGCCGCAGCCAACCTAGGCTCCCTGATTGCAGACTTGCCTCAAGGCATAGATACCGCGCTGGGGCACAACGCCCTTCAATTGTCAGGGGGTCAGCGTCAGCGCCTGGCAATTGCGCGAGCCTTGTACAAAGACGCGCCTGTGCTAATCCTTGACGAAGCCACTTCTGCGCTGGACACCGAATCAGAACAAGCGGTACAAACAGCTATCAAGCGCCTGACAACAGGCCGCACATCCATCATCATTGCCCACCGGCTCACGACTATCCAGCACGCCAGCCGCATCATGGTGATGAACGCAGGGCAAATCATGGAATCAGGCACACACACAGACCTGTTGGCACGCAACGGTGCTTACGCTCATCTTTACCGACTCGGATTCAACGTCCAATAAATCAAAATCATGTATTCAACGCAATTCGATTTGGGGAATCAAAACCAGGTTTTCTCTGGCAACCAAGCCAGCCCCTCCATCAGCGGCTTTACCTTTATTCGCAACGGTGTCGAGCTCGGCTTTCCGTTTGAGGCTTCAATACGATCGTTGCTGCCTTTGGTCGATGAGTTTGTGGTCGCTGTCGGAAAGGGCTCGGATGACACCTTGAGCAGAGTCAAGGCCATAGACGATCCAAAGATCAGAATCATAGAAACCCTTTGGAACGAAGGTATGGCAGACCGCGGCTTTGTGTACGCACAACAAAAAATGATTGCACAGTATTCGTGCGTCGGCGACTGGGCCTTTTACCTCGAAGGCGATGAAGTCGTTCACGAAGACGACCTTGCAAAAATCAGGGCGAGCGTTGATCGGCACCATGGCAACCCTGCTGTAGAAGCTCTGGTTTTTGATTACAAACACTTCTACGGCTCGCCAGACTGGATTTCCATTAGCCCTGGCTGGTACAGGCGCGAATGCAGATTGGTTCGCAACACCATTCGCACCTTTGCCCCGGACGGGCAATATTGGCTGGTCATGAAAGAGCACAAGCGCGGCCGCAATCCCAACGCGGCACTGGCCAACGCCCACATTTACCATTACGGCTGGATTCGACGCAACGAAGACATGCAAAAAAAATTGGATCAGGTGGGCAAGTATTGGGCGGCGCCCCCGCCACAGGTCAAGTACAGCCAGTTTGACAAGCGGGCGCTAGCATCTTTTACGGGCACGCACCCGAAAATTGCTGCTGATTGGCTGGCCACTGGGGCAGAACAAACCCTGCAGATTGACCCCGGCTACAAGCCAACGCCCAAGGAAAATAAATACCACTTCATGCGCAAGGTAGAGACAGCTACTGGACTGGATTTCAGCCGCAAGCACTTTAAATTAGTGGCTTAATCCGCACTATTGATGCTGGGCTTGAACCGACTCGAAGTAGATTGATTCTTGCTGTTTGGCAAGGAGGTCCCAATCAAAATTTTTGGCAAAGCTGCGGGCTTGTTCGCCCAATCTGGCACTCAATGCTCCATCGCTTAGGACTTCTTCGACTGCGTTGGAAAGTTCGCCAAAGTCAAGCGGATTTAAAAGCAATAGCGCGTTTTTTCGGTGACTCAACAAGGCAGATACGCCACAAAAAGCCGCATTGCTGACCACTACGGGCAAGCCAAACGCCATCGCTTCAAGCACCACCATTGCAAACGTGTCTTCACGCGTTGGGTGCACAAGACATGTCGCTGCCAGATACGCCGGAGCGGTGTCGCGCAGTGCGCCTAGAAAAAACACCCTGTTGCCCAGCCCTGGATCCATAGTCTGCTGCTTGAATAAATCGCTGTGCTTCGAGCCGCCAACAACCGCCAAAATCACATCAGCGGGCAACAGGCTCAATGCTTCAATCAAGGTTTGAAGCCCCTTTTTTTTGAAATCATTTCCTACAAAAAGCAAACAGGGCACGTCTGGCGGCAGCCCGAGTAGCCCGCGTGCCTCTTGTTGACTTAGCTGAGCCGGGCGCATTGGCGGCATCTCGATTCCCGGGGTCACCACCGACGTGGTGCGCGCAGCAGCAGGAAAAGACCTTTTGAAAACATCAAGCAAAGTTTGCGAAGTTAGGACCACCCGGCGGCCGGGCTTTGGCGCGTAACGAAAATGTTCAAGTGCCAGATACACCATGAGCCTTGGACTGGTCAAAACACCCAGCCATTTCATCGCCCGCTTGAGTTTTGACAGGCCAGCCTGGTCTTTGAACAAGTTGTATTTCACCGGCAGCACATGAACAGTTTGAACGTTTCCGTGCCAGGTGTTTTCATGGGAATGCACGACATCAAAGCCGCGCCTGGTGGCCCACCACGTGGCACTGGCAAACCACAATTGATTCACCCAGCGCGGGCGCTTTACAGGCGCACTGATTTTTTGATACGCGACGTTGGGCCAGCTGTGCTCAATGGTTTGCGCGAATACTTTGATGTCATGCCGGGCAGCCAGATGTTCCACCATTGCAATGGCGTAACGCTCGGCTCCACCCGCAGTAGGGGAAAAGTTCCTGCTCAGGACGGCAATGCGCAGCCGCTTTTTCGCAAGGCCTGAATTTGCCGTTTCAACAGCCGCATTCTCGACGCTCATACGCTGCGCTTGTCTTCGTAGTGCGACGCAACCTTTAGCCAAAGCAAGGGTAAAGAGGTTGACTTTAAAACGGGCACACGTGGCAGCTCCAGCATGTTGCAACCAGTGTGGCACCGCCCCCGGCTGGTGGTGGTGGCTGTTGCGTAACCGCCAGCGGCAACCATATCAATATGTTCAGGCCGAAAGCGGCCAAACGGGTAGCAGAAGTTTTTGACAGGGGTTTGCAAAACCGCTTGCAAGTCGAGAGTGCCTGCACCTATTTCATCCGCTGCAACATCGTCCGTGACCGCGGTCAGATCAACGTGACTTCTAGTGTGCGAGCCAATTTCCTGGCCGCCTGCAACCCATTGCGCCATTTCAAGATGGGTCATCAATTGCGTTTGGCGCACGCCAATCCCGGCGTCCCAAATATTGGTTTTACCTGCCAAAGCGCTTACCGCATAACAAGTAGCAGAAAAGCCATACCGCTGAAGTACCGGCAGCGCGTGAGTCAGGTTGTTCAAATAGCCGTCGTCAAAGGTCAAACCGACGACCTTTCCAGATTTTTCGCCTAGCAGGTAGGGCGTCAACGCAGTCATCGACAGGCCCCGATAACCCAAAAAATCTAGCAGCGCCATTTGCCTGGCAAACGCCTTCGGTGCAACGTACAAACTGCGAAAGGGTTGCCCTTTTGGCGGCGCGTTGTCTATCTGGTGATATACCAAAACCGGAATAGGG
>JANNCT010000127.1:0-44043 GCA_031386895.1 Polaromonas sp.
TTCGAGCTTTTACTTCTTGAACAGGTCATCAATTTTTTTCTGCTCATCGGCGGCGGCTTTGTCTGCAGCCTTGTCTGCCTCAGCGCCCGTCAATGGTTCGGTCGGGACCGCTGGTGCGGGCAGCTCGCCTGGCTTGAGAACTGCTGGCGGAGCAACTTCTTCAGCAGGCATTTCGATTTTGACCTTGTCGATGTCCACAACAATTTCTTTGTCCAAAAACATCGTGACCGATTGCGGTACGAAAATCACGATACCCACCAGGATGACCTGCATGCAGACCCAAGGAATAGCACCCAGGTAGATGTCGTTTGACTTCACGGCTTCAGGGATTCGTTTGTCTTTGAATAGCGTGTCTGCAATGCCGCGCAAATAAAACAGCGCGAACCCAAACGGCGGGTGCATAAAGCTGGTTTGCAAGTTCACGCAGAGCAGCACGCCGAACCAAATGAGGTTGATACCCATCTTTTCAGCAACCGGTGCAAGCATTGGCACGATGATGAAGGCAATTTCAAAAAAGTCGAGGAAAAACGCCAGAAAAAACACAAAAACGTTCACGACAATCAAAAAGCCCGTCACGCCGCCGGGCAAGCCGGTGAGCAAGTGCTCGACCCATTTCGCGCCGTCTACCCCCTGAAAAACCTGACTGAACACCCGTGAGCCGATCAAAATAAATACCACCATGGCGGTAAGGCGCATCGTGCCGGTCATGGCTTCCCACAAAAGGGCCACCGAAAGCCGTTTGGAAATTACCGCCAAAATCAAGGCGCCCACAACGCCCATGGCACCGGCTTCGGTTGGGGTTGCAATGGCTGAATTTTGGAAAGGCAAGCCGCCCATGGAGCCCAACACGGTAAAAATCAAAATCGCAGACGGAACGATTCCCCGCAAGCACTTTTTAGCCAGGGGCCAGCCGTTCAGCGTGCGCTCTGATGCGGGAATGGCTGGCAAATAGTCGGGCTTGATGCGCGTCAGCATGAAGGTATACAGCGCAAACATGGCCACTTGCAAGATGGATGGCCCCCAGGCGCCCTTGTACATGTCGCCTACCGGGCGGCCGAGCTGGTCTGCCAGCACCACCAACACCAGTGAAGGCGGCACCAGTTGCGTGATGGTGCCTGATGCAGCCAACACGCCTGTGGCGTAGCGCATGTTGTAGTTGTACTTCATCATGACTGGCAATGAAATCAGCGCCATCGCGATGACTTGCCCAGCCACGGTGCCCGTAATGGCTCCCAGAATAAAGCCAACGATGATGACCGAATAGCCAATGCCGCCGCGCGCCGGGCCAAACAGCTGGCCCATGGAGTCGAGCATGTCTTCAGCCAGCCCGCATTTTTCCAGAATGGTTCCCATGAAGGTGAAAAACGGAATGGCCAGCAACAGCTCATTGCTCAAAATGGAAAAAATCGAAATCGGCAGGTTGCCCATGAACGCAGCAGGAAACCAGCCCATTTGAATCGCGTAAAAACCACTTCCCAAGCCCAGTGCCGCCAATGAAAACGCGACTGGAAATCCAATCAGCATGATGACGACCAGCCCCGCAAACATCACCGGGGCGAAATTTTCCATTTGCATTTTTTATTCCTGAAAAGAGATATACAGACGCGCGAAGTCGGCTCAAGTGCTTACTGCAGCGGCTTTTCGTAGTGCGTCGTCATTTGGAACTTGCCTTGCAAGTAGGCGACGCGTTTGATGATCTCAGCGCAGCCCTGTATCCACATCATTGCAAAACCCAGCGGAAGTGCCAACACCGCAGGCCAGCGGATCAGACCACCAGCGTTTTGCGACATCTCCCCGGACACCAGCGTTTTCATAAAGTATGGGTAAGACAGGTAAGCCAGCAAACCGATCACTGGGAGCAGAAAAAATACCAGTCCAAACAGGTCAACATATACCGGCCCATTGCCTTTGAGCTTTCCGTAAATCAGGTCAACCCGCACGTGCTCATTGAGCTTGAGCACGACCGGCGCGCCGATCATTACGATGTAGGCAAAAAAGTACCACTGGATTTCGATGAACGAATTGGAGCTCCAGTCGAACCCATAGCGAACAAATGCATTGGCAGCGCAAATCATGGCGGCAAATAAAACCCCCCATGCCGCTATTTTTCCGAGTTGCTCGGACATCCAATCAGAAAGCAGGGCTAATTTGAGTAGTGCAGACACTGAAGTCTCCGGGAAAATTAACAAGTAAGAACACGCGATGCACGTCGCGCGAGCGACAGCTAGTAGTATCGGCTACCCAAGACGAAACGTTAAAAAATTGGGAGCCTCCAACCTCAGGGTATTCCCGGTTCGAGAAAATTTTTCAATCACTCGATAAATTTATTCAGTAAATGCGCACGCCACTGCCAGCGGTGACTTCGCCAATCGCCGCTGCGTCTGAAAAGCCTTCCGCATGGAAGATGGCCAGCACCTCAGCAGCAGTGGCAGGACTGCAAGACACCAGCAAACCGCCGGATGTTTGCGGGTCGCTCAGCAGCGCTTTTTTGGCTTCGTCAAATGCGTCTGGCAGCGTCACTTCAGCGCCGTAGGCTTCCCAATTGCGACCGGATGCGCCAGTCACGCAGCCCTGGGCAGCCAGCTCCAGCACGCCGCCAACCAGTGGCAGGCGTGACCAGTCGATGTTCATTTGCACCTTCGCGCCGCGCGCCAACTCCAGTGTGTGGCCTGCCAGCCCAAAGCCGGTGATGTCGGTCAGTGCGTGCACGCCGTCAAGCTTGGCCAGCGCTATGCCGGGCTTGTTCAGCTGCGTGGTCAGCGCAATCATTTTTGCGTAACCTTCTGGCGGCAAAATTTCTTTTTTCAACGCTGCTGACAACACGCCAACGCCCAATGATTTGCTCAAAATCAACACGTCACCGACTTTGGATCCTGAGTTTTTCTTGACCCGCGACGGGTGCACCAGGCCCAGTACAACCAAGCCGTAAATTGGCTCGACTGAATCAATTGTGTGCCCGCCCGCAATCGGGATGCCTGCATCGCGGCACACGTCTTGTCCGCCGCGCAAAATCGCGCCAATGGTTTCGAGCGGCAGCACATTGATGGGCATGCCGACCAGCCCGAGCGCGAAAATCGGCGTGCCGCCCATGGCGTATACGTCGCTGATCGCATTGGTCGCGGCGATGCGTCCAAAGTCATACGGGTCGTCCACGATGGGCATGAAAAAGTCTGTCGTGGCTATCAGCGCCTGGTTTTCATTGAGCAGGTATACGGCTGCGTCGTCAGCGGTTTCAATGCCTACCAACAACTCTGGCGGAATAGGCAAGTTGCTCGAATTTTTTAAAATTTCGCTCAAAATGCCTGGCGCGATTTTGCAGCCGCAGCCACCGCCGTGCGACAGACTGGTGAGCCGGGGTGCTACCAGCGGTTTGTTAGTGTCAAGAGAGTTCATGATGTGGCTTTCTTTGCGCGTGGCGTGAGAATGTGGTGGAACAAGTTTAAAACAAGGCGTTTTTCTTCCGGCGGTGCGAACAAACCGGCCCTTGCCTGGCATTGGCTGTGCAGCAAAGCCAAAAATTCGGCTGAATCTGCGCAGCGCCTAAGCAGCACGCCCAGTTGCTGCGCGTTGCCGACGTCAAAATAACCCGCATAGTCAGCGCCCAACATACCCACGTTGCCGCTGATGCGTGAGGCCAGCACGGGCGTTCCTGATTGCACCGCCTCCAGGATCACGTGCGCGCCGCCTTCCATCACGGAGCTGTTGACCAGCACGTGCGCCCGTCTGATGCGCTGGCGCGCCTCGGCGCGGGGCAGGCCGCCAAGCCAGCGGTAATGCGGATTTGCGGCGGCGGCTGCCCGGGCAGCGTCTGCCAGATCGACATCCAGCCCGTCGCCTATCTGGTCAAAATGCAGCTGCGCGGTCTCAGGCAATGCGCTGGCGGCCATAAAGGTCAGCGGGTCTTTTTCACTGCGTAAATGGCCGACCATCACGGCCTTAAAACGCTTTACAGATTTGACCGCTGGCAACAAAGGTGGGGCAGATTGGTAGATAACCTGGGTTTTCCTGTGCAGGGCGGTGGGTAGCGCGTCAATTCCGGCTTCTTGCAGCACCACCAAATGCGTGGCAAGCGCCAGAGAAAGTTGCGCGCTGTCGTCTGTCTGAATGTCCCGGTACAAATCGGTACCAGTCAGGACCACCACCAGCGGTTTGTCGGGGCAAGCCCTGGCCCATGCGTGGATTGACGGTGCCGATCGGCGGGCGTGCAGCGCCACCATGGCCTGGGGCGCGGTGTCGACTTTTTCTGTTACCGATGGCGACCACTCCTGCACAACGTCAATGTCACAATCACTTTTTGCAAACCCAGCCCAACGGTGCGCAGTGTGCCAATTGCCATTGTTGGCCGCAGCCAGAGCAGGGCTGATCAAAACTATTTTTTTGGACTGCAAACGTGAACCCCTCGATGCCTTTGTCGTCAGCCACCAGCACTGCCATTCAGATTGATTCACCGCTGATGCGCGGCGCTGATAAAGAGCTTTTGTCTCTAGCGCTGATGGACGCTCGCAATCATACGCTGCACCTTTTTTCACAGTACCAAAAATCGCTCGAGGCGGCTGATTACCTTGTACCCATGCTGGCCAGCGTCAACCCGCCGCTGTGGGAAGTGGGCCATGTGGGCTGGTTTCAAGAGTGGTGGATTGCCCGCAACATGCAGCGCGCCAGCGGCGAGCGCTGCGAGAGTGAGCATGCCAGGCTTGCGTCAATAGAGCCAAACGCTGACCGCTGGTGGGACTCTGCCCGCGTGGCGCACAACGCAAGGTGGGCGCTTGACTTGCCGGACGCCGACAACACGCGCTCGTATTTGCTTGACACGCTGGAAAGCACGCTTGATTTGCTGCAAAAAGCCGATGACTGCGACGACGCGCTTTACTTTTACCGGTTGTGCCTGTTTCATGAAGACATGCACGGCGAGGCGATGGTGCACATGGCGCAAACATTGGGCTTGAAACTCGACGCACCCATGCAACAGGCATTTAGCCCTGCGCCCATAAACCTGCGCGAACCGTTGCTGATACCTGCCTGTCGCTGGCAGCTGGGCAGCGCCGCAAATACGGGTTTCGCCTTTGACAATGAAAAAAGCCAGCATACGGTAGACGTGCCCGAGTTTGAAATTGACGCGCAGCCCGTGACGTGGGCCCAGTTTGTAGAGTTTGTAGACGACGCGGGCTATGACCGTGCCGAGCTGTGGCACCGCGACGGCTGGCAATGGCTGGAGCGCCAAAACAGTGCCGCATCAGGCGGGGAGGGCAGGCGCGGGCCGCGCTATGTTGAGCAGATCGGCGTGGCCAGCGGTGCAGTCATGCAAACCCGTTTTGGCGCAGCCCGGCGCATGCTAGGCAGTCAGCCAGCCATGCACATGAACTGGTATGAGGCCGATGCCTGGTGCCGCTGGGCTGGCAGGCGTTTGCCGTTTGAGGTGGAATGGGAGGTAGCGGCGCACACCGCCTCAAGGCGGGGTTTTAGCTGGGGCGACGTGTGGGAGTGGACTGGCACCACCTTCAGGGCGTTTGACGGCTTTCAAAGTGGCCCGTACCTGGAGTATTCGCAGCCGTGGTTTGGTACGCACAAAGTGCTGCGTGGGGCATCTTTTGCGACCCGGGCCCGCATGAAAAGCCCGAAGTACCGCAACTTTTACCTGCCCGAGCGTGACGACATGTTCTGCGGCTTCCGGTCGTGCGCGCTGTGAAAGCCATTGCGCTACTAAATTAATAGCTGCTTGCGCCCGTATTTATTGCGCCAGAGGCTAATTCAATCCATTTTTTGCTAATTGCATCACTGCTGCTGCTGCGGTTTAGGCCGTTCGCGCCTGGCTGGCGTGACTGAAATCTCGCTGCTGTTGGCGCCGCGCTGCACGCTCAGTGGCGCGGCGGTACCGGGTTTTAATGCGGCCACTGCACCGAGTAATTCCGTCACGCTGCTCACAGCTTTTCCATTCACAGCTGTAATCACGTCGCCGGGCTTGATGCCCGCTTGCCCAGCAGGGCCGTTTTGCATCACGCCGGTGATGATGACGCCGGCTTTAGTTTTGACGTTGAAGGTTTCCATCAGCTCAGCATTGAGTTCTTGCGGCTCCACACCAATCCAGCCACGCGTGACCTGGCCGTCTTTCACAATGCTTTCCAGCACCTGCTTGGCGGTGGACACGGGAATGGCAAAGCCAATGCCCATCGAGCCGCCCGAGCGTGAATAAATGGCGGTGTTGATGCCCATCAGCGCGCCCGTGGTGTCCACCAGCGCGCCGCCCGAATTGCCGGGGTTAATCGCTGCGTCGGTTTGAATAAAGTTCTCAAACGTGTTGATGCCCAGCTTGTTGCGCCCCAAGGCACTCACAATGCCGCCAGTAACGGTTTGGCCCACGCCAAATGGGTTGCCAATGGCCAAAACCTGGTCGCCCACCAGCAAAGAATCGGAGTTGCCCAAAACAATGACTGGCAGCTTGTCCAGGTCGATTTTTAAAATCGCCAAATCCGTGTCGGGGTCGGTGCCGATGACTTTGGCTTTTGCCTTGCGGGTGTCCGCCAAAATCACTTCGATCTCGTCAGCGCCTTCAACCACGTGGTTGTTCGTCAGAATATAGCCTTCAGGGCTGATGATGACGCCGCTGCCCAGCCCGCCCTGCGGCTCTTCACGGCCCTGGTCGCCGTAGAAAAACTTGAACCACGGGTCACCCGCATGCGGGTTTTTGGTCGCGGCCTTGCTGGTGTTGATGCTGACGACCGCTGCCGAGGCGATTTTTGCCGCCGCGCTGAATCCGCCGCCTTGCCCAGCGACCACGCTGCGCGCGCCTCCCGCTGGTGCTTCAATCACCGAGACTGAGCCTACCGTGCCGGATGAGCCGGAAAACGGTCGACCCTGAATCCACTGTGGTTTCAGCGTCGCCAACACGAAAAACACCGCCACCAGCACCGTGACGGTTTGAGAAAATAAAAGCCAGAATTTGCGCATGGTGCCTGCCAAGGGTTGAATTAGATGGGTTGCGTTACTTAACGAACAACGCTATTTTGGGACAAGTCTGTAAATTTCTATACGTCGACCAAATTTTGTCCACGCCTACTGCCCAATATCGCGATGTTCCCAAATGGTGATAATGAAAATCCATACTCCAGGAGAGCCCAATGAAAGCCCAGAACGTCCTCGCCACCATTGGCAATACCCCGCACATTCGCATTAACCGCCTGTTTGGTGCGGCCAGCCAAACGCACCACATTTACATCAAGTCTGAGCGCAGCAACCCCGGCGGCTCCATCAAGGACCGCATTGCGGTGGCCATGGTGGAAGCGGCTGAAAAGGCGGGCGTGCTCAAGCCCGGCGCCACCATCATTGAGCCGACATCGGGCAACACCGGCGTGGGCCTGGCCGTGGTGGCGGCGGTCAAAGGCTACAAATTGGTACTGGTCATGCCCGAGTCGATGAGCATCGAGCGCCGCCGCCTGATGCTGGCGTACGGCGCAAGTTTTGACCTCACGCCGCGTGAAAAAGGCATGAATGGCGCAATTGCCAGAGCCAAAGAACTCGTAGAGCAAACGCCCGGCGCGTGGATGCCGTCGCAGTTCGACAACCCAGCCAACATTGACATTCACGCGCGCACCACCGCGCTGGAAATCCTGGCCGACTTCCCGAACGGCGTGGACTACTACATCACCGGCGTCGGCACCGGCGGGCATTTGACGGGCGTGGCGCAGGTATTGAAAGCAAAATTTCCGAACACCAAAGTGTTTGCGGTTGAGCCCGCAGCGTCGCCCGTCATCAGCGGCGGCAAGCCCTCACCGCACCCGATTCAGGGCATTGGGGCAGGTTTTATTCCGGCCAACTTGCATGTTGCATTGCTTGACGGCGTGATTCAAGTCGAGGGCGACGCAGCCAAAGACTTTGCCCGGCGCAGCGCTAGCGAAGAAGGCCTGCTGGTCGGCATTTCTTCAGGCGCCACACTGGCGGCGATTGCGCAAAAGTTGCCTGAGATTCCTGCGGGCAGCACGGTGCTGGGCTTTAACTACGACACAGGTGAGCGCTATTTGTCAGTTGGAGGCTTCCTGCCTTGAACCGCAGCCATTTGCTGTCTGAGTTTGATGCGCTATTGCAACCCGAACGTTTTAAAGACTACGGCCCCAATGGCTTGCAGGTCGAGGGCAAAGCCGAGGTGCACAAAATTGTCTCGGGCGTCACTGCCAGCCTGGCGCTGATCGAAGCGGCGGTTGCAGCCAATGCAGACGCCATATTCGTCCACCACGGCCTGTTCTGGCGCGGCCAAACAGGCGTAATTACGGGCTGGATGAAGCAGCGCCTGGCCCTGCTGCTCAAGCATGACATCAATCTGTACGCCTACCATTTGCCACTGGACGCGCACCCCGAGCTGGGCAACAACGCGCAGTTAGGTTTGCAGCTGGGCTTGACGGCAACGTCGCGCTTTGGCGACCAAAACCTGGGGTTTTTGGGTGCTAAAACCGATGGTGGAAGCTTCAAAGACGCTTTTGAGCTCTCAGAACACGTCAAAAAGGTGTTAAAAAGGCCTGTAACGCCGATAATACGGGCGCAAGCAGCTATAAAAAAAGTAGCGTGGTGCACCGGTGGCGCACAGGGTTTTTTTGAAGCCGCCATCGCCGCCGGGGCAGACGCCTTCATCACTGGAGAAATCTCGGAACCTCAAGCGCATTACGCACGCGAGATGAACGTCACCTTCATTGCCTGCGGGCACCACGCGTCAGAACGCTACGGCGCACCTGCCGTGGCAGCGCATGTTGCCGCTGCGTATGGCTTGGAGCATGAGTTCATCGATATAGACAACCCCGCATGACCAAACCAAAAGCCAACCTGCCGCTGCTCATAACTATGGGCGATGCAGCGGGCATTGGGCCTGAAATCATTGCCAAAGCCTGGCGGGATTGCCCGGAAGATGTGGCCGGTTGCGTGGTGGTGGGCGACGTGGCCACGCTGCGCCGCGCTGCGGCCTGGGTGGCCAGCCCCTTGGCTTTACCGGTGGCGCAACTTGATTCACTGGAAGATTGCTCCTGCCCGCCTAACTGCATTCCCGTGCTACAACAATGTGAGCTGCTTGCGCCCGTATCTATTGGGCTGGTGAGTGGGTTTGCTGGTAGTGCGGCGGCAGACTGCATTGTCTGGGCGGCGCAGGCAGTGCTAAATGGGCAGGCCGCTGCCATGGTGACCGCGCCGATAAACAAAGAAGCCCTCAGCGCTGCGGGTGGTTGGGCGGCGCAGTTTCCAGGCCACACCGAAATGCTGCAAGCCGAGGCGGCCAAGTTCGTGGGCAAAGCGATTGCCGATGTGCCAGTACGCATGATGCTGGCCAACGACGAGCTCAAAACCGTGCTGGTGAGCATCCACATGTCTTTAAAGCAAGCCATTGATGCGGTGACGTTTGACAATGTGCTGCAAACGCTGTGCATTACCCATGCGGCGTTCAGCAAAAGCCTGGGGCGCCCGCCGCACATTGGCGTGGCAGGCTTGAACCCGCATGCAGGCGAGGGCGGTTTGTTCGGCAGCGAGGAGCACACCATCATCGGCCCGGCGATTGCGGCGGGCAGGGCTGCGGGCATGAATGTGAGCGGCCCCTTCGCGCCTGACACGGTTTTCATGCGCGCACGCCAGACTCCGACCAAGCCCGGTGAGTTCGATGTGGTGGTGGCGATGTACCACGACCAGGGGCTGATTCCAGTGAAATACCTGGGCGTGGAGCAAGGGGTGAACGTGACGCTGGGTTTGCCGCTTGTGCGCACCAGCCCTGACCACGGCACCGCTTTCGACATCGCCGGTACGGGCAAGGCGGACGCTTCAAGCCTGGTGGCCGCGATTCGCATGGCGCTCCGGCTGGCTTGTTGAAATAGCAATAAGAAAGAGCTGCAGCGCAATAAAATAGGGCGCTAGCAGCTCTTTATTTAATAGCAGACTAAATCTGCCTGAGAGTCTCGATTCCTATCGCTTCAGGTTGTCGCGAATCTCACGCAACAGCAAAATATCTTCAGGCAGAGCTACAGGCGCTGCGGCTGGGGTTTCACGTTTGAGGCGGTTGACTTGCTTGACCATCATAAAAATAATGAAAGCCAAAATAATGAAATTCACCGAAATGGTGATGAAATTGCCATACGCCAGCACTGGAACGCCTGCCTTTTTCAAAGCATCCAGATTCATGAGGGTGCCCGCCGGAATATTGCCCAGCACAATAAATTTGCTTGAAAAATCAAGCGTTCCAAAAATCGCGCCCACCACCGGCATGATCAGGTCAGCCACGACGGAATCAACAATCTTGCCAAACGCGGCTCCAATGATCACGCCAACCGCCAGGTCGATCACATTGCCTTTGACGGCAAACTCTTTGAACTCTTGCATCATTCCCATCATGTTCTCCGGTAATAGTAGGTTTGCAGACAATGACTACTTTGGCATTATCCAGCCCCGGCATTATGCGATGAAATTGCTGTTGCTTCCGGGGCAACGGGGGCGAAATTGTTGCTATGACAAAAAGCCCATATGTACGTCCACTGACAAACCCCGCAAATTGATGCGCCAACATCTGCTCCGCTACAATTGAAAAAAATTTATTGTTGTAGCTAATTTCAAGCTAGCTCTTGAAGGAAACCCATGACCGAACTCAGCGCAAACAATGCCGCAGTGGCAGCGCCACTAGACAAAGACAAACGTAACTGGATCGTCGCCACTGGCGTTGTTGGCGGTCTGGGCGTCGCGGCCGTTGCGGTGCCGTTTGTAAGCACCTTCACCCCGTCAGAGCGTGCAAAAGCCGCCGGCGCATCGGTAGAAGTCGATATTTCAGGAATCAAGGCCGGTGAAAAAATCACTGTTGAATGGCGCGGCAAACCGGTGTGGATTCTCAAACGCACGCCTGAGCAAATTGCAGCGCTGCCAAAGCACGATGCACTGCTGGCTGATCCGCAATCAAAACGCAAACCTGGCGAACTGACGCCAGTTTATGCTCGCAACGAGAACCGTTCCATCAAGCCAGAAACGCTGGTGGTGGTGGGCATTTGTTCCCATCTGGGCTGCTCTCCATCTGATAAATTGACAGCAGGCGCCCAGCCTTCGTTGCCAGACGACTGGGCTGGTGGCTTTTTATGTGCTTGCCACGGCTCAACTTTTGACGTAGCAGGGCGCGTGTATAAAAACAAGCCCGCGCCAGATAATCTTGAAGTCCCGCCGCACATGTACCTTTCAGACACCCGGCTGCTGATTGGTGAAGATAAAAAGGCCTGAGAACGCGAAGTTTTCGCGTTTTTAAAAGACCTGCCGACCGTGCATGAAGTCCTTGCTGATGGCGCTGCTCCAAGTGCTATTTCAGACCTGATTCACGCAATCGCAAAGTGAGCACATTGATACAGGAATAGTGATGGCTGAATACAAAGAAATCTCCCCCGACGCTCCAATGGGCGCCAGAGCGCTGAACTGGCTGGACAACCGCTTTCCCGCAAGCAAGTTGTATAACGAGCATTTGGGCGAGTACTACGCCCCGAAAAATTTCAACATCTGGTACGTCTTCGGCGCGCTGGCCATGTTGGTGCTGGTGATTCAAATCGTCACAGGCATCTTTTTGACCATGCACTACAAGCCAGATGCAGCTCAGGCTTTTGCATCCGTTGAATACATCATGCGCGATGTGCCTTGGGGCTGGCTGGTGCGCTACATGCATTCCACCGGCGCTTCAGCGTTTTTTGTAGTCGTGTACCTGCACATGTTTCGCGGTTTGATTTACGGCAGCTACCGCAAGCCGCGCGAATTGATTTGGGTCTTTGGTTGCGCCATTTTCCTGTGCCTGATGGCCGAGGCGTTCATGGGGTATTTGTTGCCATGGGGCCAGATGAGCTACTGGGGTGCTCAAGTGATCGTCAATTTGTTTGCCGCCATTCCTTTCATCGGCCCAGATTTGGCGCTGTTGATTCGCGGGGACTACGTGGTCGGAGACGCAACACTGAACCGCTTTTTCGCGTTCCACGTGATTGCCGTTCCGCTGGTGCTGCTGGGCCTAGTGGCCGCGCACATTATTGCGCTACACGAGGTTGGCTCAAACAATCCCGATGGTGTTGAAATCAAAGGGCCGGGCGCACCAAAAGACGCCAAAGGCCACCCGCTTGATGGAATTCCGTTTCACCCGTACTACACAGTGCACGATATTTTTGCCGTGAGCGTGTTCTTGCTGGTGTTTACGGGCATCGTTTTCCTGGCGCCTGAACTCGGCGGCTACTTTCTGGAATACAACAACTTCATCCCGGCCGACCCTTTGAAAACGCCTGCGCACATTGCGCCGGTATGGTATTTCACGCCTTACTACTCAATGCTGCGCGCCATCACGAGCGAGATGATGTACGTCATGATGGCTTGTACGTTGGCTGGTGCAGGCCTGATCGTGACGCGCGTCAAAATGGCGAGTATGTTCAAAATTGCCATCGTGCTTGGCGCAGTTGCTGCTGTAGCCGCCATGTGGTTTATCGATGCCAAGTTTTGGGGTGTAGTCGTGATGGGCGGCGCGGTGATGATTTTGTTTGCCCTGCCGTGGCTTGACCACAGCGAAGTCAAATCCATTCGCTACCGTCCGTCGTGGAACAAGTATTTGTACGGCGCCTTCATCTTTATGTTCTTCGTACTTGGATATCTCGGCATCCAGGCACCTGGCGTTTGGGGCGCGGTGGCGGGTCAAGACATCGCAGAGCGTGTCTCGCAATTGTTCACGCTGGGGTACTTCGGGTTTTTCCTTTTGATGCCATGGTGGAGCCGCCTCGGCGAATTCAAGCAAGTGCCAGATCGCATCATTTTTGCTGGCCATTGAGGCAGAGACTGAGATATGAAAAATTTTCTATTAGGCGTGTTTTTGTCGGTCGGACTGGTTTTTGGGGCACATGCTGCCGGCGGCGGGATTGCGTGGGACAAAGCGCCCAACAAATCCAATGACATGGTGGCGCTGCAAAACGGCGCCAAAGTGTTTGTCAACTATTGCCAAAACTGCCATGCCGCCGCTTATATGCGTTTTAACCGCCTGAAAGATCTCGGCCTGACGGACCAGCAAATCAAGGACAACTTGCTGTTCAGCACCGACAAAATCGGCGAGACGATGAAGGTGTCGATGGATGTGAAGAACGCCAAGGACTGGTTTGGTGTTGTGCCGCCAGACCTGACTTTGGTGGCCCGCTCCCGCTCTGGCCCCGGCGGTTCAGGTGCAGACTATCTGTACACGTATTTGCGCACTTATTACCGCGACGACACCAAAGCCACTGGCTGGAACAACCTTGCCTATCCAAACTCCGCCATGCCGCATGTGCTATGGGAGCTGCAAGGCGAGCGCAAGCCGGTGTATGAAGAAGTCATGGAACACGGTAAAAAAGTTTCTGTGGTCAAAAGCTGGCAGCAAGTTTCTCCTGGCACCATGACACCACTGCAATTTGACCAGTCCATGGGCGACCTTGTTGGCTACTTGAAATGGATGAGCGAGCCCGCGCAAAACAACCGCGTACGCATTGGCATCTGGGTTTTATTGTTCTTGTTGATTCTGACTTTTGCGGCGTGGCGCTTGAATGCGGCTTTCTGGAAAGACGTCAAGTAAAATCCCAGCTTCATTAGGTTTGCACCATAAGTGCTGCCAATCTTCTATTTAGTGGAAGGCACCAGGTAAAAGAAACCTTGGCCTCCACTTTTTTGTTTTCAGGAGTTCCCGCATCATGATGGTTTTATATTCAGGCACGACCTGCCCTTTTTCGCACCGCTGCCGGTTTGTGTTGTTTGAAAAAGGCATGGACTTTGAAATCCGCGATGTTGACCTGTACAACAAGCCTGAAGACATCAATGTGATGAACCCGTACGGGCAAGTGCCGATTTTGGTGGAACGTGATTTGATCTTGTATGAGTCAAACATCATCAACGAGTACATCGACGAGCGCTTTCCGCACCCACAGCTGATGCCGGGTGACCCGGTTGACCGTGCGCGCGTTCGCTTGTTTCTGCTCAACTTTGAAAAAGAACTTTTCGTGCACGTCAACACGCTGGAGTCCCGCGCGTCCAAGGGCAACGAGAAGGCGCTTGAAAAAGCCCGCTCGCACATCAAGGACCGATTGACGCAATTAGCACCTATTTTCTTGAAAAATAAATACATGCTGGGCGACAATTTCTCGATGCTCGACGTAGCAATCGCTCCACTTTTGTGGCGTCTGGACTACTACGGCATTGATCTGTCGAAAAACGCTGCGCCGCTGTTGAAGTATGCCGAACGCATTTTCTCGCGTCCGGCTTACATTGAAGCATTGACGCCGTCTGAAATGGTCATGCGCAAGTAATATGGGCCCCACGCTTTGCACTTCGTCTCATGCGCTGCCCCCCGAGGGGGCCGCTGCGCCTACGGTCTGGCTTAGCCAGTCCCGCGGCCCCTGCTTGGACTGCGAGTTTAAGTTCTGGTCTGTGATGCGTTTGTTGGTCGAAAACTGACTTGGCTAATTTCATGAATTCGCTGGACACAACTTCAACGCGTCCGTACCTGATACGGGCGCTGTACGAGTGGTGCACCGACAACGGGCTGACGCCTTATGTTGCTGTGGCAGTTGACGACTCGGTTCAAGTGCCGCGCGAGTACGTTAAGAACAACGAAATTGTCCTGAACATCAGTTTTGACGCAACGTCATCGCTGAAATTAAGCAACGAGTTTATTGAGTTCAAAGCGCGCTTTGCTGGCAGCTCACGCGAAATCATGGTGCCCATTGACCGTGTCATCGCTATTTACGCAAGAGAAAACGGTCAGGGCATGTCGTTTCCGATGGGTTCTGTTGGCGCTGAACGTCAGGAAGAATCCACAGATGTCGCCGCAGTCACCACGCCGCTGTCAGTTGTTGGAGAGCCAGGCGCAGACCGCAGTGATGAGCATAAGGTCGTTCATCTGGTGCCCGGCGACAACGTTACAACTGATGAAGACCCAGGCGGAGACGTCGATCCGCCGGAGCCGACTAAACCACAAAAAAGTGGGCCCCCATCTTTAAAACGTGTGAAATGAAGTTTGGGTGCGGGCAAGCCGCTGTACTCAAGTAAACTACGGCTGTGCCGATTTAGCTCAGTTGGTAGAGCAACCGCCTTGTAAGCGGTAGGTCATCAGTTCGATTCCGATAATCGGCACCATTTTTTTTACGGACGCGCTTCAGGTCTACCTATCTATTGGGTAGGATCTTCAGTCGAATTGAGTTAACCCGCTTTCCCCCGGCTTTCAGCTTGGACAAAATCAACGGGGAGAGTTGACGAAGTTTTGCTGCTGCAGCGTTTGAAGAAACCAGCAAGCACCATACCTCACCATCGATAGGTCCGGCTTTGATGGCTGGCCGCAGTGCCTCAGGAATTAGTGTGCTGACTATCTTGAGTCGGTCGGTGGATTCTTTGACCAGCTCCGCTAGTTGGCCTAAGGTTTCGGAGTTTTCTACCGCTGTGTGGATAGGCACCGCTCGCTGAGTAGCAGAGGCTGTGAGCGGACGGTAGTTTCTGATCACAGCGTTTAATTAGAAAGATAAGAGATGCATTTGATTATCACGGATGCCTGGCTTGCCAAAAGCAGACCGATTTATCTGACCGGACCACGCCTGATAGCAGCAGGCCTCTGCGCATCTCTTGTATTGATGCTGGTTGCTGCGGGTCTTTACCATTGGGTTTTCTTGAAGGGCGCTCGCGAGGGCTGGCCGGTAGTTGGGACACTTGTCAAACTGGTTGTAAAAGACGAGTCAGAACAACGTGACCGGTTTCTGCGCGAAAACTTGGACGTAATGGCAAAAAGGTTGGGCGAAATGCAGGCCAAAATGATGCAACTTGAAGCGCTTGGTGAGCGTGTGTCCGGTCTGGCTGGCGTCAGTCCCGCTGAAATCAAACTGCCTATGGGTCGCGGCGGGGCATTGGTCGGCAGTCGGTCGCTGACCATGGACGAGCTTCAGGCGACATTGGCAGACCTCGATAAACTGACCGATCAACGCGTTGACCTCATGACGTTGATGGAGTCACGCCTGTTTGACCAAAAAATAAAAACGCTGATGGTGCCAACCCAGCAACCGGTTGCAGACAGTGTTCTCGGTTCCGCGTTCGGTTGGCGCATCGATCCCGTAAATGGTCGATCAGCACTGCATACGGGCCTTGACTTTCCGGCAGAGCAAGGTACCGCCATACTGGCCGCAGCGGGCGGCGTGGTGGTAGTGCAGGAATACCATCCGGCTTACGGAAACATGGTCGAAGTTGACCACGGAAATGACCTCATTACCCGCTACGCACACGCGTCCAGGTCACTGGTGAAAAAAGGCGATTTGATCAAGCGTGGCCAAAAAATTGCTGAGGTGGGTTCAACCGGCCGCTCAACGGGCGCCCATCTGCATTTTGAGGTTTTGGTGCAGGGTGTGTTTCAGGACCCCCAAAAATTCCTGATGGCTGGGAGAAATTTGCCATCCGAGCAGATGGCGTCGGCAAAATCATCCAGTTCCAGGCAATCAAGGCTGGTCGAGCGCCAAAAGTAGTCTTCTTGCGGCGGGTAAAATCTCGCCTTTGCACATGGTTGAACTTAGCCATGCTGCCCATACCTGAGTCCGTATCAATTAAGGGATTTTGGTCGCGTTGACTGCTCATGGGGGCTGCTACGCGGCCTTGCATTTATGGCGACCACTTTTCTTACCAAAATCTTTGGTAGCCGCAACGACAGGCTGCTCAAAACGTACCGTAAATCCATCGAGCGCATCAATGCGCTGGAGCCGCAATACGAAAAGCTGGACGACGAACAATTGCGCGCCAAAACGCAAGAGTTCAAAGACCGGGTTGCAGCCGGAGAATCGCTTGACCACATCTTGCCGGAAGCATTTGCCGTGGTGCGTGAAGGTGGCAAGCGCGCCATGAAAATGCGGCACTTTGATGTGCAGATGCTCGGCGGCATGTCGCTGCACAGCGGCAAAATTTCAGAAATGGGAACAGGCGAGGGCAAAACCTTGACGTCGACGTTGCCCGTGTACCTCAACGCACTCACAGGCAATGGCGTGCACGTTGTCACCGTCAACGACTATCTGGCCAACCGCGATGCGCGCTGGATGGGCAAGCTGTACAACTTCCTCGGGCTCACGGTGGGCATCAATTTGCCCAACATGGAGCGTGCAGAAAAGCAGGCCGCTTACCGCTGCGACATCACTTACGGCACCAACAATGAATACGGTTTTGACTACCTGCGCGACAACATGGTCTATGAGCCAGCAGACCGCGTACAACGCGGGCTGAACTTCGCCATCGTCGACGAAGTCGACTCCATCTTGATTGACGAAGCGCGCACGCCGCTCATTATCAGCGGGCAAGCTGAAGACCACACCGCGATGTATGTCGCCATGAACCAGGTCGTGCCGGAGCTTACTTTGCAAATTGGCGAAGCTGACCCACGCACCGGCGAGGGCGTGACGACGCCAGGCGACTTCACTGTCGATGAAAAAACGCACCAGGTATTTTTAACCGAGCAGGGCCACGAAAACGCCGAGCGTATTTTGTTCGGACTGGGCTTGATTCCTGAGGGCGCTACGCTGTATGACCCGGCCAACATCACGCTGGTACACCATTTGTATGCTGCGCTGCGTGCCAACCATCTTTACCACCGAGACCAGCACTATGTGGTGCAGGACGGCGAAAGTGGCGGCAAAGAAATTGTGATTGTGGACGAGTTCACGGGCCGCCTCATGTCTGGCCGCCGCTGGAGCGACGGCTTGCACCAAGCGGTTGAAGCCAAAGAGGCGGTGCAAATTCAGGCTGAAAACCAGACCCTTGCATCGATCACGTTCCAGAACTATTTCCGCCTTTACGGCAAGCTGGCGGGGATGACCGGGACTGCTGATACCGAGGCGTTTGAGTTCTCTGAAATCTACGGCCTTGAGACCACCATCATTCCGCCGAACCGCGTCAGCAAGCGTGAAGACCAGCTCGACCGCGTGTACAAAACCACTCGCGAAAAGTACGAAGCTGCGATCAAAGACATTAGGGAATGTTATGAGCGCGGTCAACCCGTGCTGGTTGGAACGACTTCGATTGAAAACTCGGAAATTATTGATGAGCTTTTAACCAAAGAAAGCTTGCCGCACCAGGTCCTGAACGCCAAGCAACACGCGCGTGAGGCAGATATCGTGGCGCAGGCTGGCCGCCTCAAAATGGTCACCATCGCCACCAATATGGCCGGGCGCGGCACAGACATTGTGCTGGGCGGCAACGTAGAAAAACGCATTGAAGCTGTTGAAGCCGATGAGACGCTGGATGCCGCTGCAAAAGAAAATGAAATTGCCCGTTTGCGCACGGAATGGGCTGAGGAGCATGAGCGCGTCAAGTCACTTGGTGGCTTGCGCATCATTGCCACCGAACGCCATGAATCTCGCCGAATTGACAACCAGCTGCGCGGCCGATCCGGCAGGCAAGGCGACAACGGCTCGTCACGGTTTTACCTGAGCCTTGACGATTCACTGATGCGCATTTTTGCGGGTGATCGCGTCAAGTCCATCATGGACCGGCTGAAAATGCCAGAGGGTGAAGCCATTGAGGCGGGCATAGTGACGCGCAGTATTGAGTCTGCACAGCGCAAGGTGGAAGCGCGCAACTTCGATATGCGCAAGCAATTGCTTGAATACGACGACGTGGCCAACGACCAGCGCAAAGTCATCTATCAGCAGCGCAACGACATCATGGACGCCCCAAGCCTGTCAGGTCAGATCCAGTCGCTTCGCGAAGGCTGTTTTACTGACCTGACGCGCCAGTATGTGCCGGTTGAAAGCGTTGAAGAGCAGTGGGATATTCCCGGGCTGGAGAAGGTACTCCGAGACGAATGGCAAGTTGATTTGCCTCTCACGCAAGAGCTTGAAAAATCATCGACGGTGGTTGATGAAGATATTGTGGAGAAAGTATTGGTGGCCACGAACGCCGCGTTCGCCGAAAAGCTGGCGTTGATTGGGGAAGAGAATTTTCTGCAATTCAAGCGCATGGTGTTGCTGCAAAGCATTGACACGCATTGGCGGGAGCATTTGAGCGCGCTGGACTATTTGCGCAAGGGCATTCACCTGCGCGGCTATGCCCAAAAGCAGCCCAAGCAAGAGTACAAGCGCGAAGCGTTTGAACTGTTTGGGCAGTTGCTCGACAGCGTGAAGAACGAAGTCACCAAAACGCTGATGACGGTGAAAATTCAATCGACCGAGCAACTCAACCTGGCGGCAGAAGAAATTGAAAACCGCGGCGAAAACATTGCCAACGTCACCTACACCGCGCCTACTGAGTCGGGCGATATTGAAACCCGTGCAGCACAAGAAATGCTGAGCGGTCCTGAGGACATGGTGCTACCCCCTGAGGTGCTGCAGCGGACCGGCCGCAATGACCCGTGCCCTTGCGGGTCCGGCAAAAAATTCAAGCAGTGCCACGGCAAATTGACGTAAAAAATTTTTCTTTCAGGAGCCCAGCGCATGCCCGTCAATTTTGTAGCCACGCTTGCTGCTGATTTATTTGCCGTTCCAGGCGTGCGCTGGGGCATCACCGAGGCGGGTGTACGCAAAGCCAACCGCAAAGACTTGGCAGTGTTGCTGCTTGATGAAGGCGCATCGGTTGGTGCGGTCTTCACGCAAAACAAGTTTTGCGCCGCCCCCGTACAAATTTGCCGAGAGCACTTGGCGAAGAACAACGGCCAGAGCCTGGGCATTCGCGCCATGGTGATCAACACGGGCAATGCTAACGCGGGCACAGGCGCTGATGGCCTGACGCGGGCGCAGGCCACGTGCATTGCGCTGGCCCGTGAACTGAATATTTCACCTGAACAGATTTTGCCGTTTTCAACCGGCGTAATCATGGAGCCACTGCCTTACGAGCGCATTGAGGCCGGCTTGCCCGCAGCGATTGCCGACGCGAAGGCCGACAACTGGGGCAATGCCGCCGAAGCCATCATGACCACCGACACGGTGGCCAAGGCGTTTTCAAAACGCATCATTCTTGGCGGCGTGCCAGTGACCATTACCGGCATCAGCAAAGGCGCCGGCATGATTCGCCCCAACATGGCCACCATGCTTGGCTTTATGGCCACCGACGCCTGCGTGTCGCAAGCCATCATGGGGCAATTGGCCCACGAGCTGGCTGAAGGCTCGTTCAACCGCGTTACGGTGGATGGGGACACGTCGACCAACGACTCGTTTGTAGTGGTTGCCAGCAACCAGGCCAAGCACGTGCCTGTTACCGCACTTACCAGTGTTGACGGGCAAGCCCTGCGCGTCGCCATGCTTGATGTGGCGACAAAACTGGCGCACGCCATTGTGCGCGACGGTGAAGGCGCAACCAAGTTCATCACCGTCAAAGTGGCGGGCGGCAAGACCGGCGAAGAATGCCGCAAGGTCGCTTATTCGATTGCCCATTCACCGTTGGTAAAAACCGCATTTTTTGCCAGCGACCCAAACCTTGGCCGCATTTTGGCGGCGGTCGGTTATGCAGGCATTGACGACCTGGACCAAACTAAAATCGACTTGTATCTGGACGACGTACTGGTCGCCAAAAACGGCGGCAGGCATGTGGACTATGTTGAGGCAGACGGCCAGCGCGTGATGAAGCAGAGCGAAATCACAGTGCACGTTGAGCTGGGCCGTGGCGATGCAACGGACACCGTGTGGACTTGCGATTTGTCGTACGACTATGTGAAGATTAACGCAGACTATCGCTCTTGAGTATGGAGATGGATGCTATACAGATTACGATGCCACTGCGTATTGAAACTGCGCGTTTGGTTTTGCGTCAGTTCGTACACGCTGATTGGTCTGAACTTCACGCGCATTACTCCGATCCCGATTGCACTCGATACACATTTGGCAGAGCTCTCACAGAAGGGGAAAGCTGGCGCGCCATGGCGAGCATGGTGGGGCATTGGGTACTGCGCGGCTATGGCCCTTATGCGATTGAAGACAAGAGCACTGGACAAGTGCTGGGCACGGCAGGCGTTTGGTATCCCAACGATTGGCCCGAGGCTGAAATCAAATGGGCGCTGAGCAAGGCGCATTGGGGTAAAGGATTTGCGAGTGAGGCCGTACGCGGCGTGCAGTCTGCTGGGCTTCTCGCCTTGCCAGACCTGGCGCTGATCAGCCTCATTCACACTGCCAATGCTGCATCGCATCAACTGGCGTTGAGCGTGGGTTGCAGCTTGGAAAAACACTTAGAGTTTCGCGGCGGGCAATGGTGTATCTACCGTCACCCACCGCGTTTGAAAGCTGACTGATGAACGAACACTTCGAACGTTTGATCGTTCGCGCCGAAGCCCTGATCTCCCGCATTGAATCGGTCTTGCCGCAACCACTTACTGCGCCTGACTGGTCTGCTTCTATCGCCTACAGATACCGCAAACGCAGCTCAGGCCATGGCAGCTTGGAACCGGTCAAACACATCGGCCACATGGCGCTGGATGACCTGAAAGAAATCGACGAGCAGAAGGAAAAAATCCGGCTGAACACCAAGCAATTTGTCAATGGCAAGCCCGCCAACAATGTGCTGTTGACCGGCTCGCGCGGCACGGGCAAATCATCGCTCATCAAAGCCTGCCTGAATGAATACGCTGCTCGCGGCCTGCGCTTGATTGAGGTCGACAAAGCCGACCTGACCGACTTGCCCGATATTGTGGATGTCGTCAGCGACCTGCCAGAAAAATTCATTATTTTTTGCGACGATTTGAGTTTTGAAGAAGGCGAGCCGGGCTACAAAGCACTCAAGTCGATTCTGGATGGATCGATTGCTGCAGCCACGCCCAACGTGCTGATTTACGCGACCAGCAACCGCCGCCACTTGCTGCCCGAGTACATGACGGAAAACCTGACCTACACCCACACCGAAGACGGTGAAGTGCACCCCGGTGAAGTGGTGGAAGAGAAAATTTCCTTGTCTGAACGCTTTGGTTTGTGGGTCAGCTTCTACCCGTTCAGCCAGGACGAGTACCTGACCATCGTGGCCCAGTGGCTGTCGTCATTTGGCGTTGATAAAAACGCCATCGAAGCCGCCAGACCTGCCTCATTGGTATGGGCTTTGGAGCGCGGTTCACGCAGTGGTCGGGTGGCTTACCAGTTCGCCCGAGATTACGCCGGAAAGCACTCCGTATAAATGGCCGTGCTGGTAGCCGACGGCCATCGCCCCCGCGAAGGCGGTGCGAACCGCAAAACCGTCGACGTTGCAGTGGGCGTGCTGATTCAGCCCGATGGCGACTTTTTGCTCACCTCACGCCCAACCGGCAAAGTCTACGAGGGCTACTGGGAATTTCCAGGTGGCAAGCTCGAAGGGGGTGAAACCGTAGAGCAGGCGCTGCGGCGTGAGCTGTTCGAAGAAATCGGCATCACCATTGGCCCGGTGCATCCCTGGAAGGTCGAGCTGGTCGACTACCCACACGCTTTGGTTCAACTTAACTTTTGCAAGGTGTTTGACTGGACGGGCCAGCTGCACATGCGTGAGGGCCAATCATTTGCGTGGCAGTCCTTGCCAGTCACGGTAGCGCCAGTTTTACCCGGCACGATTCCCGTTTTGCAATGGTTTGCGGCTGAACGCGGGTTCACGCAGACTATGTTCACTGTATCAGTTGCTACATAAATAATAGTTGCTTGCGCCCGTATTTATTGCGCTAACGGCACTATTTATAGCGTATTACATCAGTTTTCGGGTCAAAGTGCTTTGCGCCCCAGCAGCCCGCCGACTTTGCGCACCAGCCATTTCGGCGCGCTGCGCGAGCCTATGACCAGTGCCTGGTTTACCGCGCCCGGCACACAAATTACATCACCGCGCATGCAGGCATTGAATGCGTCTTGCGCTACCGCCTGTGCCTGGCCGACCATGAAACCCGGAATCTGGCTGATCTTGCTGTTGGCACCCGCCGCACCGCCGAGCATGGCGGTGGCCGTCATGCCGGGACACAGCGTGGTCACCGTAATGCCGCTGCCCATGAGCTCTTCTGCCAGAGATTCGCCAAGTGACAACACATACGCCTTGGTTGCGGCGTAGGTGGCCAGCATCGGTACGGGCTGGTAGGCGGCAATCGACGCCACGTTCAATATGCGCACAGTGTTTCCGTCGGCCGCGCGCTGGGCCATGGCGGGCAGAAAAGCCGACAACATGGCCGTGAGGCCAGAGATATTCAAGTCAATCATTTGCTGGTGGGTGCTGCCCGCCATGCCGCTAAACGGGCCTTGGTGCAGCACGCCGGCGCAGTTCACCAGCACATCGACGTGAAGTTTTCTACGGGCTACACCGCTGGCCAGCTGGCTGGCCGCACCGGGCACCGCAAGGTCGGCGGCCATCACATGCCCTGACGCGTCGTGCTCTGCAGCCAAACGCTGCTTAAGGTCTTGCAACTTGTCGACGCTTCTGGCCACCAGAATCAGCTCGTAGCCCGCCTGTGCAAAGCAGACAGCCAGCGCCTCGCCAATGCCTGATGATGCTCCGGTAATCAACGCTGTCGGCGCACTTTTTCTTGCTGTTTGTTTGGTCTTCGTCGCTTTAGCGGGTCTTGCTCGGGTTGTCATGCTGTTGTCCTCCTCGGCTGGCAAACTCATTTGTCAAAGAATCATATGCCTAACCTTGAGGCTTGCGCATGAACTGGAACGCCTTCCTCGACAACTATTGAGAGCGCTTGCTGCCCGGTTTTTGGGACGAGCCGTTGAATGCCGTCAGCAACATCGCTTTCTGGCTGGCGGCTTGGCTGGTGTGGCGGCGCTGGCAGCGCTGGCAGCGCTGGCAGCGCTCGGTTTTTACCAACGTGCAGCCTGAAGCGGCATCGGGCAGCGCCGACATCAAAAGTCTGCTCGTCATGCTGCTGCTGATTGGTGCGGCCAGTTTTGCATTTCACACCCTGGCCACCCGCTGGGCTGGCGGGCTGGATATGCTGTTCATTGCGGTGTACCTGCACTTTTACCTGGCGGTTTACATGCACCGCGCCATGGGGCTGCGCTGGCGCGTCGCGTGGCTGGGCATACCGCTGTTTTTTGCGGCCAGCTTGAGCTTGCGCCAACTCGACATGCCGCTGTGCAGCGACTGGCGGTGGGGAACCCATTTCGCCTGGCATGCGTTGAACGCGGTGACCCTTGGGTTTACCAGCTGGGCAGTGGTTCAGCTTCATCTGGCCAAGCGTACTGCTGATTAGACTGCTATGCAATTAATAGCTGATTGCGCCCGTATATATTGCGCCAGAGGCATATTTGTCACATATATTACTTAGAGTGTATTTCCGCCAGGCGCGCAACTGGCTAACATTTTGCATGGCCCGGAGCATTGAAATCAAAGCACACGTTTGCGATTTGGTGGCTCTGACCAAAAGAGTTGCTGAAGTGGCTCCAACGAGGCCGGTCGAGATTCATCAGGACGATACTTTTTTCCGCTGTGCATCTGGCAGGCTGAAGCTGCGAACCTTCTCGGGCACCGACGGCGAGTTGATTTTTTACCGCCGCACTGACCAGCACGGGCCGAAAGAGTCATTTTATATTCGCACTCCAACGCAACCCCCCGATTTGTTGCGGCAAAGTTTGACGCTGGCTTATGGCCTGGCAGGCCGGGTCGTCAAGCGTCGCACGCTGTATTTCGTGGGTAGAAGCCGTGTGCATCTGGACAAGGTAGTGGATCTGGATGATTTCATGGAGCTTGAAGTTGTGCTGCAAGGCGATGAGCCTTCCGAGGCGGGCGTGGCCGACGCGCATACTTTAATGGCGCAACTTGGCATCAAGCCGTCATACCTGATTGACGCTGCGTATGTCGACTTGCTTGCGCAGCGCGCGGCAGTTGCCTAACTGCACCGTGTATTCTTTCTTCGTAAAAAGTGTCTTTTGCGCAATCAATACGGGCGCAATCAGCTATGTAAATAATAGCTAAAATGCAAATGGATACCAGGGTGCTTTCATTAAGTAAGCAAACAGGCAACGGCGTCATCTAGCCATCAAATCGGAGAATCGCAATGTCAAACTCTGCCCCCACCCGAATCACCTCAGCGTTTGGCGCCCGCACCACCGCGCTTGAGGCCATCAAAGGCATCACACTGACCGGGCGCAACGCCATCGTTACTGGCGGCGCTTCAGGCTTGGGCCTGGAAACGTCGCGTGCGTTAGCCAGCGCGGGTGCTGCGCTCACTCTGGCAGTGCGCAATCTCGCGCAGGGTCAGGCAGCAGCTGATGTGCTGCGCGCAGAGGTCCCGGCTGCACAGGTTTCAGTGGGCCTGCTTGACCTGAGCGACCTGGCCAGCGTGCGCGATTTTGCTGCTGACTGGATGCTGCCGGGCTCACCGCTCGATATTTTGATCAACAACGCCGCCATCATGGCGTGCCCATTGACGCGTTCGCCGCAAGGGTCGGAGGCCCAATTTGCTACCAACCATTTGGGCCATTTTGCGTTGACCACTGCGTTATTGCCCGTCCTTCAAAAAGCCGCCCAAAAAACCGGCGATGCGAGGGTGGTCTGCCTGAGCTCATCCGGCCACAAAATCTCTGGGGTGGAGTTTGATGACATCCACTTCGAGCGTCGCGAGTACAACAAGTGGAAGGCCTATGGCCAAGCCAAAAGCGCAAACGCGTTGATGGCGCTCGGCCTTCATTTGCGCTACGGCGATCAAGGCGTCACGGCCAACGCGGTACACCCCGGCGGCATCATGACCGGCTTGCAAAAGTTTTTGCCAATGGAAGAAATGCGTGCTTTGGGCTGGCTGAAAGCCGACGACACGCCGCTGGATATTTTTAAAACCCCACAGCAAGGCGCATCCACCAGCATTTGGGCTGCAACTGCGCCGCAGCTTTTGGGCATTGGCGGTTTGTACCTTGAAGACTGCCAGCAAGGCTTGCTGGCGGAGCCAAGTAATCGGGTGTCGGGCTACTCGGCGCACATTGCCGATGCGGCGGCTGCCGAGCGGTTGTGGGTAGTTTCCGAAGCGATGATGGCGGGTTAACCTCGCCAAACGACCCCGTCGGGTGCAACCAAGAAAAAAGCCGCAGACCCAAAAAGGGTTTGCGGCTTACATCATTTTTTGGCGGAAGCTGTGAGATTCGAACTCACGGAGGACTCGCATCCTCGGCAGTTTTCAAGACTGCTGCATTCAACCGCTCTGCCAAGCTTCCAAGTCTGCTAGTTTAACCTTTGTCGGCGCCTGCAGTAAGACGGGCACTGAAAAATGACAACGCTCAGGCGGTTTGCAGCATGCCTTTGGTTTCAATAAATGCGACCACTTCAGCCAAACCGGCGTTGGTTTTCAGGTTGGTCATGACAAATGGTTTGAGGCCTTTTGCCGTGGTGCGCATGCGGATGGTGTCTTGTTCCATCACGTTCAGGTCAGCGCCTACGTAGGGAGCCAGGTCGGTTTTGTTGATGACGAACAAATCGCTCTTGGTGATGCCGGGCCCGCCTTTGCGAGGGATTTTCTCGCCCGCAGCCACATCAATCACGTAAATCGTCAGGTCGCTGAGCTCAGTGCTAAAAGTTGCTGCGAGGTTGTCGCCGCCGGATTCAACAAACACCACATCGGCGTTGGGAAAGTCGACCAGCATGCGGTCAATGGCCTCTAAATTAATCGACGCGTCTTCGCGTATGGCGGTGTGCGGGCAGCCGCCGGTCTCGACCCCCATGATGCGCTCGGCACTAAGTGCACCGCTGACGGTCAGAATGCGCTGGTCTTCTTTGGTGTAGATGTCGTTGGTAATGGCTACCAGGTCGTACTTGGCCTTCATGGCTTTGCACAGCATTTCGAGCAGTGTGGTTTTGCCGGAACCTACCGGCCCGCCGATGCCAACGCGCAGGGGCGGAAGTTTTTTGGTGCGGTTGGCAATGTGGTGAAGACTTTGGTGCAGTGTCGAAATGGTCATGATCTGAACAGTCTTGAATATTGGGTTTCGTGTTGTGACGACAGTATCGCCAGCATCGGTGAAAACGCTTGGCGCTCGTCCTCTGGCAAATCCATTGCGGCTTGAACAGAAGCGGGTATGGCCTGGCTCAGCCGTGCGAGGATGCGCTGGCCTGCAGTTTGCCCCAGCGGCACTGACTTGATGGCCGCCTGCGCCATGTTTTCAGCCCAGCCAAAGGCGTAGGTGAGCAAACAGTCGCGCGCCGACGCTTCGGTTTGCGCAGCGGCCAATGCAAAAGCCACCGGATAAGTTGGTGGCAGTCGTTCGCAATGGCCCAGATGCGCCGCATCAACGCCGTCATGGTTGTGCAGCCAGTGGCACAGGGAGCGTCCCATTTGCTCGGTCTGCGCACGCAGCTCGCTGGTTTCGCGGGTTTGCAGCAGCCAGTCATTGAGTTCGGTGACACGGATAAAGTTTGAGCCACGCCACGCAGGAATAGCTTGAGCGATCACTGCCAAGTCGCCACGCGCGAGTGTGAGTTGCAGTTGATCAATGAGCCACTGACTAATCCAGCTGTTGTCGGTATTATCTGCTATGTTTTCAGGAGCTGTTTGCGCCCGTAAAATGGCGGCTTCAAGCCCTTCTGAGTATGAAAAACCGCCCACAGGCAAGGCTGGCGAGGCTAGCCAGATCAATTGCAGCAGGCTGGTTGGGGGTAATGCAGTCTCTGGCATCAGGGAATATTTCACAAGGAGGTCAAGGAGGTCAAGGAGGTCAAGGACAAAAATCCACTTAAAGTTTTTCTTCCTCCTTCATCTCATTGATCTCTTTGTTCAAACTCTTTGTTTCAGTGATGGTGGCCATGGTTGCAATCAGGCCCATGCACGTGCTTTGCTGTTGTCTGTGGGGCTGCAACTGGGGCAGGTGCTTCTGCATGCGCATGTCCACCAGCGCTGTACGCACCACCTTCAGGCTCAAATGCCTCGCTGACCTCGTTCACGATCAAGTGCATTGACCGCAACATGTCGGCCAGCACATGGTCAGACTCGATTTTCAGGTGGTCTGGCTTGAGCTCAATCGGTACATGGCGGTTGCCCAGGTGGTACGCAGCGCGGGTCAAATCAAACGGTGAGCCATGTGAAGTACATGCAGTGATGCGCAGAACTGTTTGCGGCGCAGCGATGACTTTGACCATGCTGCCGTCCTCTGCCACCAGCAGATCCCCGCCCCGCACCAGTGTGCCGCGAGGCAAAAATACACCCAATTGGCGACCCAGCGAATCAGTGCCATCAAAGCGGCTTTTTTGGCGGGTGTCCCAATCGAGTTCGATGGTGGATGCGCGTTTAATGAGTACGGGGGCCAGCCCTGTGCCTTGGGGAATGATTTTAGAAATTGAGATCATGCAAGCTGTACTTTCAAGTGTAAAAAGTGTTGGTCAAGCGTTAATACCTGAACCTTGTGCCTGATGGCGATGACCGCGATCAACGCATCTGTGAGGGGCAATGTGATGCCGCTTTCACGCAAAGTCAGAAGATTGTTTCCGGCTGCTTCCCAGTCCGGCTCATGGGTGTCTAAATTTTCAACTGCGTCAAACATGATGCCCAGTTGTTGCTTCTCTTTCTTGGTTTTCACGCCTTGCAGCAGCTCGGCTTTTACTGGACCACATAAGCGCGCGAGTCCTAGTTGCAATGCTAGTTGAACTGCATCCGTCACTGGGTTTTGTTTGCCGCGAAAAAAATCTATCCACGCCGAGGTATCAATCAGTACCGGTGACTTCATTTGCGTTGGGCATCTTCAAGCGTGTCAAGTTGCCGCAGCTCGCGCCAGTTGTCGTGCAAGTCAAGCTTGCCACGCATGGCAATAACCTGCTTGAGTTTTTCTTGCTGTAAGTAACTTTGCAATGCTTGCCGAATCGCATCCAGAGGGTTGCTACGCCCCGTGGTTTGCACGACCTGGGAAAGCACTTCATCATCAATAGTTAGGGTGGTTCGCATCAAAAAAATCCTTTCATGCATCAAATTATATAAAATTTGATGCGAATACATGATTTTTCAGGCATCCATCAGAACAGAAAATAACGCTGTGCCATTGGCAGGCTGGTCGCGGGCTCACAAGTCAGCAGTTGTCCGTCCGCCCGCACCGCATAGGTCTGTGCATCAATCTCCATGGTTGGCAGGTGGCTGTTGTGAACCATGTGCTGCTTGCGCACGCCCCGAATATTCTTGGCGGCGCTTAAATTTTTGGCCAAACCAAACGTGTCTTTGATGCCTGCTGCTAGGCCGGCTTGGGAGACGAAGGTGAGTGACCCCTTCGCGATTGCGCCGCCAAACGCGCCAAACATCGGGCGGTAGTGCACCGGTTGCGGCGTGGGAATCGACGCGTTCGGGTCACCCATTGCCGCCATGGCGATGAAGCCGCCTTTCAAAATAATTGACGGCTTGACACCGAAGAAAGCGGGCTTCCAAACCACCAGGTCAGCCCACTTGCCCACTTCAATCGAGCCGACTTCGTGCGAGATGCCGTGGGAAATAGCCGGGTTGATGGTGTATTTGCTGATGTAGCGTTTGACGCGAAAATTGTCATGGCGGTCGGTGTCATCGGCAAGTTTGCCGCGCTGCTGCTTCATCTTGTGCGCGGCCTGCCAAGTGCGAATGATCACTTCACCTACACGGCCCATGGCCTGGCTGTCGCTGCTCATCATGCTGATGGCGCCCATGTCGTGCAGCACGTCTTCGGCAGCAATGGTTTCTTTTCTGATGCGGCTTTCAGCAAAAGCGAGGTCTTCGGCGATGCCGGCATCGAGGTGGTGGCACACCATCAGCATATCAACGTGCTCGTCAAGCGTGTTGACGGTGTAGGGCATCGTCGGGTTGGTGGAGCTGGGTAAAAAGTTGGCCTCGCCCACCACTTTCAAAATGTCTGGCGCGTGGCCGCCGCCTGCGCCTTCGGTGTGAAAGGCGCACAGCCCGCGGCCCTTGGTTGCGGCGATGGTGTTTTCAACAAAGCCAGATTCATTGAGGGTGTCGCTGTGAATGGCGACCTGAATATCCGTCAGCTCCGCAACGTCCAGGCAATTACTTATCGCTGCTGGCGTAGTGCCCCAATCTTCATGCAGTTTTAAGCCAATGACGCCCGCGTTGATTTGCTCATGCAGGGCAGCGGGCAGGCTCGCGTTGCCTTTGCCAAAAAAGCCCAGGTTCATTGCAAAGCCATCGGCTGCTTGCAGCATGCGCTCGATGTTCCATGGGCCTGGTGTGCAGGTGGTGGCAAAGGTGCCCGTTGCAGGCCCGGTGCCGCCGCCCATCATGGTGGTGATGCCGCTGGCCAATGCTTCGTCAATTTGTTGCGGGCAAATAAAGTGAATGTGCGAGTCGATGCCGCCAGCAGTCACGATCATGCCTTCACAGCTGATGACTTCCGTTCCTGGGCCGATGATGATGTCAACTCCCGGTTGTACGTCGGGGTTGCCAGCTTTGCCAATCGCGGCAATGCGTCCGTTTTTCAAGCCGATATCAGCTTTAACAATGCCCCAGTGGTCAATGATGAGGGCGTTGGTCATCACCGTGTCCACAGCACCATCCTGGTTCGTGCGTTGCGACTGCGCCATGCCGTCGCGAATGGTTTTGCCGCCGCCAAATTTGACTTCTTCGCCGTAGCTTCCCGCACGCAGCGTGTAGTCGGCTTCGACTTCGACCATCAGGTCTGTATCGGCCAACCGTAGGCGGTCACCGACTGTGGGGCCAAACATTTCGGCGTAAGCGTGCCTGCCGATGGTTGCCATTAAATTGGCCCCTCGACACGCTTGTCGATTGGTCCGTTTTCAAGGCCACGAAAGCCATAAACCTTGCGTTCACCCGCAAAGTCCACCAGCTCCACCGTGCGTTGCTGGCCCGGCTCAAAGCGCACCGCTGTGCCGGACGCGATATTCAGCCGCATGCCGCGCACTGCGTCTCGCTCAAAGCCCAGCGCTGCGTTGGTCTCAGCAAAGTGGTAGTGCGAGCCCACCTGAATGGGCCGGTCTGATGTGTTTTGCACCACCACCACGGCAGTGCGCCGACCAGCATTTAAAACGTGGTCAGGGCCATCGGTGATCAGCTCGCCTGGGGTCATGGCAGCTCCTTACTTGCGTGAAAGCCAGATCGCCACTGCTGCCAGGGCGGCCACCACTACGAAGCCCAACGTATCAGTGGCGTGCCAATGCGCACCCTGCAGACCATGATTTTCATGACTAAAAGAGGCTCTAGCGCCCGTAATTAGGGCGCAAGCAACTATTAATTTAGTAGTAAAAGTACCAGTAATTTTGGGTTTCATAGGGTGCCCGGTTTAAACAATTGGTTGGTGCACGGTCACCAGCTTGGTGCCGTCAGGAAACGTGGCCTCTACCTGTATGTCTGGAATCATGTCTGCGATCCCGTCCATGACGTCAGCGCGCGTCAACACGCTTCGGCCAAGGCTCATCAGCTCTGCCACGGTTTTTCCGTCACGCGCGCCTTCCATTACTGCCGCGCTGATCAATGCCATCGCCTCGGGGTAGTTGAGCTTTAAACCCCGCGCCATGCGGCGTTCGGCCAGCAGGCTGGCAGTAAAAATCAGCAGCTTGTCTTTTTCGCGTGGGGTGAGTTCCATGTCGTTTGCTTACTGTGCGGTTTGTAGTGGGTTCAGGGCGGCTGCAGTGCGTGTCGATTCAATCAGCAACGATTGTGCCTAAGTCGCCGGGCACCTAAAACGCTGGTTTGATGCCTTCTTTTGGTGCGGCGCTTTATCTTGGTGCTAAAAATAGTCTTCGCTGTCGTTTCCAAAATTGCAATGCGCTAAAACAATGCGAACTTTTAGGTTTGTCGAACTGCTCCTACGCTGTGTGACGAACTGAGACTGTTGCACTCTGGCACAGGACTTGCAATAAGCGGTGCGGTGGCGAGGCTGGTCAAACCAAGTCATTTTTCAATCCAAATCTGATCAAATTAATCGGGAGCACACACATGAACCGTCGCGGCACACTCAAGTCGCTTTCTGCATCTATCGCGCTGGGCCTTGCACTGCCAGGCATGGCATTTGCACAAGCTGGAAACACGATCAAGGTTGGTATTTTGCACAGCCTGTCGGGCACCATGGCAATTTCGGAAACCGTGTTGAAAGACACGGTTTTGATGGCTATCGACGAGATCAATGCCAAGGGCGGCGTGATGGGTAAAAAGCTGGAGCCCGTGATTGTTGACCCCGCCTCAAACTGGCCTTTGTTTGCTGAAAAAACCAAGCAGCTGATGACCCAGGACAAAGTGGCGGTTATTTTTGGTTGCTGGACATCGGTGTCGCGCAAATCAGTTTTGCCAGTGGTCGAGGAGTTGAATGGCCTTTTGTTCTACCCGGTTCAATATGAGGGTGAAGAGCTGTCCAAAAACGTGTTTTACACCGGAGCAGCGCCGAACCAGCAAGCCATTCCGGCGGTTGATTATTTGATGAGCAAAGACGGCGGCGGTGCCAAGCGCTGGGTGCTGCTGGGCACTGACTACGTCTACCCGCGCACCACTAACAAAATTTTGCGCGCTTACCTCAAAAGCAAAGGCGTGGCCGACAAAGATATTGACGAAAAGTACACGCCGTTTGGCCATTCAGACTACCAAACCATCGTTGCTGACGTTAAAAAATTCTCCGCTGGCGGCAAGACAGCAGTGGTTTCCACTATCAATGGTGACTCGAACGTTCCTTTTTACAAAGAACTGGGCAATGCCGGTTTGAAAGCCAAAGATGTGCCAGTCGTGGCATTTTCTGTAGGCGAGGAAGAGTTGCGCGGTGTAGACACGAAGCCGCTGGTCGGCCACTTGGCCGCCTGGAACTACTTCCAGTCGATCAAGAACCCCGCTAACGATGAGTTCATCCAAAAGTGGGCGGCGTACGCCAAGGCCAAAGGAATTGCCGGGCACAAAGACAAGCCTTTGACCAACGACCCAATGGAAGCAACCTACATCGGCATCAACATGTGGAAGCAGGCGGTGGAAAAGGCCAAATCTACGGATACTGACAAAGTCATTGCCGCCATGGCGGGCCAAACCTTCAAAGCACCATCGGGCATCACCAGCAAGATGGACGAGAAAAACCACCACCTGCAAAAGAGCGTGTTCATCGGTGAGATCAAAGCCGACGGCCAGTTCAATGTGGTGTGGAAGACGCCTGGCCCGGTGAAGGCCAAGCCTTGGTCGCCGTACATTGAAGGTAACGACAAAAAGCCTGACGAGCCTGCCAAGAAGTAAGTTTGCATAGCGGTAGGCGCACGTCCACCGCACCAAGCGACGGCGTGGCGCTACCAGGTTGCCCACGCCGTTTCTACGTCAAAAAGTGAAAAGAAAAACGATGGTGCGTAAGAAATTACTGCTGCTACTGGTGTGCATTTTTGCGGCTGCGCAAGCTTTCGCATTGACGCCAGACGAAGCCAAAAACATGGTGACAGGCGAGAACGATGCACGCATTGAAGCGCTAAACAAAGCCCTGGCAGGCGCTGACGATAAGACCAGAGCTTTTCTGCAAGCGATGGCTGATGACACCGTGAAAATCGCGGGCCAATCGGTTGTGGTGGTTAAAGATGGCAAAGCGGCTGACCCCGTAACAGGCGCCGAAGTGGCCACGCCGGCTGCGCTGGAAGATGTGAGCTACAACAACCGCATGCGCGGGGAAATTGACACTGCGCTGGCAACACTCAAGTTGTTCAGTGGAGACGAAAAGCAGCGCGCCCAGGCAGTGCAAGCGCTTTTAAAAGATCCTGATGAGGGCAAGCTCGCATTGCTCGACAAAGCACTGGCGGTGGAAACCAACGCTGCTCTCAAAGCGCAACTGCAGCTTGCGCGCGCTGCTGCGTTGCTGGGAAGCGCAGACAAAGCGCAGCGCATGGCTGCCGCGAAAGCGCTGGCAAGTAGCAAAGACCCAGCTACCCAGTTGCTGCTAAACGATCGGCTGAAGCTTGAGGGCGAAGCAGACGTCAAAGCGCAGTTGGAAAGCTCACTGGTACAAATCCGGTCCACCCTGGGTTTGGGTGACAAGCTGGGCATCATGTTCACGGGTTTTAGCTTGGGGTCTGTTTTACTACTGGCGGCGCTGGGCCTGGCAATTACTTACGGGCTGATGGGCGTGATCAACATGGCACACGGCGAGCTGATCATGATTGGCGCTTACGCGACCTATGTGGTGCAAGGCTTGTTTCGCAGCTATTTGCCGGGCGCTTTTGATGCATATTTGTTTGTAGCTATACCGGTAGCGTTCATGGCGTCGGCCTTGGTCGGCGTGGTGTTGGAGCGCACTGTGATCCGCTTTTTGTACGGTCGTCCGTTAGAGACCTTGCTGGCGACCTGGGGTATCAGTCTTATATTGATGCAAACGGTACGAACCATTTTTGGCGCGCAAAACGTGGGGGTTGAAAACCCATCGTGGATGAGCGGCAGCGTGGCTGTTTTGCCCAACTTGTCGTTGCCCTACAACCGGATCTTGATTATTGTTTTTGCGGTTCTGGTTCTGGCGGGTGTCGCGCTCTTGATCAGCAAAACCCGTCTGGGTTTGTTTGTGCGCGGTGTGACGCAAAATCGGCCCATTGCAGCCTGCATGGGCGTGAACACGGCCCGCATTGACACCTACGCATTTGCGCTTGGCTCCGGCATAGCAGGCTTGGCAGGTTGCGCGCTCAGTCAAATCGGCAACGTAGGCCCCGATCTTGGGCAAAGCTACATCGTTGACTCGTTCATGGTGGTGGTGCTGGGCGGCGTGGGGCAACTCGCTGGCACGGTCTACGCTGCTTTGGGCCTGGGCATTTTGAACAAATTTCTTGAGGGCTGGGCAGGCGCGGTTTTGGCCAAAATTGCCATTCTTGTTTTCATCATCATCTTCATTCAAAAGCGGCCGCAAGGAATTTTTGCAATGAAGGGTCGGAGTGCAGAAGCATGAGCGCCATCCCCATCGCCATCTGCAATTCGTTAACGCTACCCAAGCCAGCACCCCTGCTCGGCCCCAAGGGCTGGGCCACTTTTCTGGGGATATTGATTGTGGTGTGTGCAGTCGCGCCGCTGCTCAACCTGGTGGTGCCCGCCAGCAGCATGTTCCATATGAGCGACTTTGCAGTGCTGCTGGTCGGCAAAATCATGTGCTTTGCCATCTGCGCGCTGGCGATGGATTTGATTTGGGGCTACACCGGCATTTTGTCGCTGGGGCACGGCTTGTTTTTTGCACTTGGCGGCTACGCTATGGGCATGTACCTGATGCGCCAAATCGGTATGGACGGCAACTACAAAAGCGAGCTGCCCGACTTCATGGTGTTTCTTGACTGGAAATCGCTGCCTTGGCACTGGACGGGCAGTGCCTCGTTTGTTTTTCAAATGGCCATGGTGATTTTGCTGCCCGGCTTGCTGGCGCTGGTGTTTGGGTTTTTCGCGTTTCGTTCGCGCATCAAGGGTGTTTACTTTTCCATCATCACGCAAGCGCTGACGTTCGCTGCCATGCTGCTGTTTTTTAGAAATGAAACGGGTTTTGGCGGCAACAACGGGTTTACGGACTTCAAGCGAATTCTCGATGTACCTGTGGCTACGCAAAGCACCCGCATGGTGCTGTTTGTTATCACGGGTTTGACCTTGCTGGGGTTTTATCTGTTCTCTCGCTGGCTGGTACAAAGCAAGTTTGGTCGGGTGCTGCAGGCCATTCGTGACGCTGAAACTCGCGTGATGTTCTCTGGCTACAACCCGGCGGCTTACAAGCTCACGATATGGGTTATATCTGCTGTGATGAGCGGTGTGGCGGGCGCACTGTATGTGCCGCAGGTGGGCATCATCAACCCCAGTGAAATGTCCCCTGCAAATTCAATTGAAATCGCCATTTGGGCCGCCGTGGGTGGCCGCGCAACGCTGATTGGCCCCATTGTTGGTGCGTTTTTGGTCAACGGCGCCAAGAGCTGGTTTACTGTGGCTTTCCCAGAGTATTGGCTGTTCTTTTTAGGGGCGATGTTTATTGCGGTCACCTTGTATTTGCCGCAGGGCATTGTCGGCCTGGTGCGCAAGCTGACTGGTCGCAAAGCAGATGAGGCCAAGCAATGACCCCTGATTTATTGGCAGACGGCGCAGCGCGCGTTGGAGCAAAGACCAAGGCTCAAGCAGCTGGTTCAAACACCGAGTCTGGCGGCCGCGATGCGGGCTATTCGCGCTTGGCCACTAGCGGGGAAGTTGACACCACCCACGGCCGCATTCTGTATTTAGAGGATGTGTGCGTCAGCTTCGACGGTTTTAAAGCCATCAACAACTTATCTCTTGACATCGCACCGGGCGAATTGCGCTGCATTATTGGGCCAAACGGCGCTGGCAAAACCACCATGATGGACATCATCACTGGCAAAACTCGGCCACAAAGCGGCACCGTGTTTTTTGGCTCCACGATTGATTTGCTGCGCTATAACGAGCCGCAAATTGCGCAAATGGGGATCGGTCGAAAGTTTCAAAAGCCCACGGTGTTTGAACAACTCACGGTGTTTGAAAACCTGGAACTGGCGCTTAAAACGAATAAAAACGTCAAGCCGTCGATGTTCTTCAAACTGGACTCACTGCAAAGCGACCGGGTTGCTGAAATTTTGCACACCATTCATTTGGCTGACTGCTTTCATCGCATGGCGGGCAACTTGAGCCATGGCCAAAAGCAGTGGCTGGAAATCGGCATGCTGCTGATGCAAGACCCCAAGCTTCTGCTGCTCGATGAGCCGGTGGCCGGTATGACAGATGAAGAAACGGCTCGCACTGCAGAGCTGTTTTTAACCCTGAAAGGCAAGCACAGCTTGCTGGTGGTGGAACATGACATGGGCTTTGTTAAAGCGATTTCCGAAATCGTGACCGTGCTTTGCGATGGGTCGGTGCTGGCCCAGGGCACGTTGGACCAAGTGCAACAAGATGAGCGCGTGATCGAGGTATACCTTGGCCGCTAATTCTGTCAACACTCCCTCACACGCCATGCTGGATGTCAAAAACATCAATCAATACTACGGCGGCTCGCACATTTTGCGCGACGTCAGCCTGCAGGCGCATCTGGGCAAAGTAACGGTAGTGTTGGGCCGCAACGGGGTCGGCAAAACCACGTTGCTCAAGTCTTTGATGGGGCTGGTACCCATAAAAAACGGCAGCATTGAGTTCGACGGCAAAGCCATCGAAAACGCCACGTCGTATAACCGGGCCAGAGCGGGCATTGGTTTTGTGCCGCAAGGGCGAGAGATTTTTGCCCGGCTCACCGTCGAAGAAAACCTGGCTATGGGTCTGGCTACCAAGAGCAGCAGTACACCGGTGCCGCCGGAGCTTTACGAGCTGTTTCCGGTTCTTAAGCAAATGCTCAAACGCCGCGGCGGCGATTTGTCGGGCGGCCAGCAGCAGCAACTGGCCATTGCCCGGGCACTGGCCGCAAAACCCAAATTGCTGATCCTGGACGAGCCAACAGAAGGCATTCAGCCCAGCATCATCAAAGACATAGGCCGCGTTATTCGCATGCTGGCTGACCGAGGGGACATGGCCATTGTGCTGGTTGAGCAGTACTATGACTTTGCTGAGGAGGTGGCCGACGACTATCTGGTGATGGAGCGCGGCGGGGTTATTGCCAAAGGTTTGGGTAAAGACATGCAGGCCGATGGTGTTCGACAATTGGTTGCTATATAAAAAGTAGCTGATTGCGCCCGTATCGATTGGTTAAAAGGCCAATTCTTCTTATATCGTCACTTTGCACCAGTAGTTGCTAAAAGGTAAGTGTTGGCTTTAAACCGTAGAAAACCGCAGCTCTGTCGCTGAGGCTACAATCAAGCCCCTGATACGCAAAAGCGTTTTAAATCAAAGTTTCCTGCTTTTTTGGCCCACACAGCCATAAAGCCTACAAACAAAAACCACTTTTCCCGGCCTGCATTGCCTCCGGCTTTGCGCACACTTGTGGTTCACCCAGCTCGGCTTTTTCCCTGCTGTTGAATTGAAACACCATCCCCGTTGATGAACCCCGCCGGTTCAGGCTACATGAGCCGATTACTTTTTCGCGTTCGTATTGAACGCAGCTCTCAACACCAGGCAATTATTGGTCTGGCTGAGATTCTTCAGGTTTTATTTTTATGACGATTTCCCCAAACAACATTGCGGTTGGCAAATACCTTGTCTCCCCGCTGGCCAAGCCGCAAGGCGCCGGTCTTTACGCCGCTTCGGTGTCCATCCGCTCAGGCAAAGGCAGCGCCACGCATGACCGCGTGATGCGTTTCACCGATGTTTTCGAGAGTGCCGCCGCGGCCGTGCACTATGCCACCCAGCACGCGCTGGGCTGGATTGCGGAGCGATCTGCACCCGTTTGCGCCCGATAAGGCTTCACACGCAGCTAAATCGAAAAATCAGCTAATTTTCAGAGACAATACACACATGGCTAAAGAAGAACTGATTGAAATGCACGGGCTGGTCGATGAGGTGTTGCCCGACTCACGTTTTCGCGTCACGCTGGACAACGGGCACAAGCTTGTTGCTTACACGTCTGGCAAGATGCGCAAAAACCACATCCGCATTTTGGCGGGTGACCAGGTCTCGCTTGAGTTGTCCCCGTACGACTTGAGTAAGGGGCGCATCACGTTCAGGCACATTGCGGGCCGTGGGCCAGGCCCTGGTGCTGGGCCAGGTGCAGGTGCAGGTGCAGGTGCGCCGCAGCGCGGCGCACGTTAAGCCGTAGCTCGTTGACACACAAAGGCCCTGTTAAGGGCCTTTTTTTATGGCGGTTTGCTTCTTTTGTCTTTACAGCACATTTACCCCGGTATGCAGGCCGCTTGACAAGCGATTTAACGCGCGAAGTCATAATCATTTTTACCTTAAGAAACTATAAAAATCGGCAAGACTTGCCCTGAAGGACTTCGATGAACCCGCAAGACCCTGCACAGCCCCTAAAGGCGGACGCGTTCCCGCCAAAACCCGTCAGCAGCCGTGCCAAAGTGGTTGGTGCCGTGGTGGTTGCGCTGCTTGTGGTGAGCTTGGGCGGCTTGGCCTGGTACCTGACGAATCGGCCAGCCGCTACCGCCGCGCCAGCAGGCAGCGGTGCTGGCGGGCCTGGTGGCGGACCTGGCGCTGGCGGCCCGGGCGGAGGTGGCGGAGGTGGCGGAGGTGGCCGGGGAGCCACCACAGTGGGCGTGGCCACCGCTGAAAAAGCCAGCGTGCCCGTCACACTCGAAGCGCTGGGCACGGTGACGCCGCTGGCCACCGTCAAAGTACGGCCCCAGGTTGCAGGCGTTCTTGAGAAGGTGCTGTTCACCGAAGGCCAAATGGTTAAAAAAGGCGAGCTGCTGGCCGTGATTGATTCACGCCAGTACTCTCTGGCATTGCAGCAGGCCACTGGCCAGCGCCAGCGCGACGCGGCGCAGCTTGAAAGCGCCAAAGTTACGTTAGAGCGGTTTAAAACGCTGTTGGCGCAGGACTCCATTGCGCGGCAAGAGGTGGACTCGCAGGCCGCACTCGTCAAGCAGCTTGAAGGCACGATGATGGTCAACCAGTCAACCGTGGGCACAGCGCAGCTCAACCTCAACTACACCCGCGTAGTAGCGCCCATCAGCGGGCGGGTGGGTTTGCGCACTGTCGACGTTGGCAATGCAGTCAGCCCAAGTGATGCCAATGGCCTGGCAGTCATCACGCAGGTCACGCCGATTGATGTGGTGTTTTCAGTGCCGCAAGACCGGATTGCCGATGTGATGCAGTCGAGCAGCGCGGCCAGGCAGGTGATGGCGTTTGACCGCACGCGCTCCAGCGCGCTGTGCACCGGCACCTTCGCATCGCTCGACAACCAGGTTGACACCACTACCGGCACCGTCAAAGCCAAGGCGCGTTTTACCAACGCCGACCAAGCACTGTTCCCCAGCCAGTTTGTAAATATTCAACTGCAGATTAAATCCATTGATAACGCTGTGGTCGTGCCGGTGTCAAGCGTGCGTTTAGGCGGCAGTGGCGACTTTGTGTATGTGCTCAATGCCGCTGAGCGCACGGTGGCAATTCGGCCGGTCACCCGCGGGCAGGCAACGCTTGAAAAAGTGGTGATTGCGTCTGGCCTTAAAGCGGGTGAGCAGGTCATTACCGAAGGTGCTGACAGGCTCAAAGACGGCTCGCGCGTGAGCCTTGCAGGCGACGCACCGCGCGGTGGCGGACGGCGGCCGGGTGCCAGCGCGCCAGCAGGCGGTGCAAGCAGCGCTGCTGCGCCGGCTCGAGCTGATGCGCCCGCCGCAATGGCTGCAGCACCATCGCCAAAAGCACCTATATCGTCTGGTTCGGGCGCACAGTCGGCTCTCGCAGCAGCACAAACTGCAACAGCTCCAGCAACTGAAAACAAGCCAGCCGCCGCCGCAACGCCCCTGCCGTCGCCAGAGCAACGCCAGCTCATGCTCGAGCAGGTCAAAGACGACCCGGTGGCTTTTGAGCGGCGCAAAAAGTTTTTTGAGAAACTCGACAGTGGCGATGCCGAAGCACTCCAGCGCTGGCAGGCCATGGCCGAGCGGCGCAGGCAAGGCGGTGGCGGCGAGCGGCCTGCCCAATGATGCACCAGCGACGTAGCGGCACATGAGCCCTTCACGCCCGTTTATCTTCAGGCCCGTAGCTACGTCGCTTCTGATGTTGGCCATCGTGCTGGCGGGGCTGATGGGCCTGCGGTTTTTACCGCTGTCCGCGCTGCCGCAGGTTGACTACCCCACCATTCAGGTGCAAACGCTGTACCCCGGTGCCAGCCCTGAAGTGATGGCGCAAACTGTGTCCAGCCCGCTGGAGCGGCAGTTCGGTCAGATGGCGGGGCTGCAGCGCATGAGCTCGACCAGCGCGGCTGGCGTGTCCATCGTCACGCTGCAGTTTGGGCTCGGCCTAGCGCTGGACATTGCTGAGCAGCAGGTGCAAGCAGCGATTAACGCTGGTGGCTCGCTGCTGCCGGCCGACTTGCCAGCGCCGCCGGTATACGCCAAGGTTAACCCCGCCGATGCGCCGGTGTTGACGCTGGCCATCACATCTGACAGCTTGCCATTGACCGAAGTGCAAAACCTGGTCAACACACGCTTGGCACTCAAAATCAGCCAGGTCAGCGGCGTGGGGCTGGTTACGCTCAGCGGCGGGCAGCGGCCAGCGGTGCGCATACAGGCCGACACGCAGGCACTTGCGTCTTATGGCCTGGGTCTGGACTCCCTGCGCACTGCCATATCAGCTGCAAACGCCAACGCCGCCAAAGGCAGCATCGACGGGCCCACCCGCGCCACCACCATCAACGCCAACGACCAGTTGGTTGCGGTGGCCGACTACAACAATCTGATCATTGCGTTTCGCAATGGCGCGGCGATTCGTGTGGCGGATGTAGCGCGCGTGGTGAACAGCGCTGAGAACGTCAAGCTGGGTGCGTGGGCTGGGAAAGATTGCGCTGCCTCGGATAAAGACAATTGCCAGAAAGCCGACCAAAAGCAGCTCAAGCCCGCAATCATTTTGAATGTACAACGTCAGCCGGGTGCCAACGTTATCGCCACTGTTGACGCCATCAAGGCGCGGTTGCCTGAGCTGCAAGCTGGCTTGCCTGCTGCATTGAACGTTCACATCTTGAGCGACCGCACCACCGGCATACGCGCGTCGGTACTGCATGTGCAAATTGAGTTGCTGGTGGCGGTGCTGTTGGTGGTGCTGGTGATTTTTGCTTTTTTGCGCAACGTAAGGGCTACGGTGATTGCCAGCGTAGCGGTGCCGATTTCACTGATTGGCACCTGCGGCGCGATGTACTTGCTGGGCTACAGCCTGAACAATTTGAGCCTGATGGCGCTGACGATTGCCACCGGCTTCGTGGTCGACGACGCGATAGTGATGATTGAAAATATTTCGCGCTACATCGAACAGGGGCTGGAGCCACTCGAGGCTGCCATTACGGGCGCGGCGCAAATTGGTTTCACCATCATCTCGCTCACGGTATCGTTGATTGCAGTGCTGATACCGCTGCTTTTTATGGGCGATGTGGTGGGCCGCTTGTTTCGCGAGTTTGCGGTCACGCTGGCGATTACGATTTTGATTTCAGCGGTTGTCTCGCTGACTCTTGTGCCGATGATGTCTGCAAGGTGGTTAAAACACACGCCCGTAAATGCGCAAACTGGCGCACTTCAAAGTTTTTTAGACAACGTAATGCGCCGCTACGACCTAGCGCTCATCTGGGTCTTCAAGCGCCAGGGCTTGACGCTGTTTGTAGCGCTGGCCACACTGGCGCTTACCGTGCTGCTGTATGTGCTGATTCCAAAGGGATTGTTTCCAACCCAAGACACTGGCCAATTGCAGGCGCGGGTTGAAACGACTCCAACCGTGTCTTATGCCCGCATGGCGGAGTTGCAGCAACAAGTTGCTACCGCGCTACTTGAAGACCCTGATGTGCAAAGCCTCAGCGCCTTCGTTGGGGTAGACGGGGCCAACAACACCATGCTGCACACCAGCCGCATGTTGATTGACCTCAAAAAATCGCGCACGAGCAGCCAACAGCAAACCATGAACCGCTTGCGCGAGCGTGCAGCCAAAGTTGCGGGTGCAACGCTTTACGTACAGCCTACGCAAGACTTGACGATCGATGCCGAAACCGGACCAACGCAGTTCCGCTTGTCGCTTGAAGGCGCAGACAACCAGCAGGTCACGCAGTGGGCGCAAAAGCTGGCGCAGCGCATGGCAACGCTGGCCGGCGTTCGCAATGTGGCCAGCAGCGCGGGTGCCAGCGGCGCATCAGCGTTCATCACGATTGACCGCGACACCGCGTCGCGTTTGGGCATATCGGCCAGCAGCATTGACGACGCGCTGTACAGCGCTTTTGGCCAGCGCATTGTGTCCACTATTTTTACTGAAACCAACCAGTACCGCGTGATTCTGGAAGCGCTGCCCGGCCAGCTCAATACTGCGGCTTCGCTCGGTAACTTGCAGTTAAAAACCAGCGGCGGGGCGGCAACACCTCTGGCCTCTATTGCCACTATTTCAGAGCGCGCTGCGCCGCTGCAGGTCACGCGCGTTGACCAGTTTCCAGCCACCACCCTTGGCTTTGACACCGCAGCTGGCACAGCCTTGGGCAAAGCCGTCAGCGACATCAAGCAGGCAGCTATTGACATTGAATTGCCAGCCAGCGTCAGCATGACTTTCTTGGGTGCCGCGGGCGCATACGAAAGCTCTTTGGCCAGCCAGTTGTGGCTGATATTGGCGGCGGTGGTGTGCGTGTACATCGTGCTGGGCGTGCTGTATGAGAGCTACATTCACCCACTCACGATTTTGTCAACGCTTCCGTCTGCAGGCGTGGGTGCGCTGCTGGCGCTGATGGTCAGCGGGTCAGACCTTGGCGTGATTGGCATCATCGGCATTATTTTGTTGATCGGTATCGTCAAGAAAAACGCCATCATGATGATTGACTTTGCGATTGACGCAGAGCGCAACCAGGGCAAGTCGGCGCGTGAGGCGATTCACCAGGCAGCACTGCTGCGTTTTCGCCCGATCTTGATGACGACGCTGGCGGCGCTGTTTGCTGCTGTGCCATTGATGCTGGGTTGGGGTGAAGGCGCTGAGCTGCGCAGGCCTTTGGGGTTGGCTATTTTTGGTGGCTTGGTTGTGAGTCAAGTGCTGACTTTGTTTACTACGCCGGTGATTTATTTGGCGTTTGATCGGCTGGGACGGCGGTTCGGTCGTGGCAGGGGGTTTTGAGTATGTTTTCGTGCTCTAGCGTAAGTAATACGGGCGCTAGCAGCTCATTAATTGGTAGCGCTCTGCCTTGCCGGAAGTGCCGGGGGTTGCCCGGCTGCAACTCACTTTCTTTTGCTTCGCCAAAAGAAAGTAAGCAAAGAAAAGGCGACCCGCAGTCTGGGCCGCTTCGCGGTTCCTTGAAAAAGTTGAAGGAGCCGGAAAATTTAGAAACTAGTCGGCTTCGCCGCCGTCGGACATCTAAATTTTTTAATCCGTCTCCTCCAACTTTTTCAAGCCCAGCCAGGACGGGGTGGGGAGTTGATTCAGGTTCGGATCTGGGGAGCCCGCACCCTAGCCCTCTCCCTGCGGGAGAGGGAATGAAGAGGTCTTGGTCGCGCCACAGTCTGGTTTTACCCCCTCTCCCTCCGGGAGAGGGCAGGGGTGAGGGCTCCCCGATCCTGTATTTGAGCCCTCCCTACCCCGTCCTGGCTGGGCTGAGGAGCGCAGGAGGCAGCGGGAATAAATTTTTAGATGTCCGACGGCGGCAAAGCCGACTAGTTTCTAAAAATTCCGCTGACTTCGAGCACCGCAAG
>JANNCT010000160.1:0-4180 GCA_031386895.1 Polaromonas sp.
GAATGATGGGCACGTAGTCTTTGTCTTCAATATCCAGCAATGCGCGTGCGGTTTTCTTGGGCAGGCCACCCGGCATTTTCTTGTTGATGAAGTGGATCACCTGCTCTTTGACAGGCGCTTTTCCCAGCGTGGACGGCGGTTGCGCCGTTTGCTTGCGGGCCACGCGTTTGAGCAAATCATTGGCCAGGCGCTGCACTTTAAAGCCCACGTCCACCATTGCCGTGCGCATGACCTTGATGGTTTGCGGGTTCGTCGCATTCAAAAACACCATCGCTGCCGCATTGCCGGGGCGGAAAGTTTTTTGACCCATTTTGCGCAGCAGGTTGCGCATGTTCATTGACACTTCGCCGAAGTCAATATCCACCGGGCACGGGCTCAAGCACTTGTGGCAAACCGTGCAGTGGTCAGCCACGTCTTCAAACTCTTGCCAGTGCTTGATGCTCACGCCACGTCGGGTTTGCTCTTCGTACAAAAACGCTTCTACCAGCAACGATGTTGCCAAAATCTTGTTGCGCGGGCTGTAAAGCAGGTTGGCGCGCGGCACGTGGGTGGCGCACACCGGTTTGCATTTTCCGCAACGCAGGCAGTCTTTGACGCTGTCGGCGATGGCGCCGATGTCTGACTGCTGCATGATCAAAGATTCATGACCCATCAAGCCGAAGCTTGGCGTGTAAGCATTCGTCAAATCAGCCAAAAGAGGCTCTTTTTGGCCGTTTTTAGGGGTGTTTTTAGCCTCTAGCCCAATAAATACGGGCGCGAGCAGCTCCTTATTTCGTAGCAACTTGCCTTTGTTGAAGCGCCCTTCTGGGTCCACCTTGGCTTTGTAATCAGCAAACGGTTTCAGCTCTGCATCAGTCAAAAACTCCAGCTTGGTGATGCCAATGCCATGCTCGCCAGAAATCACGCCGTCAAGTGACCTTGCCAGCACCATGATGCGTTCGACCGCATGGCGGGCGGTTTGCAACATCTCGTAATCGTCGCTATTCACCGGCAAGTTGGTGTGTACATTGCCGTCGCCGGCGTGCATGTGTAGCGCGGCCCACACGCGGCCCTTCAGCACGCGCTTGTGAATCGCGACGCATTCTGTAAATATCGGTAAAAACGCACCGCCCGTCAGAATAGCTTGCAGTGGTGTTTTGAGCTGCGTTTTCCAGCTGGCACGCAGGGTGTGGTCTTGCAATTGGTCAAACAGCGTGTCGACGTTTTGCAGCCATCCGGCCCACAGTTCGCGCGTGGCGGCAACCAGTGCCAAAGCCTGCACAACACGGCCCTCCAGCATCTCCGGCGAAGGCACATCGCTCGCGTCTTCAGCCTTGCCCAGCGGCAAATTGCCTTTGCTTAAAAAAGCTTCCAACGCATCGCACAGCTTGATTTTGTTGGCCAGGCTCAGCTCAATGTTGATGCGCTCAATGCCATCGGTGTATTCGGCCATGCGCGGCAGCGGGATGACCACGTCTTCATTGATTTTGAAGGCGTTGGTGTGGCGCGAAATGGCGGCGGTCTTTTTGCGGTCCAGCCAGAACTTTTTGCGCGCTTCAGGGCCAATGGCAATAAAGCCTTCACCGCTGCGCGAGTTGGCAATACGCACGACTTCACTCGTCGCACGGGCTACCGCATCGGCATCGTCGCCAGCAATGTCGCCAATCAACACCATTTTGGGCAAGCCACCGCGTTTTGATTTGGTGGCGTAGCCCACTGCGCGCAAATAGCGGTCGTCCAGATGTTCCAGCCCCGCCAACAACACGGGTGAGCCTGCGGCCTCGCTGCGCTTTTGCTCGGCAAACATGAAGTCTTTGATCTCGACAATGCTGGGCACGGCGTCTTTGGCATTGCCGAAAAACTCCATACACACGGTGCGGGTGTGCACAGGCATGCGGTGCACAATCCAGCGCGCGCTGGTAATCAGGCCGTCGCAGCCTTCTTTTTGTATGCCGGGCAAGCCGCTTAAAAACTTGTCGGTAACGTCCTTGCCCAGGCCTTCTTTGCGAAAGCTTTTGCCTGGTATGTCCAGCCGCTCTTGCCGCACAAAGGTTTTGCCGTCGGCTTCAAAATATTTCAGCTCAAAGCTGGCCAGCTCAGCATCGTGAATTTTGCCCAGGTTGTGATTAACCCGCGTCACTTCGAGCCACTGCGAATCAGGCGTGACCATGCGCCAGCTGGCCAAATTGTCTAATGCTGTGCCCCACAACACGGCTTTTTTACCGCCGGCATTCATGGCGATGTTGCCGCCTATGCAGGATGCTTCCGCTGAAGTCGGGTCAACCGCAAACACGTAGCCACCGCGTTCGGCCGCATCGGCCACGCGCTGGGTGACCACGCCGGCTTCCGTCCAGACCGTGGCAACGGGTTTGCTCAAGCCCGGCAACGTGACCATTTCCACCTCGGTCATAGCCTCCAGTTTTTCGGTATTGATAACGGCTGATTTCCAGGTCAAAGGAATCGCGCCGCCGGTGTAGCCCGTGCCGCCGCCGCGCGGGACTATCGTCAGCCCCAAATCAATACAACCCTTGACCAAGCCGGCCATTTCAACTTCAGTATCAGGTGTGAGCACCACAAACGGGTATTCGACCCGCCAGTCAGTGGCGTCGGTCACGTGAGACACGCGCGACAAGCCGTCAAACTTGATGTTGTCTTTGAGCGTGAGCTTGCGCAGTTTGCGCTCCGTCAGGCGGCGCAATTCGTACATTTCTTCAAAGGAGCGTGCAAAGCGGGTCACCGCATCTCGCGCTGACGCTAAAAGCTCGCCCACCACTGCATCGCGCTGGCTGTCCACCCCGGGCGTGCGGCGTTTTTCAACTTCACTCAAGCGGTGCTGCAGCGCATCCACCAGCAGCTTGCGGCGCTTGGGGTTGTCCAACATGTCGTCTTGCAGGTACGGGTTGCGCTGCACCACCCACACGTCGCCCAGCACTTCGTACAGCATGCGTGCTGAACGGCCGGTTTGGCGCTCGCCCCGCAGCTGGTTCAGCAAGTCCCAGGCGCGGCTTCCCAGCAAGCGAATGACCACTTCACGGTCAGAAAACGACGTGTAGTTGTAAGGAATCTCGCGGATGCGGGCTTCTTCGGTTTTTGCATCAGCGGCAAAAACGTTCAATTCTTGAAGTGTTGTAGGTGCGTTCATCGTGGGGAATTCATGCGCTTTTAGGGGAATGCCAGAAGCGATACCTATTATTACCGGAGTGATTGCCGCAGGGCAGCAAAGGGGATGACCCCAAGGTTTCAGGCGTTAGCCCCCCATACAAACCCGCTTTGCGAAAAACTGGCGACATCCTTAAATAGGATTGTCATAAACCAGACATATGCTTAGCCTTTGTCCGATTTGTACTTTTTTGAAAGCCTTTATGAAACACCGTATCGCTGCCTCTGCATTGGCCGTATTGGCCGCCTGCCTTCCCTTGGCCAGCCAGGCCCAAACTGAAATCCAGTGGTGGCACTCAATGGGGGGCGCATTGGGCGAATGGGTCAACGACCAGGCCAAAGACTTCAACGCCAGCCAAAAAGACTATAAAGTCGTGCCTACCTTCAAAGGCAGCTACGACGAGTCCATGACGGCTGCTATTGCTGCCTTCCGCGCTGGCAACGCCCCGCACATTTTGCAAGTATTTGAAGTCGGTACCGCCACCATGATGGCCAGCAAGCAAGCCATCGTGCCCGTGACCGAAGTCATGAAAAGAGCCGGCATCAAATTTGACGCCAGCGCCTACGTGCCAGCAGTAGCTGGCTACTACACCGCCCCAAGCGGCGACATGCTGAGCTTCCCGTTCAACAGCTCGACCACCGTTTTCCATTACAACAAAGACGCCTTCAAAGCCGCTGGCGTTGACAAAATTCCCACCACCTGGCCTGAAGTGGCTCTGGCAGCGGCCAAGCTCAAAGCCAACGGCCACAAATGCCCATTTACCACCAGCTGGCAAAGCTGGACCCAGCTGGAGAGCTTTTCAGCCTGGCACAACGTTGAATTTGCCACGAAAAGCAATGGCATGAAGGGGCTGGACACACGTTTGGCCTTTAACACCCCGCTGCATGTGCGCCATATTGAAAACCTCGCCAACATGGCCAAGACCGGCCTGTTTGCATACAAGGGCCGCGGCAACCTGGCAGACGCCACTTTTGTGTCGGGCGAATGCGCCATGATGACGGGCTCGTCAGCGCTGTACGGCAACATCAAGCGCAATGCCAA